>NZ_JAKEVZ010000005.1:0-303962 GCF_021491425.1 Mariniradius sediminis | reverse complement strand
GCGGATGCGAAGTCCAAGACCTACGGTGACGTCGACCCCGCGCTGACCTTTGTGTCGGTGCCTGCGGTCGGCAGCACGCTTGCCAACGGTGAGGTGGTAGGCTTCACCGGGGCGCTCGACAGGGCCGCGGGCGAAAATGTGGGCACCTATGCCATCAACCAGAACACGGTTGCCAACAGCAACTATGCGATAAGCTACACGGGTGCGCTGCTGACCATCAACCAGCTTGCAGTGACGGTGACAGCGGATGCGAAGTCCAAATTCTGTGGTCAAGTAGATCCTCCGCTGACCTATGTATCGGCTCCAGCAGTGGGAACTGTACTTGCCAATGGACAAATCATCAGTTTCACTGGTTCATTGACTAGAGTACTCGGAGAAGGTGTAGGAAGCTATGCGATTCAGCAGGCTACAGTTGCTAATAGTAATTATGCAATAACTTATGTCGGAGCTAATCTTGAAATAAATGGCGTAATCATCGACGCCTCGGCTAGCTCCACCCCAGTGCCTGTGGGACAGCCGGCAACATTGAGGGCAACCGTAACACCGAATGTCCCTGGGGTAAGCGTGACCTTTGTCTTGACAAATGATGCCAACGTAACGGTCTTCAGTCAGACTGTTCTGACAAACGCCTCTGGTGTCGCAACCGCCACCACAGGTAACCTGGGCGTACTCGGTGTGTACGAAGTGACTGCGACTGTGGGCAGTGGATGCGCATCATCCATCGCTTACATCCCTGTCTTCGATGCGAGTGGAAGCTTTGTAACGGGCGGTGGCTGGATCAATTCTCCAGCGGGGGCTTTGGTTGCCGATCCTACGATTGTTGGTAAAGCCAACTTTGGATTCGTGTCCAAATACAAGAAGGGCTCCACCCAGGTAGATGGCAATACAGAGTTCCAATTCCAAGCTGGAAGCCTGAACTTCAAGTCCACCATGCACGAGTCTGGATCCTTGGTAATTTCGGGTGGTAGGGCAACCTACAGAGGTACGGGAACCATCAATGGACAAAGCGGATTCAAGTTTGTGGTGGTAGCAATCGATGGACAGTGGAACGGCCAGAGCAACCCAGATAGATTTAGGATCAAGATCAGCACCACCGCGGGTGTCGTCGTCTACGACAACCAGATGGGTAGCGCCGAAAATACAGCCGATGCCACTATCCTGGGCAACAACGGTACCGGAGGCGGCTCGATTGTAATCCATGAGGTCAAGTCCAACGGCAAGAAACGCATCGCTGTTGATCTCCAAGAAGTCAACTGGAACACATCCAATGAAGATCTAGTGAAAGAGTTGGATCAGATGTCCAAGGGATGGTTTGAAGGTAGCTCAGTGGCCATGAGATGGAACATTGATGCCTATGACGGCATGAAGCCGGGCTTCTACCAAGTTGTGGGTGAGGTCATCTCCGGAAATCTCAGCGATCTGGAAGACATGGTCGAAATACCGGTGCTTGTCCGCGAGAAGCCATTGGCGACAGACATCCTTGCCACAGTGAAGGTAATTCCAGGCAATGTCGAAGTAGGACAGGTGTTCACCAAACTCATCACAGTGGATAAGGCGGATGATATCCATACTTACCAGGTAAGTGAGAATGACTACTTCGAACTGGTTGATGACCAATTGGTATGGAAGTCTTCTGCGACACCTGCTGAACTGAGAGTCACGGTGACATCCACCGACAGGACAGGACAGAGCATCGAACGTGAGTTGGTGTTCAGAAAAGGTGCTGGCAACAATGGCAACTTTGATATCCCTGCGGCTGCAAGTGTCAGCGAGGTGATTGTCCATCCAAACCCTGCAAGAGAGCAGTTTGCCAATGTTCAGGTCAGGCTGAGCCAGGCTGCCAAAGTCAATCTGAGGGTATATGATCCTCAAGGAAGGCTGGTTTATCAAGACGAGGCTTATGAAGAGAACAGCTTCATGAGAACCCTCGACCTGAAAGGCTACAGCAACGGTCTCTACATGATCCTCGTGCAGGTTGACAATCAGTTGATCACCAAGCGACTCATCAAAGAGTAAGACAAATCCGAAGTCCTCGATTGCAGGGCTGAGGGGAATGAAAAGGCCATCGTGGATTCTTTCCACGGTGGCCTTTTGTTTTCTTTGAATTTTGCCATCCTCGCCGTATTCGGGAAAGAGCGGTGCTCGCAAAGAAAATGAAGTTGCAAAGCACGCAGAAAAAAGGTTTCACGCAAAGAGGCCAGTGTACCAAAAATGACAATACCCGCCTCTCCCAAAGAAAATAAGGGTGCTAAGAACAGAAAAAAAACCTCGCCAAGACGCCAAGACGCCAGGATAGGCCACTGCCCACTGCGACTGCCACTTCCCACTGATCTTTTGCGCTCTTTGCACCTTCGCCGTCTTTGCGAGAAACTAATGCGCGCCAAGACGCCAAGCTAAGCCACTGCCCACTGCGACTGCTCCTGCCAACTGACCACTTACATTTGCGAGAAATATTCCGCGCTCTCTGCGAGAAAACCTCTTTGCCCTGAAAAATCCATCAATGGCTTTTGAATCCTTTGGTTTTGGTTTAATTTGCCCGAAAAGATCCATTCACATTTACCAATAAACCTATGCTGAAGACTTTGAAAACCTCTTTTGTCCTCTTGGGCTGTATGGCGGCCCTGCCGGTCCTGGCACAGCAGCAAGATATCAAGCTGCCCCCACAGGCGACGGAGTTTTGGGAACCTGTACCCAGAAAAGTGACGCCCGGCGCACAAAACCACATGCCACCCGATGATGCCATCGTCATCTTTGACGGCAAAAATCTCGACAACTTTGTCAGTGCCGCTTCCGGCGGTCCCGCAGAATGGACAGTCAGTAACGGCGCGATTACAGTCGTCCCAAGGAAAGGCGATATCCAAACGAAACAGGGCTTTGGCGATATGCAGCTGCACATCGAATGGGCCGCACCGACCGTCATCAAGGGTGAAGGACAGGGTAGGGGCAATTCGGGGATTTTCCTGATGGGCCTCTACGAAGTGCAAGTCTTGGATTCTTACGAAAGCCGCACCTATTCCAATGGGCAGGCGGCAAGTATCTACAAGCAGCATCCCCCTTTGGTCAATGCAACAAAGGCACCGGGAGAGTGGAATACCTATGATATTTTCTTTACTGCACCCAAGTTCAATGCCGACGGGATGTTGGTCGCCCCGGCTAGGGTAACGGTGGTCCATAACGGCATCCTTGTCCAGCACAATGCGGAAATCAAAGGTCCGACCGAATACATCGGCATCCCCAATTACAAAGCCCATGCCAACGAGCTCCCCATCAAACTCCAAGACCATGGGGATT
Source organism: Mariniradius sediminis (assembly GCF_021491425.1). Taxonomy (NCBI): domain Bacteria; kingdom Pseudomonadati; phylum Bacteroidota; class Cytophagia; order Cytophagales; family Cyclobacteriaceae; genus Mariniradius; species Mariniradius sediminis. The sequence continues at coordinate 300,671 of NZ_JAKEVZ010000005.1, read as the reverse complement.
TGGTGAGCTTTAGGAATATTTGGGTTAGAAAGCTGTAAAAGAAAAGCCCGCGAAAAGGCGGGCTTTTTCTTTGTACTAAGTACCAAGTACAATGTACCAAGTTAGAAGTACGAGGTTAGAAGGTAGAATTGCGAGGTTAGAGTCAGAGCTTGATTCGTACTTCCTACTTCGTAATTCGTACTTAGGTTTACTTCGTACTTAAGCTCATTTCAACCGATCCATCAAGCCCTCCTGATAGCTGACGCTGATGGGCACGAGTTTGTCGCCGACGGTGAGTTGGTGGCGTTCGATTTTTTGGATGTGTTGGGTGTTAACGATAAAGGAGCGGTGTGTTTTCACAAAACTGCTTGGCAGAATCTTTTCCACTTCCCCCAAAGTCATCCGGCTAAGGATTTTTTCCTTTGGTAATTGGAAATTGACATAGTTGCCGTTGGCTTCGCAAAAGAGCAGCTCCTCGAAATTGACCTTGACCTGTTCGTAGCCCGTTTTGATGAACATTGTACCGGCGGAGTTGCCGTTTTTCAGTTCATGCCATTCCAAGGCCTTTTGGCAGGCCTTGAGGAAGCGCCCGAGGTTGAAAGGTTTGAGCAGATAATCCCGGGCATCGAGTTCGAAGCTTTTTACTGCATGTTCCGAATAGGCCGTGGTAAACACGATCATGGTGTCCTTGGGCACGAGTGTGGCGAGTTCCATGCCGGAGATGTCGGGCATTTTGATATCCAGGAAAATCAGGTCCACGGGCTCGTTCTTGATAAATTCCAATGCCAGGATCGCATCCGTATAGACCGCCTTCAGGTCGAGAAATGGCACTTTGGCAGCATGGGACTTGATCACCTCAAGGGCCATCGGTTCGTCATCTATGGCTATCGCGCGGAGCATGTCAGGAGAGTTGGATGGTTAAATGTACAAAATATTCGACCTCGTTTTCGCGGATGACGAGCTCATGCTTGCCGGGATATTGGAGTTGGAGGCGCTGCTTCACGTTGTCGAGGCCGATGCCGGAAGCCTTGGATTCGGGGTCCTGTTCATCGCTTCGGTGGATACTGTTGTTGACATCGAGGTACACGACTCCATCGGTACAACGCAGGCTGATTTTGACCCAGGATTTTTTCTGGAAACTGATGCCGTGCTTGAAGGCATTTTCGACAAAGGGAATCAGTAGCATCGGCGCAATCTGCCCGCTACAGTTTTCATCGTTGTGGCGGAAATCGATGTCGATGTTGGGCTGCGACTTGATGCGCAGGACTTGCAGGTCGACGTAGTTGATCAGGTATTCCTTTTCCTTGGCGAGGGGGATTTTGTCCATGCTGTTTTCATGCAGCATAAAGCGCATCATGTCGCCGAGCTTTTGGATGCCTTCAGAGGTTCTTTCGGCGTTTTCCTGCAGGGCCGTACCATAGAGCGTGTTGAGGATATTGAAGAGGAAATGCGGGTTGATCTGCATCCGCAGGAGTGAGAGTTTGGCCGAACCTTCATCGACCCGGTAGCTGAGGGAGTGGATTTGACCGAGGAGGTGGTCATACTTCTTGAAAAACAGGTTGGAAAAAGGAAGTATCAAGCCTGCCACAGCAATCAATATAGCCAAGCCGAGTACCAACAATCCTTCGTTGTTATTTTCCGCCGCCAGGATGATGAAGAATATCACAATCGCAGCAATCAGTAAGGCATAGCTGGTATTGGCCAGTCTTTTTCTGTTTCGGAGGCGATTTCGGTAGATCAAGAAGTAATTGTACACCAAGATTCCGAATAAGGTTGGAATCGATACACTGTATACCGCCGGTATCCAATTGGGCACCACTTCCTGAAGGCCGAACAAAAACAACATGGAGAAGGCGAAGATCGTCCCCAATTTGATGAGATTGTAAGCCATAAAATCCTTGGTTTCGGACCTTGGAAAAATCTGCTCGAGCACATCGCCGAGAAGCAGGTAGCCAATGTACAATCCCACGGAACTGAAGTAATATGGCACTGCGAAGCTTAGCATAATCTCGCCCATCAAGGAAAATGCCCCGACCAACACGAAGGACACCAACAGTATCACGAAGGAAAGGAGGTAGTGCATGGACTTGCTCTTTCTTGTTTCCTTTTTGGGAATCAACAATTGATGGTGCAGGAAAAAGGCCAAATACAAGACTGTTGGTATCAGGATTTTGGCGAAATATTCAGCCAGTTCCCTGTTGTTCGGATCGAAGTAATAGAAGTTGGTCTGGAAGATGTTGGCGAGGATGATCGTGACAAAGAGGACGGTCATCACCCACCATTCGATTTGTCTAAAGGGTAAGGGGCGTTCTTTCATGGCTGCTTGGTGGATAGGGTAGTAATAGTTGGTTTAGGATTCAAATTTTCTTGTTGTTTCTTTTGGGCTTGGTATTCCCAAAGTTGGTACAGCAAAGCCACAAATATCAGGATTAGGAATGTCTTTTTGCTTTTCATGGAAATCCGCTGGTTTCTATGCTACAAGAATAGTCCAGTCCATGCTGACACGAAAAAAAATGGGATGAATTGGGTGGTAAATGGGGTGGAATTTGGGAAGGAGGGAATTATGAATTATGAATGAAAAATGATGAATGGGGGAAAAGGGGATTGGGGATGAGGGTCGGGAATTAATAATTATCAATTGTGAATTATGAATTGAAGATGGGGATTGGGAAAAAAGGGATTGGGGATGATGGGAAGTTGAAAATTTTGGAGGTCGCGTTTAAGTTTTTGATCAAAAGTGTATCCCGAATCATTTTGACCCGTCGACCTCATTCCAAATCCCGGAGGGATTGAATACCGAAAGGTTATTTGCCCCGGATGCCAATCCGGAGGTTATAAATGATATGGGCAGACAGGCCTTCCAACCACGAAAGTGGTTGAATTCAACCCCATTTGGGGTTAGGAACTTTGAAAGCCATTACTTTTCTGTATTCCTCCGGGTTGCACCCGGGGTAATTACCACTCTGTGGATTCAATCCCTTCGGGACTGTGATCCATTTCTAGCAACCTTTTTTCTACCTAGGATTAGCGATTACTCTCCATGATTTCCCGGATCTTTTGGATGGCGGGGGCATAGGTCTCAATGCCGTGCGCGACGTTTGGATAGACTTTTATTTCCTTGAGGTTTTTGATATGCAGCTTGGCATTGTCGATTGATTTTTGGAAGGGGAAAAGCAGGTCCTTATCACCCAAAAGTACGTACACAGGTGTCTCGGTCTTCCCCAATTCCGCGCCCATGTAATAGGGTTTTTGGGTATTGTCCTTGTACCGCGAGATCGCAAACACCTCATAGTCCACCAACATCCGTTCTGCGAAAGCCGACATTTGGTGTGTTGGCTTGCAGAAAATGGCCTTGTCCAAAAACAGGGAAACGTTTTTCCTGCTTGGTTTGACAATCGGGAGGATGTTGTAATACAGGTTCTTGATTCCCAAGGAAAAAGGCTGCAGGCAACCGGGATTGAGTAAAATCGCGGATCTAACCCTTTGCGGCGCCACGATGGCGAGCTTCATGCAAATCAATCCCCCAAAGGAAGCACCTGCAACATGGGCTTTTTGGATACCCAATTGGTCCAACACTTCCGCTGCCCAGTGGCCATAATCGAGGGACTTGATGTCCGGTGTCGCGCCCTCACTGAGGTTGGGGAGGCCATTGGTTTCGACCAGGAAGATGCGCACATTTGTGCCAAGCTGGTCCAGGCCCCTATCAAAATCCCAAATCAGGGAAGTAGTCCGCGCACCGGGGAAGATCACCAAAGTCGGATCGCTTCTTTGACCTGTATTCAAGCCCCAAACGACGGTGGTTCCGAGTGCGGTTTTGAGCTCAAACCGTTCGTATTTTCGGCCATTATGGGCTTCGAGCTTTGCTACCCAAGATTCAAACTCGGCTCTGTCCCGTGACTCGTTTTTGAAAAAAGACCTGCTGTGGATTTTCATGGGAATGTAGGGGAATGCGTTTCTCCAATGATCCAAATGTAGCATCCGGCCCGTTTAGAAGGATCGAAAAAGTGGTTTATTTTCTGATTTCCGAGGAATCCATAACTTCTTGCAAGCGCGTCCAACAAAAAGTGCCAGCACCTCGTTCGATGCTGACACATTTATGGGCAAATCCAATTGATCTGTTAAATTTTTCGGAGCGATTCTGCCATCCATTATGGCCCAAGCGAAGCCGATTACTTCATGATGACAGCAGGAAGGTTTTGGGCCTTGAATTTTTGATTGTACTCAACGATGTCTTTTTCGATGAGCTGATTCATCGCCGTCTTGTAACCTGCCCATTCCTTGTCCAGATCCTGCAATCGTTGTTTGGCACCGGCGGTGAGTCTTGGGTCGTGCACGTCCACTGCTGCCCTCAGATCAAAGTACTGCGCATTGAGTTGGCTGGGGAAGTTGATGACGTCCTGGAAGCTTTTTTGGCGTGTTTCCACCAGTTTGGCCTCCCAGTCCACCAACTTTTGGATCAGGTCTTGGCCAGCCTGGTACAGGGCCTTGGCCTCTTCTTTGTCCTTCAGCAGGGCGTTATGGTGTTCGATTTGGCTTTTCACCTTGCGCATATCGATGACGGATTGGTGGATTTCGGTCAGTGACTTTGCTGCATTTTCCAACAAAGCCTGTTGGGCAGCCCAATCCTGCGCACTGATATTCTTGAGGTTGGGATCCTGGCGCAAGTCGATTTCCGCTTCGGCAACGGCGCCTTTGAAAGTCAGCCTTGCCTTGTACTTCCCGGGTGCCCTGCGGTGTCCGCTGTAGTCCCCGTACACAAAGGCATTGGGTATTGCCAAGAGCGTTTCGCCCCTAAAGTCCCAAGCAAAACGGTTGATGCCTTTCTTGGTGGGAATCACCTGTGCCGGTGCGGGGCCGCCAGGGAAGGGCTTGAATTCCTCGTCCTTGATCGATGAATAGGTTCGGATAACCTTCCCGGAAGCATCGAGAATTTCCAATTTCACCTCCAAGCTGTCTGCTGCCTCAGGCAGGTAATAATCCAAAATCACTCCTGGGATGGGGTTTTTTCCGATACCTGGAGGGACGTCCATCCAGGAAGGCGTATAGCCCTCATACTTGTAGGTAGGTTTTGGGGTAAAGACTTGGAGGCCCGCAAAATTCCCCTTCGACTGTTGCAAGGCGCTGATATCATCCAATATCCAAAATGCCCGACCGGCGGTGGATATCACAAGGTCATTTTCTGCAAATGTGATATCGGTGACGGGGACAATCGGCAGGTTTAACTGGAGCTTTTGCCAGTTGGTACCGCCATTGAAGGAGACATAGAAACCGCGCTCCGCTCCGGCGTACAGCAGGTCCTTTACTTTCCGGTCTTCCCGTATGACCTTGATGAAGTCATCTTTCTCCACGCCAGCATCTATTTTGGTCCAGGTTTTTCCGTAGTCGGTGGTCTTGAATGACATATTGGAATAGTCATTGAATTTGTAGCGGGTGGCAGCGATAAAGGCAGTGCCCTTGTCGTGCGGCGAAACCTCTATCGATTGGATCAGGCTTTCGGGAAGTCCGGCGGGTGTGATGTTTTGCCAGGTCTTTCCTCCGTCCTTGGTAATGTGTACCAGTCCGCAATCGCTTCCAGTGTAGATCACGCCTTGTTCATGCACGGATTCGATGACATAGCTCAAGGTGTTGTAATTTTCACCGCCTGCGCCTTCATTGGTGATGGGCGCTCCTCCGGGTCCCTGTTTTGATGAGTCATTGCGGGTAAGATCGGGGCTGATTTCCTCCCAAGAGAGTCCGCCGTTGGTGGTTTTGAACAGGATATTGCCGCCATGGTAGATGGTGCTGTAATCATGTGGGGAAGCAATCAGAGGGGCGTTCCAGTTAAAGCGGTACTTCATGTCCTTGGCATCGTAGGCGAGGATATTGGCCGGATACTGCCTGATGTCCTTGACGTGGCCATCTGCCGTATTGAGGACATCGATGATCCCTTGATAGCAACCGCCGTAGAGCAGCACGGGGTTGTTCGGGTCAAAAGCGACAAAGGCGGATTCGCAGCCGGGGCCAATCGACCAGTCTTTGTCCGTAAGGCCAATGAAATTGTTTCGGCTGGCAATGATCACAGAGGTATTGTCTTGTTGCCCTCCATATACCTTGTAGGGAAATACGGCGTCGGTGATGACCCGGTAGAACTGGGAGGTGGGCTGATTGTCCTGGGTAGACCAACTCTTGGCTCCGTCATAAGTGATTTCGGCACCGCCGTCATCTCCCAAGATCATATTGTTGGGATATTTGGGGTTGATCCAAAGATCATGGGTATCGATATGCCTCACGGGCACTACGCTGAAGTTTTTACCTCCATCAATCGACTTGGTCAGGGGTGAATTGAGGACATAGACCACATCGGCGTTGACAGGATCGGCCTCGACTTCGGTATAATACCACGAGCGCGAGGTCAGCAGTGCGTTGTTGGTCATATGGGCCCAGGTATCGCCCCCGTTGTCAGAGCGGTACAGGCCGGCCACTGATTTTTCGGCTTCAATGATTGCATAGACCCTTTGCGGATTTGCGCGGGACACACTCACGCCGATTTTTCCCATTTCAGCGGGAAGGCCTGTATTGATCTTGGACCAAGTATCTCCACCGTCTACCGATTTCCAGATACTACAGCCTGGTCCGCCACTTTGCACCTGCCAAGGCAACCTGCGGTGTTCCCAAGTCGCGGCATACAGGATTCTGGGATTGGTGAAGTCCATACTCAGGGAGGCAGCCCCCGTGTTGGCGTCGACGAACAGGACCTTTTGCCAGGTATTCCCGCCATCCGTGCTTTTGAAAATTCCCCGGTCCTCGTTCGGACCGTGGGCGGTTCCTTGGGCTGCCACGAATACAATCTCAGGATTGGAGGGGTGGACGACCACGTCGGAAATATGGCGGGTTTTTTCCAAGCCGACATTTTTCCAGGTTTTACCCCCGTCCGTGGACTTGTAGACACCATCCCCATAGGAAGTCATGACGCCGCGGATGGCATGTTCGCCCATGCCGACATAGATGACGTTGGGGTCGGCCTCACTGACGGCGATGGCGCCGACGGATCCCGTCTTGAAGAAACCGTCTGAAATGTTGTGCCAAGAGATGCCCGCATCGATGGTTTTCCAAAGGCCTCCGCCGGTGTACCCGGCAAAAAAGACTTGGTCATTACCGGGTAAACCTGAAACGGCGTTGGCTCTGCCGCCCCGAAAGGGGCCGATATTGCGCCACTTCAGACCTTCGAAAATCGTGGCGTCAAATGTGGGTGGCGGTGGCGCGGCGGTTTTCCCTCTCTGCGCAAAAACATAGAGGGACATGAACAGCATCATGCCGAGAAAAAAGCATTTTTTCATGGGTTGGAGGTTTGGTTGACTTTATCTCTGAATTTGGGGAAAAAAACCAAGATTCGCTATGCTGCATACCCCTTGCCGGAAAATTATTCGAACGCCAATCCATGCAGGGTGCGCAATACCCTGACAGCGAAACAAGGGACGCTAGTTTTTAAAAATCAACCAAAATGAAAAACCCCTATTCCGCTTCTTGCAGGAACAGGGGTTTTGGAGCGTCAGATATGTTTTCTAGGATCACTTCCCGGCCTTGGCGCTGAGAAATCCATTTACATCCAGCCAATGGACAAAGGCGTCAAACCACTTATTGCTCGTGCGGTTGGGATTGCCCAGTCCGAAGCCGTGACCGCCGTTTTGGTAGAGGTGAAATTCCACGGGTTTGCCCGCTTTGAACCAAGATTCAATGACACCAAACTGTCCGCGGAAAAGAAAATCATCCGTGGCAATGACATTGAACATAGGGGGAGCATCTTGAGGAACTTCCACCGGACCCATTCCACCGTATATCGGGCCGATAAAGGCCAGCTTCATGGTTTTTGAATGCAAGGTGGAATGCATCGTCAGTCCGGCACCGGCCGAAAAACCGATCATCCCGATTCTGTTGGTATCCACGCCCCATTCCTTGGCACGATCGACGATCATGGCATAAGCAGCCTCGGCATCTGCGAGTTGGTTGGAAAGGTCCCGCTGTGGGGGTGGGGGCGGAGTAGGGGTTCCTTTGGATGGATCAGCAGCAGGGGGAGGAGTTGGTCGCGGACGGTTCATCCAAGCTGAAAAATCCTCCAAAGAGGCAGGCGTTGGATTGAGGCGATACTTCAGCACAAAAGCCGCAATGCCCTGTTTGGCAAGTGCTTCTGCGACTTCCCAACCTTCATTACCCATAGACAACCAACTAAAACCGCCTCCAGGCGCGACGATGACGGCAGTGCCATTGGCTTTGCCCGGCTCGGGGAGGAATGGAGTCAGGGTTGCGGTCGAAATGTTGCGTGCCATGGGGTCACCCCACTGGCGAAACCATGTTTCGGGGGATGTTTGTCCTTCGACTCCGCCTGAGCCAAGTAAAATGGCGTTGGGTTCTTTGGGGGCTTCGAGTGGATAGATGGTCCCGTCCTGTGCGATTGCGGAAGCGGTGACGGTACAAAGCATTGCCAAAAAGGCTGTCTTTTTGAGGTTCATAGGCTAGAGGGTTTAATTGTTGGTTGCGGATTGAAAATAAAGATATACAATCACTTTTCGATTCCCATTCGGTGGGATTTACGTGTACGGTAGACATACCCACTTCAAATAGCAAAAAGCCTCTTTCCTTGGCTTCAATCAAAGCGTCTTATCGCACCTTTTGACTCCAGATGTGCTCTTTAATCAACTCACATTCAAACGATAAGTATCCAATGAACTGGCCTTTATTTTGAATTCCCTACAGTCTTGGCAATGATCTTTTCCGCGTGTTTGGCATCCTTGAGGTTGATGGTTGCACCAGGATTTTTCATCATGTCCTGATAGGTGAGTTTGTCGATTTCCGCAAAAAGGTATTCGTCAATCTTGAAATCCCCGTTTTTGAATCCAGGTTTTGCCATCACGTATCCCAAACCGTAGTCGGTATCAAGTACGCCCACTTCGAGGGTATCGGAGTGTTTTTTGATCAGGTACACGATTGCCTTCCAAACGTCACCGCACCACTCGTGCTTCCAGCCTTTGATGTTCTTTTGCTCTTCCTTGCTTGGGAAAAACTCAGAGGGATAGGCTGCTGCTTCGTCGGGTGGATAGCAGTCGTGCATGAGGATAAGTCCTTTGGGGTTGAAATATTTGAGGGTGTTCAGCACGTCGCTGAGAGAAGTCCGGTAATTGTGCAGCCCATCGACAAGGATTACATCCAATGGCCCGAATTTCTTTAGAAATTCCCCTCTTTTGTTGAAAAACGCATCGCTTGTCTCCTCAAAATACGTGTTGTTGCGGTTTGCAGGCCATTTGGCGAGCCAATGCAGCTTTCTCGTGATTGGTATGATGAAGTTTGGATCCACGGCGATTTTGCGCTCGGCACGGATGGGTAGGAAGGATTTCCCCTTGTGGCAGCCTATTTCGAGATAGTTGGTGAAGGGTGTTTTGCTGAAGATTTCTTGGATAATCTGAATGCGGTCCATGGAGTTTGAGGTTGGTACTTCTTAAATACATTAACCTTCAAACTTAGGGATTTCTGTACAATTCATCATCAAAATCGGTCATTTCGGATATAAAATAATCTTGATTTATTACAAAAAGGACTTTCAAGCAAGCCCATTGATTCAATAAATTGACGGAAAACCAATCAAAAAATCTTCAGCTATTCACATCTCAAATCGTCCATTTAGGGCTCGTGATTTGGGATAAGTCTATTTTCTACCATCAAATTGACCCAATGGGGCCGAAAAATAGTGAATCTCTGCAAAGATCCTTTTTTCCATCTCCAAAGGACAAGGCCCGAGTCAGGTACAAAAACATGGTCTGTGGGGATAAAGACCATAAGCGGAGAATGAAATTCATTTCTTTTCCAGACGTGTCGAATGCAAGACATCCAACCTCCATCTCCCTTTTTCCTTTACCAAGATGACCGTTTCCATCCAATAATAAGCTTCGGTTTTTCCGTTGCGGGTTATGTCTGATTTGAGGTAATAGGTGACCCAAGCCGCGTTTCCGCTTTGTTTGGTTTGGACATAATCAAAGCTGTCGACACGGTGGAAACCGGGTGTCTCCGCAGATTTCAGGGCTATCTTTCTTACTCTTTCCATGTCCCAGGATTCACCGTACTCAAAGAAATGTACCTCATTTGTCAAAAGGTCCTTTAGCGCAGCCGTATCAGCCCGATTGAGCGCATCGAAAGTTTTCTCGATTACGTCATGCAACGGCTGGGCTTCATTGGCGGTTGTTTGCGCGAAGGCAGGTGCCGCTAGCATCACATTCAACAGCAGTAGAAAAAGGAATCGGAGGGCGGGGATGTTCATGAAAATGGTTTTTGTGGAAGATACGGATTATTCGGTTTGGGTAATGAACAGCCGGCAGCAAACCATCCCAAGTTGTAAAGATGTGCGTCCGAAAAACCGCTTGTTTTCTCCAGCAATAAAATCGTCTCCTAGGACTCGCGATTCATATCGGATTCGTTTTTTCTACAATAAAATCGCCCATTTGTGGCTACGATTTCCCAAATCTAAACAAGGTGCCTGATGTCGAAACCTCTCCAATTTACCATTCATAAAGGCTCGAAAACAGATAGAAAAAGCATGGACTGTGCAAACACAAACGACGTGGGGATAGATGCTATGAATGCAGAAAACCACTGACCCATTGCTGTACCTCCCCATGTTCTTCCTCTTGGGAAAATGTCCGCAGGACGACAGCTTCAAGACGGAGGAATTTGAAAATCTCGAGACGAACTTCTCCAGATGATGGGGCTTGACGGCAGGATCCTTCATCCCCCAAATGAAAAGCGTGTGTTTGTCGGAGATCAAATGCCGCTTTTTCCGAAGTTCTTTAAACCAGACCTGAAATGCGGCAAGAGAAATCCTGGACCGATTCCAGAGTTTCTATCCACATGGCGACATGGATTGTTTTCATCAGAATCAGTTGTTGTCGTTTCGAAAGTGAAGCAGGCGCTGAAGCTGAATCCTGGCGCGGCTAAGCTGGGACTTCGAGGTGCTTTCGGAGATCTCCAGCTTTTGTCCGATCTCCTCATGGCTCAATCCCTCCAAGGCAAACAGTTCAAAAACCTGCCGATACCCTTTGGGTAAGTGTTGAAGCATTTTCCGCAAATCCTCCCAGTCGAGGTGATCGCTCGGCCCCGCTTGGTTGGCTTCGGGATAGATGCTTTCCAGGCCGATTTCACGGTAGAGGTTTCGTTGTTTTTCCAGGTGCATCAAGCATTCATTGACGACGATCCTTCTGATCCATCCCTCAAAACTTCCCGTTTGCTTGAATTGGTCGATGCGCGAAAACACTTTTCTGAACGCTTCAAGCGCGACATCTTCGGCAGCCGCGTTGTTTTTGATGTAACGGAGGCAAAGTCCAAGCATCTTTGGATATAGCCTGTCAAACAGCTCGCGCTGCGTGCGCGGATTTTGGGCCAAGCAACCCAAAAAGAGTTGGTCGATCGGGAGTCGGCAAAGGTGGCTTCCCGAAGGTTGGTTTATTCTTGTGGTTTTCATAAAAGTTGGTTGGTGGGTTTTCAATAGTTGGTTTCATTTTCCGAAAAGGACAGTGTTTGATTGTGTTTCACGTCATACCCTTGCCAGAAGATGTGATCTGGGCATCACATGAATGTGTGGTTTTTTGGGCGAGGATCAAGGGACCATTTGCTGGCTGAGAGGCTGGTTTTGCCTTTTCTCCCTCCACGCAAACCGTCAAGGCCCAGATAAGAAGTGTGACTTTTGAAAAAGTTTTCATTGTCTTGATTATCAATAAGTACAGGACAAAATTGCATCAAAAAACGAGGCCTGTAAATCACATAAATGGGTGGAAAATAGTGGCTTATGGCTCCAAAAGTGAAAATGATGTGAGCCGGATCTTTGTAAAAAAAAGACCTGACAGGTTTCGGGTATCCTGTCAGGTCTAATCCATGCTGTTTTTTTCCGCTTAAACAATCTTATCCCTAAATGCCTTGGCTACCGCTTCACTTTTTGAGTTGACGTGGAGTTTTTCGTAGATCTTCTTGATGTGGGAGCGGACAGTATCCATGGCGATGAACATCTCGGCGGCGATCATTTTGTAGGAATAACCATTGACGAGCCATTGCAGCACTTCTTTTTCCCGGTCGGTGAGGTTATAGTCGTTTTCGACCGTAGGCTGAAGCTGCGAAAACATTTTCAGCACTTGAGCCGCAACGGAGGAAGTCATCGGTGCCCCACCGGTGGAAGCTTCTTGGATATATTCCAAAAGTTTGGCGGGAGGTGTTTTTTTCAGGATATAGCCATTTGCACCGCTTTTTAATGCTTCGAAGATGTTTTGATGGTCATCAAAGACTGTCAGCATCAGCACTTTGACCTGATCGTCTGTTTGGCGAATGATTTTCAATCCTTCCAATCCATTGACTCCCGGCATGTCGATGTCCATCAGGACGACATCCGGGCGGAAAGTCCTGATTTCTTCGGCTACGTTTGTACAGTTCTTGAATGCCGCCAACACGCTGAATCCCTCACTGCCGTCGATCAGCATGGTGAGCCCCTCTCGGAGTTGGGGATTGTCTTCGTATATCAGGAGCTTGATCATGGTTTTCACAGTTTAGCAATACAAAGGTAAGGTCATGCTGATACGCTATCAATCACATATTGAGGTGGTTTTGTCAGAGATGTACCCGGAGCGTCAGTTCGGTGCCCTTTTCGGCTTCAGTTTTGATTTCCAAGTTACCCCCGAGATTGGAAGCTCTTTTTTTCATGTTTTCCAATCCGTTGCCTTCGTCTATTTCCGCCATATCAAAGCCTTTTCCATAATCCCTGATCCGCATGGTAAAGAGGTGTCCCTCCAAGCCAAAGGAGATGAACACCCGGGCTGCCCCAGAGTATTTGGCCGCGTTGTTGATTCCTTCCTTGAAGATCAAAAACAAATCCCTTCTCGCGTCCATGCTCAGTTTCATACCCAAGATCCGGTCGTCCACCTCCATGGAAAACACGATGTCTTTGCCCTCGAGCACTTGATTGGCAAATTCCCGCATGCGGGCGATGAGCTTTTCCATGGAATCATTCTGTGGCTTGATGCTCCACACGATGTCGTCCATGGATTCCATCATCCGTTGGCTGTTTTCCGAGATTTTGGAAATGTACTCGCTGGTTTTGGCAGGATCGGTTCCGAGTTTGGTTTTGGCCATGGAGCTCAGGATATTGATCGTGCTGAGGGTGGACCCCATGTCATCATGCAGGTCACGTGCCAATCGACTTCGAAGTTTGACTACTGCCAAAATGCGGTTGACATTCATACGATAGATCAGCGCCACGATCCCCAAAAACAGCAATCCCAAAAATGCCTTGAACCACCAAGTCTGCACCAGGCTGGGTTTGATCTCAAAGGCATAAACGGCAGGTTCTGAATAAACTCCCGATTCATTGATGCTTCTCACTTCAAATTGGTATTCTCCAGGGGGAAGTAGGGAATAGACCGCTTGGAAATTGCTTTTTGCACTGATCCAATCGGGGTCGGCGCCCACCAATCGATATTGATAGGAGAATCTGTCTTGTTTGGAAAAATTGAGGATATTAAAATCAAAAGTGAGGCTGTTTTCCTGGGAAGTGAATTCCCGTCTCATTTCAGGTAAAGATCCATCTCCTATATATAGTCCGAAAAGTTCGATGCCGGTAATCGTCGGGACGGGAGGGGGGAGGTTTCGGGCAAATTGCATAGGGTCAAAAATGATGATCCCGTTGTTGCTCACAAAGGCCAATTCCCCATTTGCGAATCGGGTCCCACTTCGGCCGTCATTTGGGATGTTTGAAAAAAAATGATTCTTGCCGAACGAATAGAATGTATTGGTTTTGACATCAAATCTGGTCAATCCATTGGGTGTATAAATCCAAACCAATCCATCCGCATCCATTTCCAAACCGAAAATCGTGTTGCTGAGCATTCCGTCGGAGTAGGAGAAGACTTCGTTTTTGCCCGTGCGGGTGTTGAATTTGTTCAGCAGTTCGTAGCCGATCAGGAAAATGCTGTCATTTACCTGCAGGAGTTGCTCGTTGTTGTTGGAATTCAGGATGGAATTATCCAGGTGTCTTAGGATTTTTCCTTCTTCAAGATCAAGTTCGTAAACGCCTTCGTTGGTGGTAGTCACCCAGAGATGTTGGTCTTTGCTGATGAGTATTTTTGGAATTCTTCCCTGGAATCTGCGGTACCTGCGAAATCCCTCCTCGTCGATTCCTTTGCCTTCGTATTTGATGATACTCCCACTTTGGGTTCCAAACCACAAGTTTCCTTCGGCATCCTCGGCAATTGTTCGGATGGTAGATCCCTCAAAGGCCTCTGGATAAAAGTAGTGAACCTTTTTTGAATCAAGCTCAATGACTTGGATCAGTCCTTTTTGAAGTGCAACCCATACCACTTGGCGTTTTTTGTCATGGTGCAGGTCCCAAACCTGATAGGTCTCGATGGCATCTGGCAACCCCTTGTATATCCACTTTGAGTCCAACTCTCCAGTCAAGGGCTTAAGGATTCCGATGCCTTTGCCCCAACTACCCAGCCATACGCTAGTATCTCCGCGGTGGATGACTTCCTCCACGGCCTGGTATTCAAAGTTGCCGTCTTGCGTGCTGCGCTCTTGAAAATATATGCTCGGCGTGTCAAAATGCAGAAAGTAAAGCCCCGCGTCCGTAGCCATCCAAATGCCGCCTGCATCATCCCATATCAGTTTGGTGATCTTGTCGAACCGGATATCACTCTGAATGAGTGGGGTAAAGGTTTTTGATCTTCGGTCATAGCTCGCCAGGGTCTGAATCCCATACCTCCAGATTTCTCCATTGGGCAATTCCAAGTGGCCATAGGCTTCCTGATAGTTGGTGTTTGGGGGAGAAATCTCGCTTTTGTGGTTTCGCCATATTTTGGTCAGGGGATCGTAGGAGAGCAGCCTTTCATCGGGTGACCAATAATTGACCCAAAAGATGCTCTCAGAGTCTTCATATACATTGAACACATAGGTCAAATCAGGTTTTTTGAGCACTTCCAGTCCCAAGGGATTCGAGGCGTGGGTGTAGATTTCCCCACTTTTCGGATCATACACACTGATCCCTTCGATGTTGCTGACCCAATACAGCCCCCTTTTGTCTTCAAATATGGACCTCGGTCTCCAACCGTCCGGCACTTTTACCGGTAGGTTTTGATCGGTGATTTTGCCCTTTTTTTGATCTATCCAGAGGAGCTTGTTGTTGTTCAGGATCACAAACAGGTTTCCCTTTCTGTCCATCCAAAGGGATTCGCCCTGAAATCGGTTTTCGTTTTTTTCAAATGGCACTGGGGTAAACTCCTGTTTTTCGGGAATATAGCTGCCGTATTGATCGCCTACCCGCAGCCACATTTTTTCGTGCCGGTCCACCAAAATCTCAGATACCGATTGTGCGGGTTGGCGACCTTGGGGAGTATCGATCTGATAGCTCATAAACTTGCGCCCGTCGAAACGCTGCAATCCATTGGAACTCCCGATCCAAAGGTAATTGTGCTTGTCTTTGAATACCGTCAAGACCTGGTTGGAAGCCAAACCATCCGATGTCCTCAAATTGGTCACATAAAACCGTTTGGTCTCCGCATGGAGATGCCAGCAGCTGATCGTCAGGAGAAGAAGTAAGAGCCCTTTTTTCATTTTGTTAAGCTAAAAATAGGCATTTGGGGATGAAAATTGCGCTTAATTTTCCCCCAAATCACATCATTATGTGGGTGAAGACAAAGCAACCTCAGAGCCGACAGCCCCATCTGGGAAGTAGAAAAACAAGAAATCAATTTTCATTTAACTCAGACGACTATGAAAAAACTACTCACATTTATTCTTGGGCTGCAGGCATTTTCGCCACAATCTCCGGCCCAAACGCTCAATCCCGATCAGCTCAAGGAAGATTTGGGAATCTTTAGGGATGCCCTTGAGCGCTTCCATCCAGAAATGTACCGATATACGGATGAGGCTGGCTTTCAGGTCATTTTCTCTGATATCGAACGCCAACTTGACCGGCCTATGGATCAGTTGGAATTTTATCAGACCATGCGTCCCGCCCTAGCGGCCTTGAAAGACGGCCATATCAAATGGATAATCCAAGGCGAAGACCAGCACTATGGGGCTTTTACATCTGGCCTTTTTCCCCTGCAACTCCATTTTGAGGCGGAAAAAGTGAAAGTTCTTACTCATTTCGGTGGCGAAAACGTTCCGGTCCTCGCCGAAGTAGTCAGTATCAACGGTAGGCCGATTGCCTCCATCAAAGATGCGATATGGAAAAGACTGAGCTTTGGGGATGGAGACAGCGATGGGGGAAAGAGATTCCAGCTCAACCGCTACTTTTCGGCCCTTCATGCCTTTGAATATGGCCTGAATGAAAGCTATGAAGTGGAATTGCTCCACGATGGGAAGCTCCAAATCTGGAAGGGAAATGGCGTGGAAAAGGACCAAATAGAGGCAAGCTTCAAGACCGAAGACACCCCTTTTTCCTTTCGCATGACCAATGGCTGGACGGGAATCATGAAGATCAACCGCTTTTTCTCCTACAAGCATGAGCCTGATTTCAAGCGGTTTTTGAGAAACTCATTCAAATCACTCGAAGAAGAAAACATCTGCAACCTGATTCTTGACCTGCGGGGAAATGAAGGAGGATTTGAAAAGCTGGGGATAGAACTGTACCGTTACCTCGCCCAAGATCAATTTGAATACTACGACTATGTAACGACAAGGAGAAATCAGAAAACAGACTATCCAAGCCATACTTCCAAGATTTTCCGTATGCTGAATTCATTTTCAAAGGAGAAAGATGGAGTCTTCCGATTCACCAAAGCTCCCGGGCTGAAAACCTACAAATCCCACAAGAACCGATTTGATGGCAATCTGATCGTGTTGCTGGATGGGCAGAGTTTCTCGGTGACGACGGAGTTATCTGCCCGAGTCCAGGCAGATGGACGGGCGCATTTTGTTGGGGAAGAAACTGCCGGAGGAGCGGAAATCAACAGCAGCGGATTTTTCACCATCGTCACCCTGCCGCATTCCAAGATTGATCTTGGAATTCCCCGGCTGGGATTCCATATGGCAAACCTGAATCCGGCAATGCCTAGGGACCGCGGGATTTTACCCAATCATCCCATCGTGCCCACTGCGGCAGATATCGTCAATGGAAAGGACCCTGTGATGGAAAAAGCACTTGAACTGGTCGTCAGACCCAACCACTAAACCAAAAATTATGAACAGACTATTGAAAAACTTACTGGCAGCGGGATGCTTGCTGGGAGGAACCACCTTGGGATTTTCGCAGAACAAAGCGGAGCATTCAGGTGCCGAATTGACAGTATCTTATTTGAGGGGAACGCAGAAACTGCATGATTTGCAGGCATCGCCGATGATGTACTTCACCGATTATAACGGCATCAATCTGGACTACAAGCGGATGAAGGGCCGCAATCGCTGGGAGTTTGGCTTGGAAGCCAAAACAGGATCCATGATCGCTCCGGCATTGGGAACGCGGGAATTTCAGTTTGGGGAAGGAGGAGAGGGATTTCTCCTTATTCCCACGCAGTATTTCGGGGAGATCAGGGCCGGCTATCAGCGGGGGTTGATTCAAAATGAAAAACAGGAAACCTATCTCGGTGTCAATCTTCGCAATCAGATTCACTATGCCGATGGATTGGCCATGAATACCTGGGCGATGAATTTGTTGGGATTGGGGGTCAGGTATACCCACCTGCTCAGATTGGGAACAAAGCATCAGATTCTTGGCGATTTCCAACTCCCCATTTTCGCCTTTGTCGCAAGGATGCCCTTCAGCAACGTGGTTTCGCAACCCGAAACGTCCCAATTCAAGTCCTTTATGTCCGGAAGTACATTCACCTCCGTCCACCAATTTCAGCAACCTGAAATCCGCATTGCGTATCGATACCACCTAGCCCGTCGAAGCAGCCTTGAGCTGGGTTATTCCTATGAATGGCTGCATTATTCCAAGCCCCAAACCATCAAGAAATCCAACCATGAGTTGGGTCTTTCCTGGGTTTACTATTTTCAATTTTCCCCAGCAAACTAACACGCCATGAAACGATTAATCAAAACTTCTCTATTCGCCAGCCTTTTCGTCTGTGGACTTGGTCTGGTTTCCTGCAACGAACTCATGCTGGGCGAAGAACCAAGCCAGGGCCCTGTCTCTACATTCGAGTATCTTTGGTCGACTTTTGATGACCATTATGGGCTTTTTGAAGTGAAGCAATTGGACTGGGATGAAGTCCATGCCGAATTTTCAACGAAAGTGAATGACCAAATGGGCGCTGATGAGCTCTTTGACCTCTTCTCCGAAATGCTTTCCCGCCTCAACGACGGCCACGTATGGATGGTCAAACCCAATCCGGGTTTCCGCCGATTTGACAGTGGGCCGAGTTTTCCCGATGGGACTTTTGATTTGGACCTGATTCGGGAAAGCCTTTCCGAAGAGACGTTTTTTGGTCCCGCTGACAATCCTCTGGTGCTGTTTGGCAAATTCAAAAACACCAATATTGGGTATCTGTATTTGGACCATTTGGGTCAAGCTCCGGGTTTCTATGAAGACCATATAAGTACCGCCTTGGCAGCTTTGGCGGGTACGGATGAATTGGTCTTTGATGCGCGGGGGATCGAGGGAGGCGATGACCGTTCTGCCCAAATAGTGGCCAGTTATTTTGCCGAGGAGAGAAAGCTATACATGAAGACCCGCTTCAAACAAAGCGCAAATCCGGGTGATTTTTCGGATTGGATACTTTGGCAATTGGCTCCGAGACCAGGTGCCTATACCAAGCCAGTAGTCCTGCTTACCGACCGGGGAACAGGCAGCGCGGGTGAGACCTTCACCTTGGCCATGCGCCAAAACGAAAACGTAGAGATCGTCGGCGACTTCACCTTTGGTGCCTTTTCAGACAATCCCAAATGGGAATTGCCAAACGGATGGATTGTTGCGATGAGTACTGGCGACTTCCGGGACCAAAGCGGTATTAGTTACGAAGGGATCGGATTGGAGCCGGATGAGGTCGTGATCAATACACCTGAGGAAGTGTCGAATGGTACAGACCGTGCTTTGATTCGTGCTTTGAGTATCTTGTTGGAAAATTAGTGGATCGTTTATGGGAAGACTGGAAAACAAAATCGCTTTGATTACCGGGGCAGCCCGAGGCATCGGAGAAAGCATTGCCCGCGTTTTTCATCGGGAAGGTGCGATGGTCATTCTTTCAGACATTCTGGATGAAAAGGGAAAAGCTCTTGCCCAAGAACTGGGAGAAATGGCATGCTATACCCATTTGGATGTAGCGGATGAAAACGATTGGAGGCTCGTGTACCAAAAGCTGTTGCTGGAGTTCGGAGGGCTTGACATTTTGGTGAATAATGCCGGCATCACAGGGTTTCTGGAGAGTAAAGGGCCTGTTGATGCGGAAAATCCAGATATGGATTCCTTTGAGCAAGTCATGCGGGTCAATCTCAACGGGACGGTTTTGGGATGTAAATATGCCATTCCTCTGATGAAGCGGAAGGGAAATGGAAGCATCATCAATATTTCTTCACGCAGCGGCCTTGTGGGAATTCCCGGGGCCGCCGCTTATGCTGCAAGCAAAGCTGCGGTAAGAAACCATACCAAGTCCGTTGCCCTGCTCTGCGCCGAAAAGCGCTACAACATCCGCTGCAATTCCATCCATCCTGCTGCTATCATGACCCCGATGTGGGATGCCATGCTCGGCGAAGGAGAGATGCGGGAAAAAATCATTAAAAGCGTGGAGGCTGGAATTCCTCTCGGCCATTTTGGTGAACCGGAGGACGTCGCTTACGCTGCACTGTATCTCGCGTCCGAAGAATCCAAGTATGTCACGGGAATCGAGCTCAATGTGGACGGTGGGATATTGGCGGGTTCCGAAGCCAGGCCAGAGTGACAATTGCTTGGTGTTGATTTTACCGAGTTGCGGATTTAGGCCTTCTTTTATCAATAAGCATTTCAAAGGAATGGGACTTTTTCCCGTTCCTTTTTTTAATGTTCGACTAGAGGTTGGATTGGGCTTTGTTAAAATAACCCTGAAAAAGCATTCAATCTAACCCAACTTTCCGAATCTGAACAGGTCAGGATGTTGGGCTTTTTTATATCAAAAAAAATAGGCCGGCCCGTCTTTGAACCGGCCCGAAATTACTTCACTAACCGATAGTGAACCTGCACCAAACCAGATGGATAACTTCTTGACCTGATCAACTCCAACTTTTGCTCTGGAAAACCTGCCTGAAATAGGCGGATTCCATCCCCGAGAAGGACAGGAACAAAGGAAACAATCAGCTCATCCAGCAATCCTGCCTCCAAAAACCGATGAACGGTCTTTGCGCCGCCATCCACGAAGATGTCTTTTCCCGGTTTGGATTTTAGGTTGGAAACAAGTTCTGAGAGGTTACCCGAAAAGAATTGGACCGTGCCGATAGCTGGCAGGCTTTGCCGGGTCAGCACGTAGGTTTCTTTTCCCTGATGGGGAAATTCACCAATTTGACCCATTACCCAATCGTAAGTTCGTTTGCCCAGGATCACGGTATCTATCTGCCCGTAAAATTGCCCATAGCCGTAGTCCTGTCCGTCTTGGGCGACAGCTTCGAGAAAATCAAGATTATCGCCCGGCTTGGCGATGTAGCCGTCCAGACTGGCGGCGATGTAAAGGATGGTTTTCCGTTCCATGGTTTTGTGAAAACGTGAAAAAAACCGCCTCGGAAATATTTACCGAAGCGGTTTTTGTGAGCGAATATGATTGTTTATAAGCTAGGATTCAAGATGAATTTCTGCTTTCTCCTGCCCGAACTCAGGGTAAGCCAAAGCCCCAGTCCAATCAGTGCCATGATGGATTCGATGATCAGCCATTGGCTTCCAAAATCGCCCAATGGACCGTCCGAGATCAAGGTAATGAGTCGGGAGAAAGCATAGGCTCCCCAAAATATGCTCAGGAAACCTGCGCCCTTTTCGGGATGCTTGATCAGCAGGTAGAGAATGCTCAGGCAAATCGTGATGCCGACTCCACCATACACACCGCGAATGGAACTCAAGGCATCGGTGTTGCTGAGTTGGACGTCGACGAGATCCATCACGGATTGCGGATCGAAAAGTGCCATCATGCTCACCGATAGCAGTGAAAGGAGCGAAAAACCAAGGTAAATGCGGGTGAAAAGTACCCATTTATTAAGCTTATTCATGGCTTAGGTCAGTTTAAGGCGCAATAATTTTGGTACAAAAGGATATGGTTGCCGAGGTCTTCGAGTTTGGGTTTTCTGACGTCCGAAAGCACCTGTGGACAATCCCCAAAAAGCACTTCAAAGGCTTTCTTATAGTTGCCTTTTTTCACTTTCATCAATGGTCCACCATTTTTTGAGATAAAGAAAGCCCTGTGTTTGTCGCCTGTCCATCTGATATATTCTCCTTCGAGGGAAGTGGTTTTTCTGGCAAAAGGATCGTAAAACACTTCGAATACCTCATCAAAATCTGGATTGAGCAGTTGCAGTAGCAGTTCTTTCTGTCCGTTTACGCTTGTGTTTCGGAAAATGATGAAGTCCTTGGGCTTTGCTGTCGGTTGGTCTTTTGACAGGAGTTTTTTCACCGATGAACCTCTTTCCATCATATATTGGAGCCTCACAGCGTCGTTCATCGCAATGGCGAATTCAAAAATTTCCTCCGCGCTGATTTTGTGTTTTGTGCCGGACATGTCCTCCAAACTCACTTTGGTGATGCCACGTGTACTGTTCGAATTGATGATTCTCCCCTCGATGACTTCACCTGATTTGAGCAATGCATAGCCCCGGTTGGACATGGGGAAATCTTCCAAGGGTTGCTGGAGCTGCTGGGCATCGAGCTTGCAGATCATTGCCAGCAGAAGGACGATTGATGTGATTGTTGTTTTCATAGTTGGTTTAATAAAAGAAGTGGATTAAATGGGAGCGCTCATTGGCGGAAGTGGCTGTGGGACGATGTTGTCAATCGGATTGGTGCTTTTGAGGTAGGCGAAAATGGCGCTGATCTCCTCATCGGTCATGTGCGCAAACATCTCATAAGGCATCGGCGGAAGCAGCTGCCTGTTGGTGGAAATGCCTTTGGATTTGCCTTCACGCAAGGCACGGAAAAATTGTTCCTCAGACCAATTGCCGATACCCGTGGCATCAGAAGTGATGTTGGAGGCAAAAGAAACGCCCCATGGTCCGATCCAAGCTGTAAGTCCTTGGGTAGCTGCGACTCCTTTGGATTCGAGTTCTTTGCGATCCAGATATGGAAGCGGTTGTTGGGCGGGATGTCCGGACAGCGCGCGATCCATATCCAGTTCAGGTCCCTTTGGTCCCATTTTCTTTGGCGTATGGCAGTCATGGCAGCCTGTGATCATAACCAAGTGCTTGCCCAAGGCCACTTTGGTATCCAATTCGGTTTTGGCGTTTGATTCAGGCTGCGGTGTAGTGGTTTCTTTTTCCACATTGGATTTACAGGATGCAAGGGCAAATGCAATCGCAGCGGTTCCGACAAAAAGATGGATTCGATTTTTCATAAAACTTGGGATTTGATTTTCCCAAAAGATGGAAAAAAGTGGGAACGGGTTGCACGCAGAGCAATTTTCCGATTTTGGTTTTTGTAATCAATGACCAATTGATGCCTGATCTGCACAAATGGTCTCCAAGGTGAACCTTCTTATTTTCTTCAAGGATCCGCACGTGGTGGGGAAAACCGCTCGGTTGTTACAAGGAATGCGCTTGGGAGTGGTAAACAAAACCCTGATTCCTTACAAAAGCCCCTCCAGGATCGCCAAAAACTCTGCGCCGTCGGAGATTTCGAGCTCTCCGTTCTCATTTTTCTTGTAGGGAATATTCCCTTCGATCACACGAAGTCTGCCTTCTTTATCCAAAAAGAGGTTTACCGGGAAACTCTGGAACCCAAGGTCCGAAGTCAGTTCATCGGAGTCCACGATATGTTCAAACTCGAAGTCAAACCGTTTCAAAAACTTTCGGACTGCAGATTCGGATTCGAAGGTGATCGACAAAAAGTTAAATCGATCACTGTTTTCGGCCTGCATCTGATTCAATACGGGCATTTCCTCGATACATGGTTTACAGGTGGTAAACCACATGTTGACGAGTGTGGGCTTGCCTTTGAAATCATCGATGCTGACAACCCTGCCATCCAAGGTCTTTACGGCATTTATCGGAAACACTTTCCCTATCAGTGCTTTCTTCCTTTCGATTTCTGCCTTGGTCCGGTCGACATTATCCGTAAAATGCCATTTGTATGAATAGACTAAAGAGTCGTTTCGGTTGAATTCCTGATCCAGTTCTTCATAGATATTCATGGACTTGGAGAATTCCAGCATCGACGCCAAGGCTTTATCCTTTTGTTCGTTATAGGTTTTTTGATCTTTGATGGTTCCGTTGGCGTCGCGATAATAGACATTTGACTGCGAAAAGCCAGTAATGGAAGTAAGCATACCCAACAGAAATACGACAAACTGAATCTTCGTCTTCATGATTGTTTTTTGCTTTTGGAAGAATAACGAGCTGTAGCCTTACTTGTTTTCTTCTTCGAAGGTTGTCACCAATATACCTGACCTTATTGATGTGTTCTTCAATCCCTTGTCCGCCGCACATAGTCCTTCAAAATCCTGAAGAATTCAAGTGGTTTTTCTTCGAGGATTTCGTGTCCACATTGTTCTATGACATGTACCTCGGCCAACTTCAGGCTTTCTATTTGTTCGAAAAACGTCGATTCCCCTTGGTCATCTTGACGCCCGTAAACGATCAGAGCGGGGATTTCCAGGTTCTTCAGCTTTTCCCGGATATCAAATCGTGATTCAACGATTTGTTTGTCGATGATAGGGATCACCTGAAAGTTGAAATCATAGAATTCCTTCTCGTACAAAGCACGGGATACTTTGCTCCGGTCGTAATACATTGCACGAACATGGAAGAGTATGAACTCCTTGTATGCCGAGACCTCAGGGCAGTCCGGACAGGCTATCTTAAGAGAGTCGAGTTCTTTTTCGGATTTGCTTGAAAATATTTTTTGGAGTTGGTTCATGGAATCCAGTTCAGAGACCGAGCGTCGGGAGAATTGATTGTCATACAGCACGTTCCAAAGGCGGTATGAGGGCGGTCCCGAACAGACCAAAATCAGGTTTGAAGCGAAATCCGGATAGGTAGCCGCATAATTCATCGCAAGCATACCGCCCCAGGAAATTCCCAACAATGAGATTTTCTTATCCCCACGGGCTTTGCGCAAGAGTTCAAGGTCTTGGGAATAGTGCTCGATGCCAATGGTGCTTTCATTGATTGGGATATCCCGCGACAGGCCTGTTCCCCGCTGGTGCACAAGGATGCAGGTATAGCTCGACTTGAGGCTGTCGACGATTTGTCGGTAGGGATGGTCGGGGGACTCGCCCGGTCCACCTGATAGGATATACATCGGCGGACCCTCGCCAAATTCCTCATAAAAGAGTTTATAGGAACCATTGTCGAAGCTCTTGACTTGCTGTCCGAGGCATACAGAAAAGGTTGCGAGCAAAAGCCCTAAAATCGAAAGGTTGGTTTTTCTGGACACACAATTGATCATTTTCAATCTAATCAAGAAAATTCATGAAAGCTGTCGAAGACATCACTGAAATAATGTTTTGACCTGATGCAGAAAGATAATCATAAAAAAGCAGGGGGTGAAAATATATTACCGTGATTTATAGTGGATTACAATAGTTCACTTCAGATTTTCACTTAAGAAATGAGTAAGGTTGGTTTTTATTTGTCCGGACAAAGTCTGCTATTTCAACAAGTACCGGCTCCAAACTTTTTCTTTCCAAAAAATGAAAAAAGAGCCCAATACAAATATGCTTCCCGTGGCTATCCCCACCATCGTGTAAAATGGTTTATCAGGAATCCGAACGCTCAATTCAGATGCGAAAGCCGCATAGAGTCCCAATACGGAATAGTACATAAACCAAAGGTGAAAGACGCGAAAGTCTTTCCGGATACCCTTGACCAACAATGGCAACATTCCCGCGATCAGCGTCCCAAAACCAAGGAATGCAAGTATATGGAACATGCCGAAACGGCCTGTAAGGTTGTAAATTCCCAAAGCCGAGCCACAAATCAAGACCATAGAAAAGACATAGATGTAGCCGATTTTTTTATGGTTCTTGGTTCCTTTTGTAGCAAAAAGGATATAGGCACCTGCCGCCATCGCCACCACTGAGGCGGCCAAATGAAACCAACCAAGTGAACTATTTACAAAACTATACATGCCCGAATTCTTTTGATTTTTTCAAAAAGTCCCTATGCCACCAAATCATTAAAGGCGTGTACAGAAAGTAGGTGATCCCCCCAAAAACCGAAGCCCAGACAAATGAAAATTGATTCATGACGGCTGTCACCAAAATGGACAAGAGGGGTACGGAAAACAAAATCAGCAGTCTTTTCTTTTGCGAGGAAGTGTAAAACACTTCGAAGGGATTTAAATCAAGTTCATTTTTCAACGCATTGGCCCTGTGATATAGCAAGTAAAGGATAAAATACAGCGCAAATGCCACAAAACCATAGTACATCATCAGGTAGGGGACTTGGTCGCCCCTGATACTTACCGCGATATCCGTACTGAAAAAGAAATTGGTGAGGAACAGTGTCAAAAATCGCAATGGGTACACATAGAAAATCACCAATGCGATAAATACCGTGTTGAGGATAGTAAGCCTTGTGTCTTGGAAAGCATAAACTTCGGAAAAGTCAAGATGCTCATTCCATATCAGGACGATAAACGAAATGCTGATCAAAAACGCGGGAAGCGTTTTGGTAAATGTCAACAAGTCTGCAAAGGAATTGGGATTGGAAAGATTGAAGATCAGGAGGGTAATGGCGATGCCAAATACCGCGTCGGTCAGGTTGTCGAGCCTTGACGCGCTGCTGCCGCGGTAGTTGATGCGCGGGTCATGTTGTCTGCTTTTCAAAATCTCATTTCTCATGTTTACAAATTCACGCAGGCTGGCCAAACAGGATCGATAAAGTGAAGATCAAGCCGAACGGGAAAGTTTGGTGATTCGACCCAAAGCCCTTCACTTAAAAGTATCAAAATTTGATTTTTCTCCAAAAACACGGACTGGGATTTTTGCCAACGATATCGAATCTGAGCCTGACTTAGGTTCAAAGGAAACTGTATCGGTCCAAGCCCATGAAGAAATGAGGCTAAGTATTTCCGGAGAGCCGGAAACCCGAACGTTGCAATCAGGAAGAAAGGAGAGAGGCAGCAACCTGCATTCTTACATCTGTTTTTTTGGGTGGTTAAGTAGGACGTATCCAAAAAGGATCGCAAAAACCAGGTAGATGATGGCCACCAATAGAATAATCAAGGGGAGCTTGCTTTCATTCATATAGGCTTTGGCCAGTGCGAGTCCCCCGACAAAAAAGTGCGTGAAGTTTCCAATACTGATCGGCCTGCCATAAATACCGCCAATAATTGTCCCTTTTGCTATCCAGTTTGTGATGGCAAAGCCAAAATAAAGTGCACCCATTAGTTGAAGCGCAATGACGGATATCTGGTTGGAATCTTGGCCAAGTCCTAACAAAACCTCTTGTGGACCAAAGCTCAGCACGATGCCGGCGATGCCCATGAGTATAGCGCTTGCCATCATCAATAGTTTTGTATTCATGGTTTTTACTTTTTACTTGCAATCAAAGATAGTGGTTCGGATGTTTTTTCCTCATTTTCCCTTCACAGTCCGAGACTGGGGAAGGAATATCCCATTTTGACCCTCACCCATTACCATTTCCATTTGCCCTCAATTTGATTATTCCCGAACTTGACTGCCAGGTGCGTCATCGCGCAAAACCTTTGATATTCCCAAGCAACTTACAACACTATTTCCATGTTTTTCATTCGAATTCTAGGCACCCTCATCTTGCTTATTTCTGGCATTCCTGCCAAAGGACAAGCTGAACTGGAGACTGCAACGGCAGGCGCTGCAGCGGAGATGGGCCTACGAAACATGTACCACACGATATCCTGGGGTATGTCACCATTGAATCCATACCTTTTTGACCAGGACATGGGTACCTTGACCTATACCGTGGAGGAAAAGGGCTTGGAGGTCATCGCGCAGCCGAAAGTGTTGGGGACATTCAATTTGAAGGACAAGACATTCCTGTGGGCAGACCAAAATGCATCCATCGACAAAAGGCTCAGCGATAGGGTAGCGGCATTTCGGCAATCCCTACCTGAAGCATACCAAAAGGCCAAATTCCGGGCTACAACAGAATCAGGCCTTTCACTCCTCGCACTCTTTGGGGTACAGGTGGACGCCAATGCAACGGACTTCAAGCGACAGGATGAGACGATCATCTATTTCGCGCTGATGGAGATCGAGGTGCTCAGGGACGGAAAGGTACAGCAGACCATTCTACCCAAAAATCACGTTTCCCTCCAACAGGATGATGCTTTGCTCGCCTTGGTGAAAGAATTTCTGGAAGAGAAATGTGCCGTCAACCGCATGCATCATGAGGAAAAACTTGAGCTTGAACAGGCATTTGAGCGGATGGAGGAAGTTCATCTCCGATATTGGGAAAATGAGGATCCATACTTTTTTCCCGCACTTTCCTGGCCCTGCGCCAATGATCCCAAATCTATCCTTGATTGGCAGGTGTTTAGCGTTGAGGGAGGGAGGAAGTTTGTAATGTTCATGAATGATTTGGGATATTCCAGGGAAAATCGTGCCTACGAAATAGATCCGAAAGCCACTGGGAAAAAGCTGATTATCAATGAGTATTGATGCCAGTTGGAGTTATTTTTTGACTGAGAGCAAATAGGTTTCGAATGCTTTCATCTTTGCTCCATCCCCTCCAATATCAAAGGTTCTAGAACCTTTGAACAATGCAGTAATTCCTCCAACAGCGGCCCCCATTGGAGCTCCCAAAAGTAGTCCTGACGCAGCTCCCTCTGTTTCGTTATAAGCGAAAATATATGCATCCTCATCAGCACTCACTATCCCCAAGATAGCCATTGTCACTGCCCCGACACCGGCCCCGACAGCAATGTTATTTCCCGCGGACCGCTTTGTCTTGATGCTGAAGATGTCCGACACAGGTAGATCAATTACCTGTCCGTTTCTTCTTAGTTGCAGGAGGCTTTCCGTCACAGACACGACCTTGCCTTTTGCAATCTTCATCCCTTTTTCATCAAATACCCTTGCGAAGCCGAAATTCTGTCCGACTGCACCTGAACTGATGGCCCATAATGCGATGATGACAATAAGCCGAGTTTTCATAGGCAATAGCAAATTGTTTGTTTTTTTAACTAGAATAGGCAAGTTGGAAAATATTTCTTCAAAACCAAGAATACGTATGTAAAACCAAGGGGCAGTTTAGTGGGTAACACGGTGAAGGGAATCTTTTTCCTGAACGCAGAAGGGAAATGCTGGTTCGCAATAGGTGAAGTTCTCTCGTCCATATTTAAAAAGTAAAACCGGGGAAAACTCGATATCATCCGCTTTCCCCGGTCTCAAATGTCTAATCTCAATTCCCTTATTTCCCCGGAAGCCTGAATACCAAGCCTCCATCAAACCCAAACTGGTACATGGTGGAAAAGGTCGTCACGCCGGCACCCGCACCGCCTGTACCAAAATACAATCCACCGCCCATCGATTGGACCGCCGAAAACAAAGAGGCCTGAATCCTAATGGCTACATTTTCTGCGACCCAAAAATTGGAGCCGCCCCTGATATTCCAAGCAAATTTCGTCGCATTGTTGGTCCTTCCGTTGTCGGGATTTCTCACATCAAAAATTCCCATGCCAAGACCGCCTCCAAGAAATGGCTCCACTGTCTCATTGACAGGGATATAATTGGTGAAATTCAACATGATCCAATTGATACCTACGTCGAAGTTGGCAGTATTGAGGCCACCACCGCCGATACTTGGATCCCTGTAAGTAGTGGGGGCAGTAGTGTCCTGCCTTTTGTATTGGAGTTCTATTGCACGATTGCCGGGAATGGCATACTCCAAGCCCACACCCCATCGAAAACCATCTTGGATTTGTCCTTGCGCATAAGAGTTTGAGGAATAATAATTGTCGAAGCGGTCAGGGAAAACATAGCCCGCGTACGTGTTGATACGGAGACCCTGGGCAAATCCAAATCCGCCCATCAACATCAATAAGATCAAAATAATTGGCTTTTTCATTGTCTTCAATGGTTTATGTTGTTGTGTTTTTGTTCAAATAATCAGTTTATCGCGATTTCCACTTTTTCTGAAAGAATCATCCATTGTCCAAATGTAGGTTTTCGAATACGGGAAGATTATGATTAAACCTTTGGAGAAATATGATAACTGTCATGCTTCGAATGGATAAAATCGACAGACGGACAATATGAAAGTTACAAAAAACATGACGGAAAATAGCCTGCATCCGATAAATATAAAGACATGCGGGGCGATTTATTGACCTTTTTTAAAAAATGTGGAAAGCCTGAAATTCTTGACACTTTCGATCCTGAACAAAAGCATGGGAAGTGTCACGCCCAAGGCCAGTACCAGGATAATGAATAGTGTCATCAGTCCGTTGTGAACCATCCTGGTCAACACCTCTACCTCTGTGTTGTAAATAAAATTGATCAAACCCAAGATCGTTCTGTAGGCGAATGAACCTGGGATTAAGGGAATCACTGCGGGTATCCCGATAACCACGGGAGGCACGTGTCGCCAATGGGAGACGGGAATGCTCGCAAAACCTACCGCAGTCGCCGCCAACGCCGAGGCCAGGATAATGCCACCGCCTACAATGGGATTGAATATTGAGAACTTGATCAGCCCAGCCACAAAAGCGCACAGGAAAATGGCCAGTAAGGCGCGAGTCGGTGCATTGAAAAGTACAGCGAATCCCATCGCGGCCACGCCACACCAAAAACCCTTCAAGACTATGTCCAGCCAATCCACCATCACCTTGCACCAAAAATATAGAGTACCGTCGCCAAGCCGGAGGCGATCGCAAATGCATGCATCAGGGCATTGATCCCCCGGTCGAGTCCATTGATGATGTATCCGTCCATTAGGTCTATGAATGCATTGATCATGAGTACCCCGGGAATCAAAAACAGGATGCAGGTCGCGAACGCATGGTCCAATTTGGAATCCACGCCTATCTTCCAAAAGATACCGATGACGGTGGCAGCAACTACCGCACTCGCGTAAGTGACCAAAAAGGGGTTAAACTTCTTGCGGACCAATTCCTGCTTCAGATATAATCCGATAAAAGTGGCGGCAAACGTGATCGCCATTTCCGTGGCGTTGCCGCCAAACGTGAAACAAAACGCAGCACCTGCCAATCCTACCAACAGCAGGATCAAATACCGGTTGTACATGGGCATTTCCTTGGCTTTCTTGAGTCTTTCTTCCACCATATCCATATTGATGTCTTCCTCGATCACATCCCAACTGAGTTTGCTGATCGCAGAGACAACCCTGAAATTGGCTCCGGGAAGTGTGGCTATGCTCCGCGAGCCGGAGAAGATGTTTTCCTGATTTTCCAGGTGGAGGGAAATTGAGACATTGCGGGTGCCCATATCGATATTGGCTTCATACCCATAGGCCATGGCAAATCGCGACAAGTTGCTCACCACCCTGCTGCTGCCAGCACCCGATTTGATGAGTGCCACTCCCGCCTGCAGTAGGAGGTTTCCGAGTCTTGAAGGCTCTGCAGGCTGTCGTGTGGTCATGGATTACGATTCAAAAAGCTTCCAAATATACATGTTTTCGGATTTGGTGCATTCGTGCCGTTAGTATTGCCGGGCGGAAAAAACATCCCCTCCGGGCCTGTACCTTCTTTTCGCGGATTTCAGTACGGTAGCTTTGTCCAAACTCATGGGCTTGAGTTCCCGATTCAGAAAATGCACCATTTGGTCAGCGTAATGGGGACTTTCGGGACGATTGCTTGCCCCAAAGACATTGATCGTTTCGATCTCCGGCAATCCGTCGCCAAACTTCACCATCATGATGTAAGATTCCCCCTGAACACCTTTCCGCATGCCATTTTCCCAAGGGGATGTGCGCATGGCCGCCAACACATCGTCAATTCCCCACAGAGGCAAGGACTTGTCTCCACGCACCAATTTTTGGTATGCTCCCAAAGGCACCAGGGACTTTCCAAAATGGGTCTCAAAATGTGATTTTGCTGCACGAATGCCTTGAATGGCCTCTTTTTCGGTCAGGATGGTGTCGAAACTTCTGCCTGCTTTTGCAAATTCATCCCACCAGTAGTAATAGATAAAAGCAAAAAGGCTCGCTCCTTCGCTATCTATTCCGGCCGATTTGTCCCAAGTCGCGAGCGTCAGGATTTGTTTCTTCAAATCCGGATATGCTGCCGTGTCCAATTTGAACAAGATTTCCATATCCGTCCGAAAGGCCTGTTTATGAGGCAAGGTTTGATCAAATTTGATCCGTTCGAAAACCTCATAGCTGATGCTTCCCGCATCGGGCATCAGTTCCCGAAATCTCAGGGAGCGGTTATTGTCCCGGTCAACAAAGCCCATTTCTTTGGGGAAGTTTTCTGGATCAAGGTTATCCGCCCAAGCGCTTGCTCGGAATGGCGAATGGTTTGTATTGAATAGGTAGCCGGATGGAGGATTTACCTGCTGGGGAAGCTCGGAAAAGGCATGAAATTCGGTCCAAAGCGTCTCTTTGGTATTTCCCGGGACAGTCCCTGAATAGTCATGGCCGGGCTTTCGCTTCGGTAGCAGACCATTGCTGACATAAAAAATCGTGTCGTACTTGTCGGCGTAGACGGTATTGAAATTGGTGAGCTGCATGGTATTCATGGCAGCTTCCCATTCGGCAAAATTCTTCGCCTTGTTCATTCTCCACCACTGTTCGGGTGCACCGACTTGCTGCAAGGCTCCAAAACGTATGGAGAATGCACCCTGCTCCGTGACCAAAGTTGGTCCATAGATGCTTTTCCAGACTTTCTTCGGAATTGGTAGCGTGATCCAATCCCAAAGTCGCACTTTCAGCCAGACGTATTTGGACTCCATTTTAAGCCATTCCCCGTCGACCATGTATTCATCCTCATCTTCTGGATTGATCTCAAGTTGGTACAGGTCGAGAAAGTCAGGTGTATTTACGGTATGCGCCCAGCCCAGATGTTCGTTTACGCCATGGAATACCATCGAGCCACCTGGGAAAAGTCCCCCTACGATGTTCCATCCCTCTTCTGATTGCAGATGTGCTTCGTACCAGGCCACGGGTCCTTCCAAAGGCTGGTGGGAGTTGATTGCAAGGAAAGTCTCTCCGGAATCGGTCCTGGAGGAATGGATGGCGATGGCATTCGAGCCTTTGGGATTCTGGTCTTCGGGAATCAAGTCAACAGTCCCGCCGACAATTTGCTGCACCGCACGGTCAGCACCAGACATTTGGGCTAGCGATAGGATATAGGCGGATAGCATCTCCCGGGGATTGATCGGAAAAGCGGGGGCATACAGCACTTCCTCGGGATGGGTCAATGCATAATCATTCAGTCCAGCGGCATAGCCTTCCAGCACCTTTTTGAACGCGGGCGAAAAGCTTGACTCATATTTTTCCTCGGCAATTTGCTTGGTTTCGAGTAAGTGGACAAAGAAATCAACACCCGCACTTTGCTCCCCGTAGACCCGTCCCAACAATGCTTTTCCGGCCAAGACGGTCTTTTGGATGGTTTCGAAATCATCTTCCGCATGTGCCCAGGCCAAGCCATAAGCCACATCGGCGTCCGTCTTTCCAAAAATATGTGGTACCCCAAATTCATCCCGCACGATTTCGATTTGGCTGGTGTCCCAGCCCGAGGGTTTAAGGACCCTTTGGCACGACAATGCGACAAGAGCAAGAAGGGTGAAGAGAAGTGATTTTTGCATAGGATTCAGCCTTTTGGCGAAAATGGTTTTCTGGGGATTTGTAAATATAAATGGGAAAAAGCATTCTACATCCTCAGCGAGATGGTATCCCAAGACCAAAGCAAAAGCCATGTCGATGAAATCATGTCAAATGAAAAACGGTTGAGGCATATTCATCTTTAAAGCCACTAGGGGGGGGCGCATTTTCCATTAGCCCGTTGTGAATGGTATTGGAGAAGTCCCTCGTATTTGTTTTGGTAAATTCCATATACATGGACGGGCCTACTTCTATTTCCACAGTAAAGGCTCCTCATGGATGAATGAAGAAGGATTGGCAAATTGGAAACGGACTCGAGACAGACTAAATCCAGAAATACTTTTTGACTTTAACCGGAGTCTCGGGTATTTATTTTTTCAAACTGATAAATATCGTTGAAGTTTTATTTACCTTGCTAGTCAAGTTAATCATCCGAATGAAGAATACACCTAAGTTCGCCCGAGGGCAGTCCGAGTTTTATGCCACGCTTACGCAACGCGTGAATGCGTATTTCAAGAATAACAACATCCAACGTACTGCCAATACCGAAATGGTGGTAAAAACTGTGTTTATGTTTGCGTTGTTTTTTGTTCCATACATTTTCCTGATCACAGGAACATTCCCAAACCTGCCCGTATTCTATGGGCTCTATTTTATCATGGGCCTAGGCACAGCCGGTATTGGTTTGTCGGTGATGCACGATGCCAACCACGGAGCCTATTCCAACAAGGCTTGGGTAAATAACCTGCTCGGTTTTTCCCTGAACGTTGTCGGCGGTCATGCTTTCAACTGGAAAATCCAACACAACGTATTGCATCATACCTATACCAATGTGCACGACGTGGATGAAGATATCAGTCCAAGGGGTGTCCTGCGGATGGCGCCAGGCTCTGATTGGAAGCCGATGCACCGTTGGCAGCACATTTATGCCTGGTTTTTCTACGGCTTGCTTACCTTGGTTTGGATCACCTTCAAGGATTTTCAACGGCTCACTCGATACAACCAAGAAGGTTTCGTTGAACGCCAAAATTCATCCATCCGGCGGGAATGGGCGGTAATGCTCATCAGCAAATTGATTTACGCGGGTTACGTGGTCATACTTCCCATGGTGCTGCTTCCGGTAGGTTGGGGACATGTCTTGTTGGGCTTCTTGCTGATGCAATTTGTGGCAGGATTTATTCTCGCCATCATCTTCCAGCCTGCACATGTGGTTGAGGGAACAGAATATCCCGTTGCCGATATGGAGGGCAATCTTGAAAACAATTGGGCGATCCACCAACTCCATACGACGACCAATTTTGGCCAAAGACATAAGATATTCTCATGGTATGTCGGCGGGCTCAATTACCAGGTGGAACATCACCTTTTTCCCAATATCTGCCATGTGCATTACCGGAAAATTGCCAAGATCGTGGAACGCACCGCGCGGGAATTTGGATTGCCTTACAAATCGAAAGATACTTTTGCCCAAGCCATTGTCGCACATACGAGAATGCTCAAAGAGCTAGGGAAAAAACCAATAACAGAGCCTGCCGTGGTTTCCGCATAGGAGGGAATCGTTCGAAAATTTGGCTAAACCAGGTTTCTTGGGTGCTTGAAAACAAGCAAAACAACATCATCCCCACAGGATGATTTGCTCGTGCGATACAAGTGCGGGGTATAGACTTTCATGGTCTTTGGGAGACAGACCATGATGGGGATTTTGTCGCCATTATTAGCCTTCGATCTCACTTTTTCATCTTGTGCCTTTCGTATGCATCTAGATCAAAAAGGAAGATACCCCGTCCATCTCCCGCGCCTTTCTGATAGCCGAACTGGTGGGCGATAAGGTTTCCATGTTTGTTGACCACAGGATTATCCGATTTGATCTTGTTGAAATATCGGGTGGAAAAATCGGCCAAGCGCTCAACTTCCCCGCTGCCATCCAGTTTGAGTTTGTATATATCGAGTTTATACTTGTTCCTTTCCTCCATGGGCTGGTGCCGATCACTTTCGATTACCATGTATTCTCCGTCTGGGAATATCCCTTCTGCTTCATTGTAGCTTTTCGGAAGGTCCGTATACTTGGTTGTCTTCTTCGTAACCAAATTGAATCCAAACACCTGGGAATTAAAGTACTGATCTCTTTCATCTCCCCAATAGTGGGTATAGATCAATTCTTCGTCATTGGTTGGCCTAAAATCCTGAGTTTCCAGCCTAACATAGGCTGAGGAGTCATTGTAGGAGATGATCGTTTCTACGTCCTTCAGCTGTGGGACACCATCCACATAGTGTATTTCCCCCATTTTTATTTCCCTTTGTCCCTGAAGCGTCCAAGCTATCTTCAGGCTATTTTTTGATACCGCGGGACCCTCGTCGCAAAAGGCATTCAGCGGATAGGGTTTGCTAGGGTTTTCCTTGGTGAGAATGTACAGTCCGAGTCCCGCATGCCTGTCCTTCTCGGGATTGGTCGCGTCAAAAATGTTGGAGCCCATGGCCAAAAGCAAATCCCCATTAGAAAGACACAATACGCGGTGGATGCCGCCGTGATAGAACCCGGAGGTGACTTGGGAAACCTCTTTGGTGGCTATGTTGATTTTAAACACGTCACCGACGAGCTTATTCAAAAAATAGATATTTTCCGATTTCTCATCCCATTCGGGTCTCACCCCCCAAGTAGTCAGGATGGAGAAGTAGGGCGGGAGTTCCTTCGCCAAGGATTCGATCGTTTGGGCATGGGCTGAGTTAATCAGCTGGAAAATAAAGAAGGCAATTACCGTTAGACTTTTTTTCATTAAGTTTTTTCTAAAGTTTGTGAGCATAATTAATCGGGAATTCCATCGCCTAATCAACCGACATTTGGAGGATTTCGGCTCGAATACACATCCTTCATTTCCCAATTACCTTTTTACAAAGCGAAATCGAGTCATAGCCTTGGACGGACCCAGGATTCTGAATTTAGTCTGAAAACCTTGAATTCTTCCAAGCATCGAGCATTTGTTGTCCTTTTTTCGGGTCGACAAACATGATGTTGACCGAAAACTCACGCTTTCCAAAAAGGCGGCTGTACATGATCTGGTGCATCACCATCTTGTTGGGAAGGACGATTTTCATGGTATGGGTCTGGAATTCGAGTTTGCCGATCTTTTCCACCGAAGATGCGGTATCTATTTTGGCATCCGGTATTTGGGTTGCAAATGTCTCATAAATCAGTGCATTGACATTTTTGCAGGACTCGATATAATCACCGTCCACTTCGGGATCAAATGGCTGATAATTTGCCTCGAAGTAGTTGAATTGGTTGCTTCGGAACACAAAAATCGTCTTGGCTTGATTGATGATTTCCTCTCCAAAGGTATCCTCAATGGCTTCCGCTCCCCGGTTCTGCATTTTGGTCCATTCCTCGGTACTGACGGTTTGGAAGTTTTCGGGAATCAAAATGGTCCAATTGAAGTCCTCGTCATGGAACTCCTTGGCGGGGGTCGTTTGTCCGTTGCAGATTTGGATAGCTGCAATGAAGGCTAAAAACAGATTAAAGCGAATTTTCATCGGAATGGAGCGGAATATTTTAAAGAATTTCCTGTAACACCTGCCTGATTTTTTGGGCGCCGGCTGGGATGCCCGCTACATCATGGGAAGTCTCCTCGGGAAGAAAATGCCATTCTTTTTTGCTTTTGACAGCATCAAAGAACAGACGTCCCTGTCCGTCGGCGTTAGTCACATCATTGGTGTTGATGAAGATGAGGTTGGTGCTGTAGTCCAATTCGGGTGGAATGCGGGTAGAAAGAAGCGAGGATTCGTCGAGGGCATCCAACACAAATTGGGGAGGTGTTTGGTTTCGGTTTTGGCAATAGTTGCCGTTACCGTCCCAGCCGTGGATATAGTCGGTGATTCGGAATCCCCCCAATCCATCCGGCCAAAATGCATCCCCATTTTTGTCTCCAAAAATCCCCTTTGGCAGATCTGCCGTTGGTGGACCTGCGACGAGTATGGCATGGTGTATATCATTTTCCAAGGCAAAACGGCTCAATCCATAAGCGATTTGGAAGGAACCGCCACTTCCTCCATGGGCAATGATATTGTCGGGCTTTGTCATTTCACTTGTCTTCAAATAGCGGAGGATGACGCCATAAGCCCTTACCGCCTTCGGATAGCCTGCGCCCGCAATGCCCGTACCCCAGCCTTCTGAACCCTGCCACCTAATCTCGAAAGTCTCCAGACCAAGGTTAAGCGCAAAGTCCAAGGTAGTGTTGGTTTCCAAGCCGATGCCATAGAAGTTTGTGCCAAATCCGCCGGAACTCAGCACCAGGGCGCCTTTGGACGGTATCGATGGCTTCATGATACGAACTTCGACCGTGCGCTGACTGCTGAGGTCTTCTGAGCGCACTTCGAGTTGGAGGAGGGTGGCTTCCCTGTTGAGAAAGGAAACTTGGGTCCGTCCGATAAACCGGACCTCCTCCATCGGGTCCGGGGGAGGAGTAGGGGTACTGATACATGAGAAAAGCCCCAAGCCCAAAAAGACAATCAAAAGGCGCGTAATCATATGCGAAGGAATTATCAAGCGAAAAAGATATCTACAATGATTTCGTTTTCCAAATCTCCCATAAGTGTCGGGACAAATGTTTTGGAAGATTTTTCGATTTGTCCATCAAAACCTGAATTCCTTCAATCTAATAAACGAAAGAAATGGTCCCAGAATGAAAGATAGCTTTAAACCCAAATAACGGCCTTTTGGAAGTCTTGACTGGGTCGACACCGTGGTTCCCTAATGTCAGGAAGAACAATAAGCATCGTCATGTTTCTTGGGAGTTTTTTCGGATAATCTGGATCAGTTCTTTGGATTTTGTTTTCTTAAAACTTAACAAAAAATTTTTTTTTTTCTGGATTCTGAATTTGCGTACATTTTATCTTCCAAAGTCATTCATTTCCAAAATTTCCTCCCCAAAATATGCTGAGACTAGCCACCTTGCTGCTGTTTATTGCCACCGCCGTGGCATATGGTCAAAAGAAATCCGACAGGCCCAACATTTTGTTGATTTGTACCGATGACGTTGGAATCTGGAACGTCGGTGCCTACAGCCACGGGATGATGGTACCCACCCCCAACATAGACCGTCTTGCGAAAGAGGGCATGTTGTTTACCGACCATTATTCCGCGCCTTCCTGCACACCCGGCCGTGCCATGATGGTCACCGGTCAATTGCCGATAAGAACTGGATTAACTACTGTTGGAATGGCAGGCTCGCCCATTGGGTTGAGTCAAAAGGATCCTACCTTGGCGGAAATCCTCAAACCATTGGGTTATAGGACGGGACAATTTGGAAAAAACCATCTGGGCGACAGGAATGAGCACTTGCCTACGGTGCACGGATTCGACGAGTTTTATGGTAACCTCTACCACCTTAATACCGAAGAAGAGCCTTTTCTTGCTTCTTGGCCAAAAGATCCTGGTTTTGATCAGCGTTATAAACCCAGAGGCGTGTTGGATTGCAAGGCAACGAATGTGGATGACCCGAAGGTAGATGGACGCTTTGGAAAGGTGGGAAAGCAAATCATCAAAGATACCGGGCCATTGGATCCCAAGCGAATGGAGACTGTCGACGACGAGTTCAATGCCCGCGCAATGGATTTTATGGAGCGTGCCGTCAAAGCAGGGGAACCATTTTTCGTCTATCATAACCCCACCCGTATGCATATCTACACCCACATGAGGCCAGAGCGCAGAAATCTTGCTACACCCTATTCCTCCGAGTTTGATCTGTTTGGGAGCGGCATGATGGAGTTGGATATGATGGTGGGTGAGCTTTTGCAGAAACTCGAAGACCTCGGCGTTGCCGACAATACAATCGTCCTGTTCACAGCCGACAACGGTCCAATGTCAGATTGGTTCCCCGACGGTGGTACAACCCCTTTTCGCTCTGAGAAAGCTACTACCTGGGAAGGCGGCGTACGGGTGCCATTGTTGGTTCGTTGGCCATCAAAGATCAAAGGTGGCTCAGTTTCCAATGGCATCCAGGACCAGACCGACCTTTTCACGACCTTGGCTGCTGCCGCGGGCGTGGATAACCTGCATGAAAAACTCAAAAAGAGCCACAAGGTATACATCGATGGGGTCAATAATCTCAACCATTGGTTAGGACAGGGGCCTTCCAATCGGAATTTTATTCTCTATTATAACGAAAAGGAACTCACCGCAATTCGGATTGGGAACTGGAAATCCCACAACATGCAGCGTGAGGGATTTTTCGACTACAACAAGCCAAGTGCCTTGATGTTCAATCTCAGGGCCGATCCGTTTGAGCGGCACGATGATTGGAAATCCCGCGAAATAGCGATGAAGCTTGGCGTAGCCTGGGGTGGTCAGGTACAGGACCTCATTCGCGAACACAGCAAATCACTCGCTGATTTTCCCCCAAGGCAAGAAGGGGGAAGCCTTCGGATGGGTGAAAAGTAGGCGGTCCTTGAGCTGTGAATCGTCTTCATTTTCCGGTATCTGAACATCAAATCCGGAAAAAATGATGGATGCTTGCGGTGGTTTTTCAGGTCTCGCAAACCGCGGTTTTTGTAGGATGGATTTATGAAGGTTACCCACAGGTAAATGGAAGCATTCTATCCTTTGCAACTTGAATCAGAAGTTTGTTCTCGCGATAGAGCTGTTTTGAAGAGGAAAAGTTCGGATTGAATCCTCAGTTCAAAGTTCCTGCAGTCAACCGGGGCAGATTTGACAATTGGCCTTGGGCAAAAGGACGGATATATTTTAACCAAACAGGATGAAGAAGAAAATCATTGCGATTACCGGAAGCCAATCAGGCATGGGTTTGGCTTTTCGGACTTTGCTGGAACAATCGGGAAATGAAATCATTGGAATTGACCTTCCGGGAAAAGGAGCGGAAGTGGAAGGGGATTTGACAAGACAAGACGAAAGAATCCGGGTTGTTACTGAAGTCAAGGAACTTTCCCGGGGAAGGCTAGATGGGTTTATTGCCAATGCAGGAATTGACAACCCAAATGTGAGGCTTGTGTTTCAATTGAATTATTTTGGTGTGGTAGTGCTTTTGGAAGGCCTTCGAGATGTCCTTGCCGCCAACGAGCGTGCTAGCGTACTGATCACCGCCTCCAATTCCGTGGTGATTACGCCTGGGATTCCGGAGGCACCTGTGGCGGATTTGTTGGAGGACAATTTCGAAGCCGCCGTTGCCTCATTGGGTGAAACGAATCCCATGGCCTATCAAGTCAGTAAACTTGCTATCCTCCGATGGATGAGAAGCCAAGCCCATACATCCAACTGGGCGGGTCGTGGGATCACGATGAATGCCATCTCACCGGGCCCCGTATTGACCCCCCTTTTGGAAAAGGACTTGGCAGATCCTCAAAAAGGACCCATCATTCGAAAACTCCCACAGCCGTTGGGCTCCTTCGCCAAACCTTCGGATATCGCTGGCCTTGTAAAATTCATGATCAGCGAGGAAGCAAGGTTTATCGTGGGCCAAAATATCATTATTGACGGTGGGATGGAGGCGGCTTGGCGTGAAAAGGATTACCCAACAGTTTGGGACATCGGATCGGAAGCATTTATGGCATTGATGTCCTCTTGACTGTTTCTCTGAACTGGGCACTGTTTTATTGAGGGTGTGCGATTCCATCTGAACCGTCAATTTTTTTTGCGCTCCTAATTCGAACCTCAGGGTCCACGGTTCAATTTATGGAGAAGGAATGGCCCAGGGAGAACAAATTATGGTGGGGGCTAGACCTTTCATTTCTGCGCAAAAACCTGCGAACAAACAGCAGGGTAGATTCAGTCATTTTGCCTTTTAACTACAGCCTTTTGGATCCGCTACCGGGATTCATGACGCTTGAGGACTTTGTCGATTCTTCTTTTGTTTTCTTGCTGAAGTAGGGAGGGGTAGGCGTTGAGAATGGAATTTGGGATCATCATGCTGAGTCCGAAAACAAGGCTTATATTGAATGTCTGGAACAGTGCAAAGGCAGCCACGAAAAGAAATCCAATCAGGTGGCTAACCTCGGCAAGGGTCATCTGATGGCGGATGGCGCTCAAATCGGTGTTTTTGCCTTCTACCTTGATTCCCTGATTGAGGAATCTGAAAAAGGTGTTTTTCACAATCCATTTGAACTCTCCAATTCCGAGTGCTTTGTTCAGGGCTTTGCTTGGGATGAAATTGAGGTGGGACAGCCTTTCGTAATAGCTTGTTTTCAGCAGCAGGGCGTTGCCGATGATTCCGACCATCCAAGAGACGATGGAGAGGGATAATCCAAAGCCGAGGCCGGTCAGGAAGTGATTCGAAAGCATGGGTCAGGTGTGACTATTCATTTAAAAAGGGAAAGCGGGGGAGGATTCCTAAAATACGCAAAATCGCTCAGTCCTTGGTCGATAAAAAGCCACGAATGCACGAATGGTTTGCGACTGTCCTCTGAGCTTTGCGCTTATGGCGTCTTTGCCTAAACGATTCATCCAGTCCGGGGAGTCTTAATCCACAATCCACAGGCTGTCTTTCATGACAAATGCCACCAAACCCAGACGGCTGGCCAGATAGATTTCCTGGGGCTGGGTATTTGGGTTGGATTGGCTGATTTTGAAGACTTTGTCGTAGTTCTTTCCGTTCAAAACCAGACTGGGGTAATTTTTAAAAAGGTAATCCTCGGTGTCATCGACTGTGTAATTGATTCTCTTGCCTACCAGAGTATCGTTGACGATTTCCAAGCTGAACATCATTTGTTGGAAACCCACATTCATGTGGCCCAAACCGGAGGATTTCCCGTAGCCGACTTCATTGAAGATATAGACTGTGTGATCCTCCGTCCAGTGGTTTGAACTATAAAGGCCATGGCATCTGCTTTCTCCGGCTCTAATCCTGTCGGGGTCAGTGCTGACCAAGAAGGGTTCGGAGATCCTGTAATCCGAGATTACCTTGCGTGTTTTTTCACCGCTTCGGAATACATAATCCGGCCCGGGAAGCAGCAGCATCCAATCCCGCGCCGGAATGGTAAAATCAAAGCCCTCACAGGATTCCACGATCATTTCCTCTTCCTCCGGCACACATCCAAACATGCTCAGGAAAAAAACGGGTACAAGTACAAAATTCCGGATTTTCATGGGGTAGAAATTTGTGTCGGTTTTTTGTTCTGGAACCAAGATAAGATTTTTTA
Source organism: Mariniradius sediminis (assembly GCF_021491425.1). Classification (NCBI taxonomy): domain Bacteria; kingdom Pseudomonadati; phylum Bacteroidota; class Cytophagia; order Cytophagales; family Cyclobacteriaceae; genus Mariniradius; species Mariniradius sediminis. The sequence continues at coordinate 258,677 of NZ_JAKEVZ010000005.1, read as the reverse complement.
GGTGGTTTGGGAAAAATCACTGGGATATTTAGGGGATGCTCTTTGTTTTCTACTTCTCCCGCTCCTAGAGGAGAGGGTCGGGGAGAGGTGGACCACATCCTAAATCTGCAAAAGATTCCTTCTTCTGACCGCGCGGGGGAATGAAAGTCCGCCGGGCCGGCCGGGGCCTTGTGGGCTGATAGGATCGGACTTTCTTGACTCCCGATTATTATCGGGATTGGTTACTTCCTGCCTGTCGGCAGACAGGTTTTGTCAAGAAAAAAGTAACAAGAGAGAGAGAATATTAACCACGTCCAGCTCGCAGTGCGAGGAATGGTGTTGAGCCAATTACAAATTGGCAGGTAGGGAGGAGGGTGGGATTACATCCCGATTGTCGCGGACCCACCCAGCAAGGGAATTGTTTCTCAACCACATAGCGCACATAGTGACATAGCTTTCGATCCGCGACGGTCTCTGTGTGCTCTGTGAACTATGTGGTGAATGAAGTTTACTGCGTAGCGATCAAACCATCAAATCGCCTCTCCGAGGCTCGTGGTCCCGATAAAACACCTTCTACTACAATCAAATCGCCCCTATGAGGCTGATCAATTCTCGATCTGCAATGGATTCTCATTTTTTTCAACTTCTCCCTCTCCAAGAGGAGAGGGTCGGGGAGAGGTGGAGCAGGATAAGATGGTCTTTGAGTGACAGACCATGGATAGGATTAATTTTAAACAACATAGCACACAGTGACATAGCTTTCGATCCGCGACGGTCTCTGTGTGCTCTGTGAACTATGTGGTAAATGAAGTTTCCTTCATAGCAATCAATAAAACCGCAATCAATTTTTATGAACATCGGATAAAGCGAAAACCTTAATCCTGATGTTTGTGGTTTTTCTTAGAATTTGTTAGATTTATTCCTTAGATTAAGGGTGAATTTAGTTATCTATTCAAAACCGGTAAATAGAAAGCTACTTTTTAATTAACAAAAGAGTTGGAATCCGTTTGATAATGAACTCTATAGATAGCTAAAAAGATAGCTGACGAAAACTGACAGGTTTTTCAGAAAAGCAGATATGTGTCATCTGAGTGATAGGATAAAAATTGAGTGAAAGATTTTATGCCAACCAAATGTGTGAAGTTTGAGGAAGTCCCCCGATTATAGTGGCTTATTCTACCAGAACAAACACCCTTCCTGGATTTATGACCTGAAAAGTTTTCAGATACTTGAGGTCAATCAGTCTGCTTTGGATCTTTTTGGTTTTTCAAAAGATGAATTTCTTTTGCTTAGCCAAAAAGACCTTATGCCCGAAAATGAAATTCCTGTATTTCTGGAAGCTCATGGACTTGCGGTCAATACTGACGGGAGTACCTACTTTGGGGAATTTACATATCAAAAGAAGAGTGGAGAACAGCTTCGCCTTGCAGTTGATGGATACAAACTAAGATTTGACGACCTTGACTGTGTGCTGGTAACCTGTCAGGATGTAACCCAGCATGAAAAGCAATTGGGTTTGCTACAAGAAAAAAGCAAACAGCTTGAAGCAATTTCCTCTCTTGGGAAAATCGGTTATTGCAGGTTGAAATTAGATAATAACGTCCTTTTTTGTACTGAAGAGGTGTTCAAAATCCTGGGCAGAAATAAGCAAGATTTTGAATTGAACTTTGCCGACTTTGAGCAATCTATACATCCTGAAGATCTGGAAGCCTTTCAAAAAGCAAAAAGTGCCGCATTTGCTGGAAAGGAAGCACTTGATTTTGCACATAGGGTCATTTTACCGGACGGTAGAATTAAATGGGTAAGGCAAAAGGGGAGTTTGCTCAAAGATAAAACGGGCAGTCCTTATGCTTTCGAATGTGCTATTCAGGACATTACCAGAAAAAAGGAAACGGAATTCCGTTTTTTGGAGATCACTGCGGAGCTCCAAAAAAGCGAAAAGCGATTTAGACTCGTTCAGGAAATGTCCCCGGATGGCTTTACCATTTTGAAGCCTGTGCGGGACAAGGAAGGGATTATTGTTGATTTTGAGTGGATTTATGAAAACGAGGCAATCGCAAGGATCAATAATACGGATCGTGATCGAATCATCGGCATGAGGCTTCTTGAAGTGTTTCCCTCCCATCGTGATTCCGAGGTTTTCGAAGCCTATGTGGATGTAGCGAATACAGGTAATACTACAGTTCTGGAAGATGTATATGTGGGTGAAATTGTTTCCATGCAGACCTGGCTACGTCTGGTGATTGTTTCGATAGGTAATGATGAAATTGCCATACTTTCTGAAGACATCACCGACCGGAAAATGGCCGAAGATTCCCTACAGAAAAGTGAAGCCAATTTCAGATCAATTTTCGAAATCGCTTCACTCGGAATTGCCCAAGTGGATCCCGCCAATGGCCGAATCATCCTGATCAACTCATTTTATGAAACGATTACCGGGTATACTGCCGAAGAACTTGGAAATATGACATTTCTAGAGCTGACTCACCCAGAAGATAGGAGTAAGGATTGGGAAATATTCAGTAAAGCAGCCCGGGGCGAAGCGGAATATAGAAACGAAAAGCGCTACATCAAAAAAGACGGCACCATCATCTGGGTGCGGCTCCATATTGCATTCATTAGGGACAAGAATGGGAAGCCTACCAAAACAGTAGCCATTTGCGAAGATATCACTGATCGCAAAATGGCACAGCTTCGCCTAAGGGACCTGGCGGATAATTTACCCGGAGTAGTTTTTCAGTACCTTCTTTTTCCCGATGGTACAGATGCTTTACGTTCGGTAAGCAAAGGTGCCTATCAGATTTGGGGTTACAGCCCGGAGGAAGTAGAGCGGGATGTCAATCTGGTCTGGAATCAGACCAAAGCAGGCGGAGATGCTGAGCAGGTCAAAAAAGATATCGTGAAAGCATTAAGTGCCAGGTCCCAATGGATGTCAAGGTACCGGAGTATCATGCCAAACGGTGATTTACGCAGATTTCTGGGCATAGGCTCGCCCAATTTTCTGGCAGATGGCACAATACTCTTCAACTCATTTGTGTTGGATATTACCAATGAAACAAAAAATGAAGAGCTGCTCTCTGAGGCAACACAAATGGCGCGGATAGGTAGTTGGGAGGTGAATTTTGTGAATAATAGAATCCTGTGGTCAGATATTACACATGAACTTCACGAAACAGATCCGAACACATTTGTTCCTGATTTGGGGACAAGTATAGAGTTCTACCGGGAGGATTTTCGGGATATGGTGCGCCGTTCTGTTCAGGAATGCCAAGAAAAAGGCAAAAATTTTGATTTTGAGGCCGTGATTGTTACTGCCAAAAACAACGAAAGATGGGTGCGGGCCATTGGACGGGCAGATATGATAAGCGGACATTGTAAGCGCATCCTTGGCAGCTTTCAGGATATTCATGCCTATAAGACCATTGAAATCGAACTGGCACAAAGTCTAAAAATGCTTCAGGATTATCAATATGCTGTGGACCAATCTGCAATTTTTACCATTACTGACACTCATGGTGTTATTATCGACGTGAACGATAAATTTTCGGAGCTTTCCCAGTATTCCCGTGAAGAGTTAATCGGTTCCACGCACAGGATGATCAATTCCCAATATCATTCAAAAGAATTTTTTAAGGATTTTTGGAAGACCATCAAATCCGGCAAAATATGGCGGGGTGAAGTGCGCAACAAGAAAAAAGACGGGACTTTTTATTGGGTAGATACGACCATAGTTCCTTTTTTGGATGAAAATGGCTCTCCCATTAAATTTTTAGCCTTACGCATAGACATCACTGCAAAAAAACTGGCAGAGGAAAAAATCAAAGAGGCCTATGAAAAGCTCAAATCCATTGCCTGGACCCAATCGCATCTTGTCCGTGCACCTTTGGCAAGGATTTTGGGTATTATCAATCTCATTGAAACCCAGAAAGACAGTCTTGACGACTTGATGTATTGGCTCGATCAATTGAAAATTTCATCTGAGGAAATGGATGAAATCATCAAAACTATCATCAAAGATGCCCAATATATCAAAGATAACTAAACCAATGAGCAAAAATGTATTTTTGATTGATGATGATGGTGTCCTTCGCTTAATGGTAGAGAGGATGATGCGCCGCATTGATAATTCCCTTGTGTTTTTTCCATGCGAAAATGGGAGAATAGGCCTGGAAAAATTGAATGACCACCTTGAAGACGATGCCGAAAGCATTATTCTCTTGGATCTGAATATGCCCGTGTTGGATGGCTGGGGCTTTTTGGAAGCAATGCAGGCAAGCCAATGGAGTACTTCCGCCAATATTACCTTATACATTTTGTCCTCGTCCACAGACAAGAGTGACATAGAAAGAGCAGGACAATATGCCTGCGTCAAAAAGTTCTATCACAAGCCTTTGAGCAACCAGGATTTCAATAAAATTTTAGAGGCTTCATAATTTGGAAATTAACTTTGGTCAAACCTTCCCTGTTTTAGGCGGAAAGCCCAATGCACATTTGACATTATTTCGGCCACAAGCTCGGGATGTTTTGTGGATTGTTCTCCCCGGGTTGCGTTCCTTAGAAGGACCTGCCCATATATGATTCCTGTGGGATCATTTTTTGATCCAAATCGACTTTGTCAGCGCTTGAAACGGCTGCCTCGAGAAAGGGGGGAAGCGTTAATTGAAAGGCGATCCTCTCAGCCTTCCAGTGAATATTCTGGCTTTTTTACTCGGCCTTTAAAACCTTTACCGGTTCAATTTTTCCTGCTCGAATGGTTTGGGATAAAACAGTCAATAAACCAAGTACCGCCACCACACCAAAACCGATGCCTACATTGATTGGACCCAAATCCAACTGACTTCCCATATCCTCTCTTAATAAATCAGCGCCAAAAATACCTGCCGGTACCCCCATTAATCCAGCAATGAGGATAAGCACGGCGAACTTTCCGGTAGCTGTCCATACCAAGTTTATGTTGCTTGCACCCAATACTTTCCTTACACCCAGTTCTTTGGTGCGTATTTCTGTGGTGTAACTGGCGATGCCTAGAATGCCCAAACCTGCGATTATAATAATTATTAGCGCAAAGCCACCAAAGAAACCCATTCTCTCTCTATTGCCTTCTCCTGAATAACGTTCTTCCAAGTTTTGAATATTTGCCGTCTTATCAGGAACATGGTTTTTCCATAAGTTCTGAATCGCTTGGGTTACCATCAATTCTGTTCCTGGCTTTATTTTTATCGTCAATGCGCTGATTTCACTGGGCAAATACCGATAGACCAAAGGAATTGATTTGCCAATGGTTTCGTTGGGCATGATACCAATGATTTGTACATAGACAGAGTCCAGCAGTAGATTTTGGCCTACAATATTTTCAAGCTTAGGATCCAGTAATTTTGCGGCAGATTCGTTGACCAACACGTATTGCTCAATACTATGGGGCATATTTTCGGGAAAATTTTGCCCGGATGTTAATCTGATTCCTTCTGTTTCAATTGTTTTTGGGTCGATACTTACATGATTTATTATCAGGGATTTATCATTAAATGTAACAGAAGATTTACCCATCTTAATTGGTTCAAAATACCAGTTTGTCGCAAAAGTCGTTTCAACCTGACTCAACTGACTTATCTCGTACTGCAGTTTTTCATATTTCTCGCCCTTCAAATCAAGTGTCAGCACATGGGGTGGCACGGTGGAGCTAATCTTAGCATTTTCCTTTATGACGTAGTCGGTTAATGTCACAAAGATTACCATCAGCATGATACTTGCTGAAAATTGCAGGACAATCAAAACTTTGTAGATCGCGACACCCTGGAACAGCTTTATGTTCTTCATTTTTCGCAAAATCTGAATAGGCTGAAATGCGGACAAAAGCCATGAGGGAAATGCTCCCGCTACCAAGCCGGTAATTACCGCATAGGTTACCAAGCCCAGGATAAAGATGGGATCCCAAGAAAAATCCATATCCATATCCGGGATATTGTGCATTAGAATGTTCACACACGGCACTGTAAAAAACAAGGCCAATAGGGCAACGAGGGTAGACTCGGTTAGAAATTGCCCCATGATTTCAGCTCTTTTTGCGCCCACCGTCTTGCGGATACCAACTTCATGCGCCCGGGAGAAGGCACGCGCCAAGGACAAACTGATATAGTTGAACGCAGACAAAAGGGTAAGGGTAAAAATTAAGATCAGCTGTACTTTTATTCCCTCTTCATCGACGCCCGCATTGGTGTCATTGATTATATCCTTGTTTCTAGGCGTAATATTCTCTATCGGTTGTGCCAGGAACTGTATACTGCTCTTGTCGAACTTCCTATTGTAGGTCTGCAGCGTTGCATTGAGCTGCTCCAAATCATCCTCTGATTTTAACCTTCCGTAAATGGCGGAGCTCTTAAAGTTTTCCCAATTTTCACTAACATTCCCGATTACACCCTCTTTTTCAAGAATTTCAGAGGCTTTGATAGAACCAATTGCCTCAAAGGGTAGATGTGTCTCAAACGGAGGGTCTTGGATAATTCCCTCAACGGTATAGGAACCCAAGTTTTCAATTTGAACAGTATTTCCTATGGCATTGGTATTTCCAAATATTTTTTTCGCCGTTTTTTCAGAGAGAAAAATGGCCGTGGGATTATCCGCAAGGCTCTGTACATTACCTGACAATATTTTAAAGCCAAATACATCAAAAAAAGAAGGCTCTGTAAATTTGATATCGATCGGTACATCTCCTTTGTCGGTTTGCAGGTTATGCGCTCCTGACATACGTAGCCTCGCCGTTTTTTCAACAAAGGAGATGCTTTCTATTTGATTCGCCAACGGAAATGGTGCCGTTGCCCATTTGGTTTGTACCCCTTCGATAGATTCCAAGGTGAGTATCCGTACAAGTTGATTTAATTTCGGATGGAAATGGTCTGTATCATAGGTGGCTTTCAGACCTGTGAAAAGAATGACACCTACCGCCATACTCAATGACAAACCCAGAATATTCACCAATGAAAACAGTTTGTTTTTCCAGAGTATCCGTATTGCGATTTTTAGGTTGGTCCTAATCATACCTTCAATTTTTGATCTTAAATGAAAAATCCGCCAAATACTGGGTCAGCCCCCCCAATCCCAACTATAATGACAATGCTTGGGCCAAAAAATCAACTGACTTATTTTCAAGATTTTATCAAAAATAGTCATGAAAACATCTTGGATTTTTGTACGCCTGTTGTCTCAATTTGACACAATCCGGTAAAAAGACATGGCCTACAGCCATGTCTATGGGATTACGCCCTTTCAGCCATGGCCTACAGCCATGTCTATGGGATTACGCCCTTTCAGCCATGGCCTACAACCATGTCTGTGAGATTGCGCCCTTTCAGGGCTAAAAAGAAATAGGTATCGCCCCTTGCTGAAGGGACGGCATCCAAAAAACTAATCCCAAACATACCTCTCATCATATTCTACCTTGTATTTTTTCAAAAATTGGCGGAATTCTGCCTGAAATGACTTTTCGCGGTGGTGCGTTTCCTGGTTTTCGATGTATTCAATCACCTTGTCAACATCGGACGGATTAACGGAAAATGCACCATAGCCATTTTGCCAATAAAAATCGGTGAATCCATCACCTTTGGTCTTCATCCATTTTGAGGAATGACTTTTTACCTCTTCTACAAGTTTCATTAAGGGTATTTTTTGGGACAAAAGACAAAGGAGATGGATATGGTCCTTGTATCCTCCAACCCTGATCGGTTTGCAATCAAATTGCTTGCAAATGCCGCCCAAGTAGTTGAATAGTTCTTTTTCAATATCCTCCGAAATAAACGGATATCGATGTTTTGTGCTAAAAACCAGGTGAATGTAGTTTTTTACCAAGGATTGTCCCATAGCTTGCAAAAAGTTGAATCTGGATACTTTTAAATATAAATATAGTTTTATTCGATTTCAAGACATGGCCCACAGTCTATGAGATGGCGCCCTTTCAGCCATGGCCTACAGCCATGTCTATGGGATTACGCCCTTTCAGACATGGCCTACAATCATGTCTATGTGATGACGTCCTTTCAGACATGGCCTTCAGCCATGTCTATGGGATTACGCCCTTTCAGACATGGCCTACAGCCATGTCTATGGGATTACGCCCTTTCAGACATGGCCTACAGCCATGTCTATGGGATTACGCCCTTTCAGGGCTAAAAAGAAATAGGTATCGCCCCTTGCTGAAGGGGCGGCATCCATCGTATCGTTTTTGTTTTTGTCGGTCGGGGAGTGGTGGAGAAAGTTAAAATGGTCTTCGGGGCATAGACCATGGAGGGGGAGACACAGACCATGGAAAAGGAAAACCGGTACAGTTTGAACCGAAACGGCTTGCACTATTAGACCGAAACAGGTGGCATAAATCGAACCCTAATATCCACACCCATAGCTATTGAAAGGTTTGCTCCATTCGCGGTCTTTGCTTTCCTTGATTTTTTCTTCTGCTTACTCCACTTCCACATCAAAAGCTCCGTTCACAATTTTCCCATCGATCTTTACCTGCACCCAGATACGGTAGTTTCCCGGTTGGGGAAAGGCATAGGGAAAGCTGACCATGCTGTGTTCGATGTGATCAGGATCGGCTGGGTCGAGGTGGACCATATTTCCCATCAGGAGGCTGTCACGCTCCGATTCGGGCATCTGATCCAAAACCTTGATCACCCTATCGATACTGTCTTGAAAGCTGAGCACTGAGGGCAGATTTTGCATGCCGATTTTGCCTGATTCAAACCGCTCGAGCAGCATCTGCTGTGATCCCATGGAATAATTGCCTGTAGGGTGGAGGTGGATGTACACAGACCCGTCGTGTTTCAGGACCACGGCATGGCCCATCATCCCGAGATAGGGTTCGAGTTTGGCAGGTTTTCCCTCCGGATCAAAAAGCGCAAAATCAAGGTTGTAAAGGCTTCCGGTTTCAAATTTTTCCCCCTCAGTTTCCCACACTGCCGAGTATCCTCCCGGCAAATCGGTTTTGATACCGGGTTTGCCACAGATCATGATATCCCCATCCAGGGAAGTTTTTTTACCTGAAACAGGATTGGAAAAGGTATAGGTATCGTCCCGACCCAAAACGACTTCTGTATTGGAAATGAGCTGAAATCCTGACGTTTCTGGAATAGTAAAATCCGAAATGATCGTTTCTGAAAACCCAGTAAACCGGGTGATATCAGCATACACATGGTAATCCCCTGCCGGAATGGGAGGTAGCTTTACCTTGAAGTTCAAGGAGTCCAAGCGCTCCGGGTGCAGGTGTGCAAAGACATCCAGATCGCCCTTTCTGATCAGAAACAAATGCATCAATTTGCCGTGGTCCGGTACGATGAGGCTGAGTTTTCGGGTAAGCTTTCCCTGACGGAGCGTGGCGGTGTCGACTTCCATATGCAGGTAATTTGCACCGTTTGCCGATTCTATCCTGGAATTGGCCTCTATGGGCTTGAAAAGGTATTCGTCATAATTCTTCGATTCGGCATCCCACCAGGTTTTTCCTCCCCAAAGGATCAAGAGCATGATGACAGACCCGATGGCAATTCCATATTTTCTTCTTTTTTCCACAGCCGGGTTCCTTTCTTTTCCCGGTTCCCGGATGCTGTCACTCATCGCTGAGGAGATGATGGTCACCATCAGGACGACCAAGAAAATCCCCAGAATCGTCAGCGGAATGCCCAACTCTGAGGTCATGGAATTTTTGGCTGTGGGCCAGGCCATGACCGGAACGACCGCTTCAAAAGTCTCTCCCTGGGATTGCATGATCACCTGCACGCTGGAAGTTCCCGAATTCATAAACCACAATTCCCCTTCATATTTCCCTGGTTCCCCCGGCACTGCCACCATAGGATCGGCTTTGGGAGTTCCTTTCAGACCAGCTGACCAATAAACCGGCCGAACCTCCAGGGTAATATTTTCAGGATTTTCGGGAAGGATGATCGTCACCCGAGCGATTCCCGGGACGACTTCGGCGGGGATGATATTGGCGAGGATCCGGTAAGGTCCCAATAGACCTTCAAAGATGACGCCCGGACTTCCCACATGGCTGCTTGCGGTACACCAAAGCAAGATAAGAAAGGGCAATACAAGTTTTTTTCTCATGGCTTATCGCTTCACCTGCTTCATCCAATTGCCCCATGAAAGACCGACCCTTGAAGTCAGCGCCCCGATGCCTACCGCTATCAACAAGCCTTTGATCAAATCCCATCCATGAGAGGTGGTATCAGGATGGAACTGGAACCGGAATTCATAATCCGGATTGGCAAAATAGGGCCAAGAAAACCTCCCAAAAAACCATCCTCTGCCAGCCTCAGAAATCAGTATTTCGGAAAAATACCATTGTGCAGGGGTAAAGAAGATCACGAAAATCAGGGAAAGCATGCCCGCCAAAAGCCATTTGTTGGTATGCCTCCATCTTTCTATTGCATAGTCTATGGCTACCGCGGGGACGATCAAAAGGATCGGGAAATGAAAGGGCTGAAACCGCGTGATGTAATTGAAAACCGGACTGAGCTTGGGTTCGGCAGGAAACAAAGGCATGATCCACACCATGGCTGCCATGGCAAAGGTATAGATCAAGGCCATTTTGGTAGCCCCGAATTTATAGGGAGAAGCAAATGAAATCGAAATCAAAAACAAAGGAAACATCAAAGCGGCCACCTGATAAGTCAAAACCCCATGCAGCATATTCAAAAAGAAATACTCAGACACGAGGGTATAGACCATCACCAACAGAAACCCTGCGGACAAGGCATACATCCATTGGAGGTGGGATTTGGTCCGGGCATCCATTTTTTCTCCCAGTTTATTTTGTGCTGCAATCACCGAAATCATGGCCCCAAATTGGATCATCATCATCCCGAGCCCCAACAAAGCATGGGGAGGAGAGAGGATTTTGACATCAAGTCCATAGGTATTGTGCCACCAATCGTCAAAAGGGGCAGAGGTCAGCATCGCAAAAGCTCCCCATACGCAAAACATCGCACCCAGGGATCCGTGGAAAATCCCCCAAAACTTGATGCTTTGGGACTTTTCTTCCTTGGAACCCCAAAAGCTGGTCCTCAAAACCTTGATCCCTGAAAAAAGACCCGCAATCACCGCACCCAGATAGATCAGGATATGGGGAGGAGAAAACAAACCGTCCCGACCCACACTCATGTGCCAAGAAATATCCCACTGCAATCCCACCGCGATGCACAGGGAAGCAAAAACCGTCGCATAGACATAAGTCGGAATCACGCGGCTGACCGTGGTGGCTTCCGCTTGGCGGGAATCGGTCAGGGTAGTGGAAGTGAAATTTTGGTTCATAAAAATCAGATTTGCGTATCAATTTAAGCACAATCGGTTGTAGATGAAAATAATTTTTCGGTTAAGTCATTGCCCACAACCATGTCTATGAGATATTCAGGGCTAGAGAGATTTGTTCCCGGAAAAAGAAAAGCCCCAACGGGGCGCAATCTCCAAGCAAGGGGTGCAGCCCCTTGCGAATAATGGAGACACGGTTCCAAAGCCCCAAAGGGGCGTCATCCGTTTTTCAGACATGGCCTACAACCATGTCTTTGAGATGGCGCCCTTTCAGACATGGCCTACAACCATGTCTATGAGATTGCGCCCTTTCAGGGCTAGAGAGATGTGTTCCCGGATAAAGAATAGCCCCAAGGGGGCGTAATCCTCCAGCAAGGGGTAACGCCCCATGCGAATAATGACGACATGGTTCCCAAGCCCCAACGGGGCGTCATCCATATTTCAGACATGGCCTACAACCATGTTTGTGAGATATTCAGGGCTAGAGAGATGTGTTCCCCGAAACAGAAAAGCCCCAAGGGGGCGTAATCCCGCAGCAAGGGGTATCGCCCCTTGCTGAAGGGACGGCATCCATCGTGTCGTTTTTTGTCTCCGTAGGTCGGGGAGCAGTAGAGAAAGTTAGAATGGTCTATGGACACAGACCGTGTACACCTAGTCACTACAATACAACCATTACACGCTCATACAGGTAAACTGCAAGACGCACAACTGATCACAAAAAAGCGTGCTCCCAAGAGACAAAATTGATGGCGGGGGCCAAAGGAAACCATTTGGGTATATGCCGACTGGGAGGGAATTTCAACCTGACGAATGTCGTGGGTCCTTGGCGAAACAGCATTCTAAACTCATAGTAGGGGAATGGCAACAACCGAAGATGCGTTGAAACTATCCCTAAAAGTGTGTAAATAGCTTAAAAGAATGGCGTCATGACTAAGGATCTACAGCATATCGAAAATCGAATTTTCAGCTTTCGAGATCAGCAGGTGATGATAGACAGTGATTTGGCTGGATTGTACCAAATCGAAACGAAGGTCCTTAATCAAGCTGTAAAGCGGAATATTTCCCGTTTTCCTGAATCTTTTCGATTTCAGCTGAATAAAAATGAGTTATCTGAACTGCTTGCAAATTGCGACAGGTTTGGACATTTGGGATCACAACATAGAATCCAAAATTCAAGGTCACAAATTGTGACCTCAATCTGTGGGGAAAATAGCTTAACGAAATTGTGTCATGACTAAGGATCTACAGCATATCGAAAACCGGATTTTCACTTTTCGAGATCAGCAGGTGATGATAGACAGTGATTTGGCTGAATTGTACCAAATCGAAACGAAGGTCCTTAATCAAGCTGTAAAGCGGAATATTTCCCGTTTTCCTGAATCTTTTCGATTTCAGCTGAATGACAATGAATTCAATGAACTGGTCACAGGCAGTGACCGGTTTGATTCTTTGAGGTCACAATCTGTGACCTCAAACAAACGGGGAGGGAGAAGGTATTTGCCCTATGCTTTTACCGAACAGGGTGTCGCCATGCTTTCTGCCGTATTGAGGTCTGATATAGCCGTTAAAGTGAGTATTCAGATCATGAATGCCTTTATTGCTATGCGCAAACAACTCCATTCCAATCAATTGCTTTTGAATCGATTGGACCGGATAGAACTGAAGCAACTGGAGGCTGACCAAAAGTTTGAACAGATCTTTAGCGCCTTGGAACGTAAAGATCCTGATCCAATACAGGGGATATTTTTTGATGGACAGGTTTTCGATGCCTATCAGTTTGTGGCCGACCTTGTTCGAAAAGCAGAAAAATCGATTATCCTTTTGGACAACTATGTAGACGATACCGTATTGACCCTACTGTCAAAGCGTAAAAACGGAGTGAAATGCCTGATTCTGACAAAAGCCATCGGAAAGCAACTCCAATTGGATCTGGACAAACACCAGGCGCAATATCCCCCGATTGAAGTGAAGGTATTGGACAAGGCGCACGACCGGTTTTTGATTTTGGACAAAAAGGAAATTTACCATATCGGAGCTTCGCTCAAGGACTTGGGAAAGCGCTGGTTTGCTTTCTCGAAACTCGATGCTTCGGGGCTAACTATTTTGGAGAATTTAAAAGTATTGGGGTATGAATGAGTGAAGAAATCTTGCTCTAAAGGAGTGCGGAGTCCCCTCAAAGAGAGTGGAAGAGTCGGGGGTCAATATACTCCGCAATATTCGAATATTCTGTGTTGACAAAGACCCTGGGGGAGGGAAATCCAATCAATAATGTTTCATTATTAATACAGATTTTCTATTTTTGTTTCATTATTGATACATTATGGCAAATACCTCTCCCATTCTATTCCCTAAGCTTCAGCGAATTTTAAGTGAAGTTGGGGAAAACATCAAATTGGCCCGCTTGCGCAGAAAGCTGAGCAGCGAGCAGGTGGCCGAACGCGCAGGAATCGGGCGTTCTACTTTGGTCAAAATTGAGCAGGGCCACCCAGGAGTCAGTATGGGAAACTACATGAATGTAATATGGGTCCTGGGTCTTGAGCAAGACTTTTTGCTTTTGGCCAAGGATGATGAGCTGGGAAGGAAACTGCAAGACGCACAACTGATCACCAAAGAGCGTGCTCCCAAAAAGAAAAATTGATGGCAGGGACTAAAAAAAATATCTGGGTGTATGCCGATTGGGAGGGAATGGAATCCCCTGAACTCATGGGAATCCTACAGGCCGAGTTGCTTCGTGGGAAGGAAATCTTCTCGTTCGAATATGATTCCGCTTGGCTAAAAAATCCCCGTTCCCAAGTCTTGGACCCGGATCTCCAGCTCTATGGAGGAAAGCAATTTTTGAGTACTTCCGGAAAATCCAATTTTGGGGTATTCTTAGATTCCTCCCCGGACCGTTGGGGAAGGGTACTGATGCGAAGAAGAGAGGCAGCGCTAGCCCGAAATGAAGAACGAAAAGAAAGGAATTTGGCAGAATCCGACTATTTGTTAGGGGTCTACGACGGACACAGAATGGGGGGATTGAGATTCAAATCGGATCCCGAAGGCCCATTCTTAAGTAACGATTCCAAACTGGCAAGCCCTCCCTGGACTTCCATCCGTGAATTGGAGCAGATCAGCCTTCGTCTCGAGGAAGATGACGTATCCAGCGATCCGGAGTATTTAAGTTGGCTTCAAATGCTCGTTGCTCCCGGTTCTTCTTTGGGTGGGGCAAGACCAAAGGCCAGTGTTCTTGACAGCAATAAGCACTTGTGGATTGCTAAATTTCCTAGTAAACAGGATGATTTCGATATCGGCGGCTGGGAATGGATAGTACATCAGTTAGCCCTAAAGGCAGGTATTAACATGGCTGAAGGAATGGCTCAGCGCTTTTCTTCGCCACATCATACGTTTCTGACCAAGCGCTTTGATCGTGGGGCCAAGGGAAGAAGGATTCACTTTGCCTCAGCCATGACTTTGCTGGGATATCAAGACGGCCAAGATGATTTAGATGGAATTAGTTATCTTGAGCTGGCGGAATTTATTGCCCACCACAGTGCATCTGTCCAGGAGGATTTGGAAGAACTCTGGCGAAGGATTGTCTTCAGCATATGTGTGAGTAATGTGGATGACCATTTGAGAAATCATGGCTTTATTTTGACTCCGGGAGGATGGAGACTTTCCCCTGCCTATGACGTCAATCCGGTCGAAACAGGCACGGGTCTGAAACTCAACATCTCAGAGAATGACAATTCCCTTAGCCTGGAATTGGCCATGGATGTTATTCACTTTTTCAGAATCAAAAAAGGAGAGGCTTTAGAGATAAAAGAAAATGTTTGCAAAGCTGTGCTTCACTGGAGAGATATAGCGAAGAAAATCGGCATCCCAAAACAACAAGTCGAACGAAAACAAGGCGCGTTTCGACACGCGGAACTTTAAGCTGCGAAATTCACGGGATCAAATTCAGTATGCAGCATTTTTCAGGTATTTACCGCCGTCAAGAAACTGGAGGAAAGCATCGACAAGCCCCACTACGACTGGATGCACCAAACAAAATACTATCTTCAACATACTAAACCGCGGGAAAAAGAGACACTCCAAATCGTTTTGGAGAGTCTTTTTTGGGAAACGCTGAACGGTCTCAGATAAAAAAGAAAATAAGGTAAATGCGGAATCGTTTTGTGCTAACTTCAATTTGGCATCGATAGGAGGGTGGGATTACACCCCGACGATCGTCGCGGAAACACATAAAGGGCGGGGGACTCAGACCATCGGTGTACCGATTGACACAGGTTTCGAAGTGTGTTGGGACATGGTATGCGCAGTCTCCGACAGGAGTTGGACTGGACTTGGACTGGAGTTAGACTGGGCATGGACTGGAGAAGGGTCTCCTCACCACCGGGTGATGGTAGGGTCATTCCCAGGACATCATCAGGACATCATCTACTTTGATACGAAGATGCAAGGGATTTGATATAGGGAGCATTGGACTAACAAGCCTTGAAAAAACAAAGATGCCAGGATGGCGAATAAGAGTCGACTCGCCAAGACCTTAAGAGAGGTAGTTGAAAAGGCCAATTGCAAATTGGCAGCGATAGGAGGGTGGGATTACATGCCGACGACTGTCGCGGACCCACTCAGGCGGGGACTTTCGGGGGTATCCAGATTTTTTCGTTTGAAGGTATTGCCTTTTACAGATTTTTTAGTCTATTTTATGAGGCCGGGTTTTTTCTATCGGCATTTGGACTTTTCAGATTCGTACTACAAAGACCAAGGTCATTTTTGAGGTGATCTCAATAACCCATCGGCTTGGCGGCGATAGATGAAGGTTCCATTAGTATTTGACACCTTGATAAAGGTCAAAAAAATCAGGTTTAGCCGGCCTAAAAAAAGAGTCTAAATTAGAAAGGCGGCAGGCTTATTCGCAAGTTATGCGTCAGATTTAAGAATGTGTTATCAAAACGGAAACAAACCAAAAACAGATATTATGGCGACAAAGAAATACGGCTCACTTACTAAAAGGTATCAAGATCAACCATTCGGAGACATTTTTGCTCATTTCCCTTACGACGGTGAAAACAGGGAAAGTTGGGAAACACCTTACGAACATCTTGCAAGACTTGCAAAGGACGAGGATTGGCATTTCAATAGACCTGAATTTAAAGCTAAATACAAGCAAAGGTTCCCCATATTGACAAACTACTTGAACTATACTTTTTTACGAGCACAGGAGCTTAATTTGATTTCATACTCAAGTGACGATGACAAGGCTTGTTTTAACACAGGACTTCAGACAAAAGATGAAAAGGACATTTTTGCTTTGTTCTTTCGAAATAAAGAAGCAACTAAGTATAAAGCCCCTGACTGGACACTATATACTTTTGTTGACTCCTATTCAACAAAATTAAACCCATATAAGCCGTTACCAGACTTACCAACTTATATAAAAGACCCAGCAGACTTAGTTTTTGACACAACACTTGACCTTGAAATAAACACTGAACATATTATTGACCAAAACAAGGACCGGTTGCCTACTGTATTGCAATCAAACAGACGTCTTGCAATGACAGCATTAAACGGCTCTATAGAATCTTTGAAGTCAAAAGTTTTGAGAAATTACAAAGTTGCTATTCCGCACTGGTATGAAAATAAAATGCAGCTTCTACTTCCATTGAATTTGACAGACGACAACAATGCAGACGTAGCTCTAGTTATTGATAAAGATAAACAAAGAAATATTTATCGTGCGACAACAATTTTGACAATGGACTTGGCGTACATTGATGCAAGATTGATAACAAGACCAGACAGAGAATGGCTAAATCCGTAGAACACCAACACCATTATTGTCATTTTGCATCATTGCAGCAGGAATGCTTTGTTGAAACACTTTTGTTAAATTAAACATTTGATTTTCGATTGAACGGTGCCGCAAAAATTTCCCGCAACGAATACCCTAAAAACGGTGTCTTAAATCATAAAAAAAACACTAAGGAATGACATTACAAGAAATATTAGATAAGGTAGATAAACTCAATATTGAATCAAATTATTGGTTTGTAAGAACGGATTACGGATCACTTTTTGACGACTTTTACAGTGGTGATTACATTGCCATTGGTTGGGATTATTTGACACTTTACGAGTTTGAAAATTCGGATGAGTATAATATTAAATCAAAAATGGCTCGAGCTGAGGGAGTTGATTTATCCAAATTTCAAGGCAAAATAAAAATATCGGCTGCTTACAACAAAATTAAAACTTTCACCAATTTAAGGAAGGATGATATTGTAATTATTCCCAGCAGAAATTCAGATAGACTTGCTTTTGGTCGTATAGTCGATGAACAACCATATGAAGATTTAAATGCAAAAAGATTTATCAAACGCAGAAAAGTGAAATGGTTAGAAATCAAAGAAATGAGTGATTTGAATCCGATTTTCTATCAAGTAAAATCTAATCAACATACAATTAGCAACGTTAAACATTATTCTCAGCATATTGACAGAGTAGTAGGAAATTTATTTAAAAAAGGCGAAAACACCCATTATGTTTTAAAAATTGAAAAACCAGACGACATAAATTTTGAAGAACTAAGGGTTTTAATGGACAGCATACAAACACTTGTTCAAAATATAAATGAAACCTTCAACTTTAATGACTATAGCGGTGAATTTTATATAAAAATTAACCTTCAATCAAAAGGTGCCGTTGAACTAATTAAAAAGGGGAAAAGTCTATCTGTGTTAGCGTATTTGATTTTCCTTACTTCTTGCAATAAATTGGACAATGCACAGGACGATGAAATTCGGACACTAATTACAAGGAACAGAAATGTTTTAGAAGACACATCTTTAGTGATTGATAGTTTGAAAATCGACACCAATGAACTGGTGAAGCCGTTTAAAGAAGATGGAAACTAGTTTCTTTTCAGGCTCAGAGAACTTATACAAATATTTAGTGACAATGGGAATTTTACTCATTGTATTGACAGTTTATTACCCCTTGAAAGAGAAACAAGAACTAGAATTAAAGACTATTGAATTAGAAAATGAGGTAAAAACACTTAGTTATTCAATTCAAGAGAATCAAAAAAATGTAGATAGACTTCAACGATTTTTAAAAGAGAATGGGAAGACCTACGAGAGCAATATCCAGCTTAATGAAGTTGAAAAACTTAATAATCAAAATCATATTAATCAACTTCAAACTGAAAGAAAACACTCAGAAATACAGATTAGAAAAAGATATACAAGACTATACGAAATTATGTTTTGGATATTCTTCCCAATTGGTATATTCTTGGTATTTTTTGGTTTTATTAAGTGGAAAGCAGCCAAGACATTTGACGATAACATCTTGAAATTGGAAAATGAGAAATTGGAAATTGAGGTTGATAGAATGAGAGGCGAAAAAACCAAAAAAAAGAAATAAATGGCATTGAAAAATACCTGATGTGCTACAGGTGGGCTTTTCTCTGGAATTTGAGATTTGTGATTCGATTTAGATTCGGTGCTGGCTGATTGTTTTGCGCACTGAAACCTGCCCAAATAGGGAATCCTAAACACATTATTGTCGATTTTTAGAGACAATTTGAAAAATAAACGGCAAATGAGATTTTCGATTTATGCAATGCACTAAACAGGACGATACACGAGCCTTTGTGTCACAGTTTTTATAATATTCCAAATGGATTAAAATACGCTCAAATATTCACTTCAATCGACCTGATCGAAGATAGCCAAATTGCAATAGAGGAATTTGAAAGTGCTGAATCTTTGGGAAAGCAAGGTTGAAGCACATTGCTTATTTATGCACTACTTTAGACACTTTTTCTTCAACAAGATGGGCTTTATCACGGTACAAGTGTGTTTTAGACGAAATTTTTAAGCAAAATGGATTCTTTGACACATTTTACTTTGATAATGATATAAGGCAAGTTCGTAACGACATTGCGGGACATCCGACCAACAGAAGAATTTCAGAATTCTATTTTATTATTAAAGGACCAATTTCAAAAGACCGATTTACATACGTAGGATAAACTCCTGCTTTAAGAACTGTTGAGGTTAATTTAGAGACATTCGTAATTAATCAATTAGAATTCACGAGAAGTGTTCTTCAATGTGTCCAATAGAAACCAAGAAAGAAAACTTTAACCGAAACTGAATTGGAACTTTAAGCACTCAAAAAGTTCGAAACATTTGAAAGGACCGAAGGACTGGAGTTTTTGGTATGAATTACAAATTCAAAAAAATGGAGAAGCGGAATTTCAAATTCCGCTTACGGAAGTCGCACTTTACTCCTAGACGGGGAAGTTTACGTCCCTGTCATAATTATATCAACTTCTCCCGGTTTCATTGTCTTGTCCCCATAAAGTTTTGTTTGTGTCTTGGTGTCTTTTGTCAAAGGTTTTTCTACAATCTTTATTGAATGATTTGGAAAATGCTTTTTAAGGATTTCAAGTGTAGAGTTAAATGTGAACTCTCTCTTGTCTGTCCGCACGTAAACAGTGCTTTTCCTTTTCATCATTTTGGCACAAAGTCCAAAAACATTGTCGAGCAAGTCATAATATTCTTGTTTGTTTACAAATCGACCCTTGTGTTTGTCCTTTAGTGATTGTGGATTTTCAGGACCACCTAAAAGCCAAAGACGCAACCATTGGTCAGCGTGATAGTCTGTTATTGAGCAATACGGTGGTGATGTAAACAGCAATGAAAATTTTATATTGTTGCTCACTGCTCGGTCTGCAATGTTTACCAATTCATTTGAGCTATCGCCGAACACAACTGCACTCTCAGAAACTTTGGGTTTTCCCTTCTCATAACGCCATTCAATTTTTTTGAGAATAAAATCACAAGGATTTATTTCAGGTGGTGTGGTCATTTTATTCCTCTTCCACCATTGCACTGAGTAATTCATTCCCATTGACTTAGTCATTCTCATTTGATTGGAAAGTCCTTCGCCGAGTTTTGCGTGTAGATAAATTAGCAGGATTGCCATCAATGTCGCATCAACATTATTGTTTTTCCAATCTAAGTGAGTTCTGGCAGCCAACAGGAATTTTAGAACTTCATCACAATAGCAAATGCGATAAAATTCGGGCATTCGTTGTATAGCTCGGTTGTAATAGTTTCTCTTGCCATAAATTTCAACAAGTCGGTCAATAACTTCTTCTTTATCTGCCGGTTGAAGTTTTACAGTGCCATACAGCCAACCTACAGGATTGATTTCAATTCCTAAACTATTTCTACCAAAAACACCACCCGCATAGATACTGCTGCATCTTCCCGCAAAAGGGTCAATGATATAATCACCTTTCTTTGAATGCTTCTCAACTACATCAAATGCGAATTCCAAAGGAAACATAGCATAGTACGGCCCAAACCTTGCCCATCGTGCTTCGGCAGTTTCAAAACCTTTTAATATTTTTTCCTTTGCTATCATTCTTTTAATTTCTCTCTTATTTCTCTTGCTATGTCTTCAAATATTCTTTTACCTAAGTTCAATGGGATTGCTGCTTCTGCGTGTGCTGAAACTAATGGTGAAACAGAATTCGGGTATCTGCTTGAAACGAGTTGGTCAAGTAAATTCATTACATCTGCTAATCTTGTAAATTGGTCAGGATTTGCCGTGTCTAAGTTTCGTTGATATTCATTGAAACAAGCTACAACAGGGACAATTTTTTGACCTGAGGCGGCTTTGTAGAAAAGTTTTCTGCCAAAATAGGTGTCTTGTCCGTATGGTTTGGTGCTTTCTGAAAATATGATGTTTCGTTTTATGTAGCCATCATTTAAGAGTTGGGCAGATTGTTTGGGAAATTTATCTGTTATACCATCTTTGGTTGTGTCTATCTCAATGAAGTGATTAAAAAAAGTTCCTGATTTTTCTATTCCAATTATTAAAAGGTCTTGCCCGTTTACTTTCCTTTGAAGGTAATTCAGTCGGGTTAATTCGTGGCTAATAACTTTAGTCAACCAAGATGAAGTGCTGAACACAGCCAAAGGGCCATCCATCATAAAAGCAACTCTTCGAAGTGTTGCTAACCATCCTTTGCGTTCAAATGCTCTTAGAATATGAACAAGCCAAAGTTTTTCGAGAGTTGACATTATTTGCCCAAACATTTCTCCATTGCTCCCGCCTGGGTTCATCAGTTCGTGCAAACGCAAAGCATCAGTTGAGAAAAGCGGCTCACCTGAATGAGGACAAGTATATTCCCCATAATCATAAGTCATTTCTTCTTCAACTCCTTCAATTGGGCTTCTTGGTAAATTTCTTTCTTGAAAATGTTCACGTTTTATTCTAAAAAGATGCTCGTATGTGTCAAGCAAAGTTTCTCCATCTGTGAAAATGGTGTTGTTTCGTAACTCTTCAAACAAAGCTCTCCTTAAAGAAGCTTTGGCATTTTTTTCTTTATCAAGAATTACATTACAGCCGGGAAAAACACTTTCAATAGTTGATGCTTTCTCAGTTTCTCGAAATTTCTTTGGTTCTACAAATTCCTTTCTTTCTAACTCCCCAATTAACTTTAAGTCAATTAAAATAGAAGCTATGGTAATGTAACCAAATTCAGCACCAGGAAATCCGTTTTCTGCTTTAGCAGCTAAATTACTTCCATCAATTGCAAGAACTAAATCAGGTTGCAATGTGCTTTCCTTCAAATCAGATTTTTTGACTATTGAACCTTCAAAGTCTTCTGTTTCTTCTTCCTGTTGCCTTATTTTAAGTCGGTTTTGAAGTGCTTTCACTTTTTCACTATCAAGTAACCGCCTTAAAGGCTCATAACTTGCAAATTCTCCTTCAAAACTCATAATGATAATAGTGCTTTAAACCTCAAACCTGTCAACTTGAACAGGGATGACAAATAGGTTGCTTAATGTTTTAACTCTTAAAAATCCTTTGTCCTGTGCTCGTCTTATGGATGGTTCAAAGTCTGCGAAGTCATAATACTTGCAAAGTTCTTTTGTCTCATCAGTATTGTTCAAGTGACTAATAAACCAATTCGCAGTGTTTTTAAGAATATTCTTTTGAATACTGCTCACTTCTTGCGTGGCATAAACCATTCCAATGCGATACTTAGAACCTTCTTTTGCAGTTCTTACCCAAATGTCAGATAAATCTAGGTCGCTTCCAGCAGGAAGTAAATTGTGGGCTTCTTCGATGTAAACCAAAATTTCGGGAGGTAGCTTTCCTTCTCTAAAATCACTTTGATTCTGCTTGAAAATGTGCCACATTATTCTTTCTGCGGATGATTTATTAAGAATAGGGTCGCCACTAGATTGGTCAACAATCACTAGTTTACCGTCAACTAAGTCCTTGTAAATATCTACAACGTAATCTGTTGACGTGCTGCTCGTATGTTGTTCTCTTGCTTCACCCAGTTGTCGAACTCCGTTTGGATATTGAAACATCGTTATAATCTTTTTTAAATCTTCATCAGCCCAAGGATCCCCAGATGCTTTAGGCCTTTGGTTGATATACCAATCATCAAATTGCCTATATCCACTTGTTGCATCATTGATGAAAGTGTTTAAAGTTTTAAAAGCAGTAGCAAGTTGACCCCAAGTAGGATTGGCATTCCCGAATATTGTTGCTGCAGCCCGATATTCAGAAGCATTATCTGCTGTCGATCCTTGTAAGGCTTTTAAAATTTCTGGACTAAACAAACCACTTGTACTTCTTGAAATGTTTGATGATACTTCAAAACCCGCTTGATGCAGGAGGGCACGATAAGCTAAAGCCCTTCTTTTGAATCTAGTGCTCGGACTGCCAAATTGATTCTGCGGCTTTTCAAATATTACTTGTCTAAAGTTTGATATGTACTTAGAATTATCTCCAGAAAGTACACCATCAATAATTTCTTTCCCTGTTTGTAAATTTTCATCCAAATGAAAATTTAAAAGCATTAACCTTCTGTCAGTGTCCTCAGGATGAGAAGTAATTCCATAAGTGACAATTTCCTTTTCTTTAACTCCATTTGGCAAAAGCTGCCAAATATTTTTTAGAGCAGAATTATTGTCCTGAACATTTTCATTTGCATACTCACCATTTGGGTCAAAAATAATTTGCCCTATTCGTAGTGGACTGTCATTAGGATTTTCGTTTGTTCTTAATTCAAATACTGATTTAGCAATAATTTTAGTGGTGTTTGATTTGCCGGTTCTAGTCATCCCGAATAATGCGGATTTTTGAGATAGCAAGTCCGCAGGGTATATAAAAACAGGAACATCATCAATTTGCTGATACTTTCGATTTGTGGAAGCATAGCGAACAAACCCAAGTTTTACTCTCTCTGTATTTCCATATTTCTCTATGTGAGCCTGAATGCTTGAAGGGTCTGCATAGTTGACGATTTGCTCAAGTGCTTTTCCGTTGGGCTTATATACTTTTAATCCCCTGTTTGGGTAGTAATTAGAAATATCACTACCAAATTTCAAATTAAGAGGAGCTTCACCATTTTGTACATTTTCTTCGAGAAAGAATGTCCCAATGATTCGGCATTGAACTCCCGCAAAACCAAGAATGTTTTTCGTACGTAAGTCCATCGAACCTGCATCATCCCAATGTTTTTCAGTTTCTCCGCTTATTCTTTGAGCTGTTTCAACTCTTATCCTTTCAGCTTCTTTGTCTTGTGGCAAAGCTGCTGCATCCATTACCCGCAAAAGAACAAATGAAGCATCTTCCTTTTTAAAGTCGATATCTGTTTTGCTTGGATCAACTCGTGTCGCAATTAGAAAACTTAAACTTGGTATTCCACCAACTTTTTCTCTGTAAAAGTCGTGAATGATTACCCTTGCCGTCTCATAATTGATAGAGTAGATGTCACCAACATACTGGTCGGCTTGTATAAGATTTTGAAACCATTGTTGGCTTTCAACCTGTTTGTCACTTTCTCGTCTTGAGTTAAGTCCTTGTTCTATACTCATATTCATTCCTTTTTTTCCAAATCCAAATGGTCTTTCAAATCGTTTGATATTGAGCTTCTTAAATGCAAAAACCGCCTTCGATTTGATCAGTATCCAATTTACGTTACATGCCCATTGCTTTCAACTACTCTGAATAGGACCGTCATTCATTCATCCTTAAGGTCAGGCAAATTCTCTTTAACTGAGGCTATGATGATGAGTTGAGCTCGGCATTGTCGCATCATGTAAAACTATATAATTAACAATCCACTTCAAAAATCCCTGACAGGAATTGACCGAAAATTTAATTTATGAGAAAGATTAAGATTTCCCCTCCGCTTTTTTGAGCCCTTCCTTGATTTGGTCGGAGTCCCAGGCGTGGTCGTTGAGGGAAAACTTCCGGTTGAGTTCCGAGGCGAGGAGGTCTTCCTGCATTTCGATATTGCGCCGGACCATGGAGATATACTCCTGTTGGTTGTCCTTGTACTTGACGAGTTCCTGCAGACCGGCTTCATCGTATTTGATAAAGTTCTGCGCGAGACGGTGGACGGTATGTGCCCGGAAGCCGAGCTTGGTGAGCACGTCCTTGCCCATGCGCACGCTGCTGTCGAGGTGCTCGCGGTAGATATGCGGCACGTCCATTTCCATCAGTTCGTAGGCATCCCCGCGGTGCTTGGCCCGCACCATCAGCTCGAGGTGGGGGAAGTGCTTGTGCACGGTCTCCACGAGGAGGAGGTTGGTTTCGGGATTGTCGATGGCGGAGATCAGGATTTTGGCTTCGTGTGCGCCCGCGGACTCGAGCAGGTCGGCACGGGTGGCATCGCCGTAGTAGACCTTGAAGCCCATGCGGCGCAGCAGGTCCACCCGGTCGGAGTCATGGTCGAGGATGGTGGCATGGATGCCGTTGGCCCGGAGAAAGCGCCCGACGGTGCTGCCGTAGTGGGAGAATCCCGCGATGATGACGGCGTTTTTTTCCTCCATCGCATCGGCTTCGCGCTCGGTCTTTTCCAAGGTGCCGAAGCGGGGCAGGAGGAGTTTGTCGTTGGCCAGGATCAGCAGGGGTGTCAGGGTCATGCTGAGGGCCGTCACCGCCATCATCATTTCCGTGGTGTTTTGGTCGAGGATTTGGAGTTGGCTGGCAAAGGAATACGTGACGAAGGAAAACTCGCCGACTTGGTTGAGGCTGATGGAGAAGATGAGGTTTTGGTCCAGACCCATCTTGTTGGTCTTGCCGATGCCGAAGAGCACGAGGGTCTTGACAAGCATGATGCCGAGCGTGATGGAGATCACGAGCAGGGCTTGGTCAAAGATCAGCCCGAAGTTGATGGAAGCACCCACGGCGATGAAGAAGAGGCCGAGCAGCAGTCCCTTGAAGGGCTCGAGGTCGCTTTCCAGCTCGTGCTTGAACTCCGAGTTGGCCAAGATCACACCCGCGAGGAAGGTTCCCAAGGCAGGGGAGAGGCCGACCGCTTCCATCAGGAAAGCGATGCCGACCACGATCAGCAGGGCACAGGCGACGAAGAGTTCCCGCAGGCGTGTCCGGGAAATCAGGCGCAGCAGCGGCACGATGGCGTACCTTCCCAAGAGGACGACGAGGCCCACCGCGCCGATGACAAGGAGGGTCTGCAGCCAGCCGGGGACTTGGGAGATAAAGCTTTCAGGTCCGCCTTCCCCGCCGGAGGGACTGGCGACTGCCAAGAGCGGCAGCACGGCCAGGATGGGGATGACGGCGATATCCTGCATGAGGAGCACGGCAAAGGAATTCTTGCCCGCGGAGCTGTTGAGGAGGTTCTTTTCCTTGAGCGACTGCAGCACGATCGCCGTAGACGAGAGGGAAAGCGAAAGCGAGATCGCGAGGGATACTTTCCAATCCAAGCCCAGCAGGACCATCGCGGCAAAGAGCAGGCCCGAAGTTATGAGCACTTGGGAAAGTCCGACGCGGGTGATCATGGCGCGCATTTGCCAGAGCTTGGCCGGCTCAAGCTCCAAGCCGATGAGGAACAGCATCATCACCACGCCGAATTCGGCAAAGTGCATGATGTCTTCCCCTTCTTCGCCCACAAACTCCAGGACATAGGGCCCGATCAGTATACCGGCGATGAGGTAGCCGAGGACGGAGCCCATCCCCAGCTTCTTGGCAATGGGGACACAGATGATGGCGGCACCGAGGTAGATGATCGCCTGGAACAAAAAGCTATCTTCCATAGGTTGTCAGGGTTTTCCAATCACCCAGTTCGGCAGGAATCTCGGGCGAATCACGGAGAAAAAGGATGGTGTTGCGGTACTGCGCGGCGGCTTCCCGGAGTTCTTCCGCTTGGATGCGGTGCGTGCCCCCGACATGAAAGGGTGGCAGGTAGCGCATGTTGCAGAGCTTGGCCGTTTGCAGCAAGGGAAGGAGAAATTCCTCCAGCGTATGGCCGTGCCTGCCTTCTTTGGAGTAAGCTGCGTCCGCACCACCGGAAGTAATGCTGCTGAGGACGAGTTTGTTTTTGAGGTAAATCCCGCCCGGTCCATATGCCCAACCAAACTCCAGGACAAGGTCGATCCACTGCTTCATCAGGGGCGGGCAGGAGTACCAATAGAGGGGATGTTGCCAGACGATGACATCCGAGAGGAGGAGCACTTCCTGCTCTGCCTGCACGTCGATGTCGAAGTCAGGATAGAGTTGGTAGAGATCCCGGATGTCGACGTTGTCAAGGCCGCTGATGGCCTTGGTCAGCTGTAGGTTGACATGGGAATGCTCGTACTTGGGATGGGCAAGGAAGACGAGGATTTTACGCATGAGAGTCAAGAAGCAAGAGTCAAGAAGCAAGAGACAAGAAGCGAGAGTCAAGAAGCAAGAGACAAGAAGCAAGAGACAAGAAGCAAGAGACAAGAAGCAAGAGACAAGAAGCAAGAGACAAGAAGCGAGAGCCGAGAGACAAGAAGCAAGAGACAAGAAGCAAGAGACAAGAAGCAAGAAACAAGAGTCTAGAATCTAGGGATCTTGGGTCTGGCTTAGGCTTTTCGGCGTCGTGGGGTTGCGGAAAAAGGCTTATTCGGATTCCTTGTTGAGAAAATAGCCGAGGGCGCCGGAGGGGCATTTCTTGACTTGGTTGATGATGTCTTCGCTGGATGCGGCGTCGATTTTGATCCACGGTTGTTCCTTGGGTTTGAATACTTGGCCGAGTCCGCGGACACAATTGCCGCTGTGGGTGCATTTGGAAGGTTCCCAGGTGACGGTGACTTCGCCGTTGGAGTAGGATTTCTTTGTCATGGTTTGAAAGGAAATAGGTTGAACGGAATGAAAAATTTACCGTTTCAAATTAGGGAAGAAATGGAAAGAAACCTAATCCTTGGATGATTGGGAAATGACTTTCCTTTGTTACCCCGATCCCGATCACTATCGTGGAGAGGGGTCTACAGGCCGGAGAGGACTACAATAGATTCCTCGTTCCTCGGAATGACAAAGTTCCTACCGATGACAGACTTGTGAGTCGTCACCCTGAGGAACGAAGGGTCTCCTCAATTCAGGGGGATGCTTCCCTCCGCAAGCTACGGTTCAGCATGACGGGCCGCAGCTGTCATTGCCTTTCTGTAAATGCCCAATTTTAAAAACTCGGAATAACAAAGGGAGGCTTTTTTTCTCTAAAAACCCGTCCCTGATCAAACATCCCTTATCGACTACTCTCCATTCCCTTCCTTACCAAAATCCGGTTCGAAGATCGCGCGGAGCTCGACGGCGTCCTTGGGATCCATGCGCTTACCGAGGATGAGGCGGAGTTGGCGTCTGCGGAGGGCGCCTTCATAGAGTTCTTTTTCCTGTTCCGTTTCGGGAACCAATTCCGGCACTTCGATCGGACGGCCGTTTTGGTCCACGGCCACAAAGGTGAAAAATGCCCGGTGGGTTTGCGTTTTCTTGTTCGCGGGGATATCCTCGGCCCAGACTTCGATAAAGACCTCCATGGAGGAATTGAACGAGCGGGTGACTTGTGCCTTGAGCGTCACCACGTTGCCGAGGGCGATGGGATGCTTGAAGGAAATGCTGTCGGCGGAGGCTGTGACCACGATCCGGTTGGAGTGCTTTTGTGCCGCAATAGCCGCCACGATATCCATCCAATGCATGAGTTTGCCACCCATGAGGTTGTTGAGCGTGTTGGTATCATTGGGGAGGACCATTTCGGTCATCACTACTTCGGATTGTTTGGCAGTCTTTTGCTTGGTCATGAAAATGTAATTTTTGCCAAAAATACCGAATAATTGTGCAAAGATGAAAATGGGAGGAGCGGGGATTCGGAATAATATTTGGGTTTTTGTGTACAAAGTACCATGTACCAAGTACCAAGTAAAACGACAACGTTTTGATTGGTGTTTAACAAATCGGTGTTCGGTACTCGGCGTTTAAGACTCGAGATTTCTTTCTTTAGATTTCTTTGTCGTTTAGTTTTTTCATCACATAGCGATCATAGCGACATAGTTTGTGGATGATCTGGCGGTTTGTGGGCAGATGAATGTCTGGCGTGATGACGAAAGCATTTTGTCCCTAGGCAGTAAATTCATCATTTATCATTGTGCATTCATCATTTCCTCATCAAGAGCAGCAGATTCATGACTTAAACTTTTTTTCTCCTCCACATACAACCGAAAGGATAAGTCTTTAAATTTAGTTTTGCATCATTTTCGATAAATATGGTTCGATTGCTGTTCGTATTTGCTGTTTTTTTGCTTGTCCAAAGCCCTTTATTTGGGCAGGAGACGGTGAGGTACTTGGATAGGCTTTTTTTTGAAATAGAGCCAAATAGAATAGCTGCACGGGAGTATTTCCAAGTAGAGAAAAAGCTGGACAACAAGACCCGAACGAAGACCTACACAGTCGATTCTGTACTCGTTGAGGACCTTACCGAGGTATTTGACGCCAACAGGAACATGCTGTTTTATACCCGCCTGGTTTACCAACGGGATGGCAAACTCAAGTCAAAATGTGATTTTGACGGAAGAACGCGGCTCAAAGAATGGAAATATTTCTATGATGATGGCCGCATCAGAACATCCCAGACTACGCAGCATGTTGAGGTGATTGAAACAGTATCCTATGATGAAAACGGGAAAGTGCTTTCAGGAATGCTTGATTGTATCGCGACCCCCAAAGGTGGGAATGAGGGCTGGTACGAGTACCTAAAAGCGAACATGAAATATCCGTTTGCGGCCAGGCAAAGAAATGAGGAAGGCATTGTGTACCTCAGGGTTTATGTCAATGCGGCCGGGAAACTGACGAACGCAATACCCTTCGGGGGGGAAGAAATTTCAGAAACGTTGATAGATGAAGCCGTTAGGGCGGTTTTTGGCTATAAGGAACTTTGGAACCCGGCAAAGTTTAATGGCGTGGCAGAAGGAAGCACCTTTAATCTCCCTATAAGGTTCAAGCTTTAAGATTGAGCTTTTGATCAAATCGCCCCTCTGGGACTCGTAGTCAAATACTTGCCGTTTTTTCTACAATTAGAACGTCCCGATGGGACTCGAATCCCTCATTCCAAAAGAGATTCCTTCGGTTTGCATTAGCTCCCTCTCTTGGAGGAGAGGGCCGGGGAGAGGTGGATCGGTTATTTCAATCTCTCTTCCAAACTTTTTTTAGTCAGTCAGATACAATCGAAAGAATAAGTCTTTAAATTTAGTTTTGCATCATTTTCTATAAATATGGTTCGATTGCTGTTCGTCTTTTCGGTTTTTGCGCTTGCCCAGACTGCTGGATTTGGGCAGGAGACGGTGAGGTATCTCAATGCGAGACACCTAGAATTTGATTCCTTGCGTGATACCATTCCCGTATTTTTTGAGGTTGATAAGGAAGTTGGCCGCAAACTAAGGTCCAAGACCTACACGATGGATAGTGTCATCGTGTTTGATAACACCATTGTGAAAGATGCAAATGGAGAAAAGCTCTTTATGACGCACCTAGAATATGATGTCAATGAGAAATTAAAGAGAAAATATGATTTTGATTACCGGACCAACATCTTTGACTGGAAGTACTATTATGAAAATGGGAAAATAAGGACCGAGCAGAAGCTTCATCATTTTGATATAGTGGAAACAAAGTCCTATGATGAAGAAGGAAATGTGGTGCCAGCCGTGCTGGATTTTCAAGCCAGTGCAAAGGGAGGTTTGAACGGCTGGAACGAGTATTTGTATAAAAACCTAGTATATCCGATTTCCTCCAGAAAGAAGGGAGAGGAAGGCACAGTCTACCTGATGTTTGTCGTTACAGATATCGGTGAAATATCAGAAGTCTACTGTTTAAATGAAGACACCTGCTATCCTGATTTAGTGAAAGAAGCAAAGAGAGTTGTCAGGGAATACCCCTACCGTTTTACTCCGCAGACGTTCAACGGAAAAACCGAAGAGTCACTTTTTCGAATTCCCATACGGTTTACCCTTTCTAATTGAGCATTGAAGCAAATCGCCCTTCTGGGGCTTGTGGTCAAATACTTGCCGTTTTTTCTACAGTTAGAGCGTCCCGATGGGACTTGAATCCCTCATTCTAAAAGAGATTCCTTCGGTTTGCATCAGCTCCCTCTCCTGGAGGAGAGGGCCGGGGAGAGGTGGTCGACTACTCAAACTGCACTAAGTACTTCATTTGATCGCGCGCGGGGAATGAAAGTCCGCCGGGCCGGCATGGGCCTTGTGGGCTGATAGGATCGGACTTTCTTGACTCCCGATGATTATCGGGATTGGTTACTTCCTGCCTGTCGGCAGACAGGTTTTGTCAAGAAAAAAGTAACAACGGAAAGAAAGATGAAGTGAAAAAATCCGGAATTGACGAAGGCTAACAGCAATCCAATTTAAAAAAGCCAATAAGATCGCCTCTACGAGGCTCGTGATGTACAAACGAAACCTAGTTCTACAATCAAAACGCCACGCTGTGGCTGTGAACCTTGTTCTGCACCCGAAACCCTACTGCCACACTTCTCCCTCTCCTGGAGGAGAGGGCCGCGGAGAGGTGAATTGATCATTGTGAATTTTCCCATTCGCCTTTCAAACTTCGTACTTCTTCGCTCGAACTTCTTCCTTATCCCTTCCAACCTTCCGTCCCAAGCAATGGCACAAAAGCAAAATTGTCGAAGGATTCCTGCTCGATGGTCGTGGCGGTCTTTTTGGTGAGTTTGAGCATCTTTTGGGTCTTGCGGTCACCGACCGGAATGACAAGGATGCCGCCGACCTTGAGTTGCTTGAGCAGGGAATTGGGCACAATGGGCGCGCCGGCAGTGACGATGATTTTGTCAAAGGGGGCTTTTTCCGGGATTCCCTGTGAACCGTCACCCAGATAAAAATGCATGTGGATTCCCAACTTCGCCATGAATTTCTTGGTCTTTTCGTACAGCTTCTTTTGGTACTCGATCGTATGGACCTCGGCACCGAGGAGGTGAAGGATACTTGCCTGATAGCCCGAGCCTGTGCCTATTTCGAGGACGCGGTCGCCGGGTTTAATCTCCAGCAGCTGTGTTTGGAATGCTACGGTAAAGGGCTGGGAAATCGTCTGCCCCTCGCCGATGGGAAAGGCCTTGTCCTCATAGGCATGGGAATCCAAGGCGGTGTCGAAGAAAAAATGCCTGGGGACGGTGTTGATGGCTTCGAGGACCTTCTCGTCCCGGATGCCTTTGCTGCGGAGGAGTTTGACGAGTTCTTTTCTTTGGCCTTTGTGGCGGTAGGTATCCTCAAGCTTGAGCATGGGTGGTATGGGAAACTTTTGTTTTGGCTGCGAAGTTAAGCGAATAAATGGCTTAATTTGCCCCGAATTTAAGGGCTTTTGGCATTCCCGCTGAAAGTCTTCCACTTAGTTTTGCAGCATGTTTACAGGAATCATCGAGACGCTCGGCACCGTCGCCCAAGTAACCCAAGAGGGCAGCAATTTCCACTTTGACATCGTGTCTCCCATCACGCAGGAATTGCGGGTGGACCAATCTGTCTCGCACAATGGCGTCTGCCTGACCGTTGTCGCAATCCATGGCGACAGCTACCGCGTGACGGCCATCGATGAGACGCTCCAAAAGACCAACCTGAAGTCTTGGAAACCAGGAAAGAAGGTCAATTTGGAACGCTGCATGCCTGCCAATGGGCGCTTTGATGGGCACATTGTACAAGGTCACGTGGACCAAACCGGTAGGGTAGAAGCGATTCAGGAACAGGACGGTTCTTGGCTTTTTGATTTTTCCTTTGATCCGGCCACGGGCAATGTCACAGTTGAAAAAGGCTCCATTTGCATCAACGGCACCAGCCTCACTTGCTTCAACTCAAAAAACGGTTCCTTCCGCGTCGCCATCATTCCTTACACCTATGAGCATACCAATTTCCATGATTTGAAGGTTGGCGATGAGGTCAATCTGGAATTTGATATCGTGGGAAAATACATCCATAGGATTATCAGGGGGTATCAGGGGGATTGAGACTCAAGACACAAGACTTCAGAACCAAGAAGCAAGAGACAAGAGGCAAGAGACAAGAAGCAAGAGGCAAGACGTAGGACAAAAGACGCAAAACAAGAGACACAAGACATAAGACTTCAGAACCAAGAAGCAAGAGACAAGAGGCAAGACACGGAACCGAAGGCATAAGGTTTCGTCCCGTCATGCTGAACCGTAGCTTGCGGAGGGAAGCATCTCTAACTTCAAGGAGACTCCTCTCACCGACAGGAATAGGGACCCACAATTGATCTTTTTCTCGCGGCGTTCGCTGCGTGAAAATTTGGTTGGTAATTGGTTTGCAAAAGGGGATTTTTGGAAAATAAGAAAGCGAAAAATTGAACGTTTTCTTTTGGAATTAAGCCGCCTGTTTTTTTGCAACCAAGGAATACACCCACCTGAAAAGGTAAAAGGCAACCATCGCCGACAGTACCCCTACCATGGCACCGACGATTACGTCGCCCGGATAATGCACGCCAAGGTAAATGCGCGTGTAGGTAAAAATCCCCGCCCAGAGAAACAACCACTTGATCTTGGGATACTGTTGACCCAAGGTCAAGGTCATCAACGTCGCGACGGCAAAGCTATTGGCAGCATGGGAAGAGACAAATCCAAACCTTCCCCAACAGCCCCCATAATTGTACATCATGCCTTCCAACATCGGTTCATGGCAGGGCCGAAGCCGGGCAAAGAAGGGCTTCATCAAGCCCGAAGCCGTTTGGTCGGCCAATAAAATGGTCAATCCGATCGCCAGAACGACCCACCAAGATGCTTTTCCATAGGTTTTGAAAACCAAGAAAAGCAGAAAAGCATACATGGGAATCCATGGGTAGGTCTTGGTCAAGAACAACATTACGGGATCAAGGAAATCCACATGGAATCCATTGAGCCAGAGAAAGAGTTCCTCATCCCATTTGGCGATTTGATCGAGCATATTGTTTTGGCAAAATCTTCTTTTGACTGAAATTCAAAATTAGAGGATATTCATCCAATCGATCCCTTTTTTGAGATGATTGAGCGTGAATTCTTCCTTTGATCCGGCTGTGACGCTGTGCATGTATTCCCATTGGGCCACGGGGGGCATGCTCATGAGGATACTTTCGGTCCTGCCGTTGGTATCCAATCCAAATTTGGTCCCTGCATCCCATACCAAGTTGAACTCCACATAGCGGCCGCGTCGGATGGATTGCCATTTTTTCTCGGCTTCGCCAAACGGCAGGGCCTTGTTTTTTGCCATCAAGTGGCGATAGACTTTTGGAAACAGGTACCCCACGGATTTCACGAAAGCATGGAGTTTTTCTGCCTCGTCTTTGGTTTGGGCATTTAACCTATCGAAGAATATCCCCCCAACACCCCGGGTTTCGTTCCGGTGTTTGAGGAAGAAGTAATCATCCGCCCATTTTTTAAACTTCGGATAGTAGCTTTTATCGAATTGGTCGCAGCAATCCTTGACCTGTTGGTGGAAGTACTGTGCATCCGCCAAATCCACATAATGCGGCGTCAGGTCGATTCCCCCGCCAAACCACCACACGCCATTGCTCATTTCGAAGTAGCGGATATTCATGTGGATGATCGGCACCATGGGGCTTTTGGGATGGATGACGATCGATACGCCGGTCGCAAAAAAATCAGCCTGCTCCAGTTCGAGTTTGGAGAGGATCTTTTCGGGCGTAGGTCCTGATACGGCTGAAAACGCCACGCCGCCTTTTTCCAAGACTGGCCCATCCTGAATGATGCGGGTACGCCCGCCGCCGCCTTCGGGTCTTTCCCAAAGGTCTTCCTTGAATTTGGCAAGGCCATCTTCGGCTTCCAATTCCCGGCAGATATGGTCCTGGATTTCCTTGAATTCCTTCGCAATTGAATCCTTGTCGAGCAGCACTTTGGTCTTTTCCTGTATCATTCTTCCTCCTCCAATATTTCAAGAATCTCGGACAATTCGTCGAAGTCTTTGAAGCCCGGCTTGATTTCCTCGCCGCCTTCGAGGGATATTCCCTTGGGTTGGGCAGTTTCCAATAGGTCTAGGACGTTTGCTGCATTGATGTCAAAGCCAACAAGTACTTCGCAGTTTCTGCACAAATGACCGATTTTTTCGACCACCGAATCGTCCAGCAGCAGGTGTTCCGAAACGAGGTGCAGCATGATATTGTGGGTGTTGAGGTAGCCGGTTTTTGGCATCAGCGCATCCAAATGCTCGGGATGCTCGACTTGGACTTTCCAAATCAATTGAAATCCGGCATGCATCAGCATGGGCAGAAACGCTTCTTCCCTGACTTCGACATACCCCAATCCGGGACATTCCTGCACGATTTCGAGGATTTGTTCCGGATGGGAGTGTTCAAATTCCCCGGCCAATTCGACGCCTGAAATCCAACCTGTCATCTCCCTGTATTTGTCGGCGGTGATGGATTTCGAATGGCCCGGTTCGAGGCAGAATCCCGTCAACTGAACCCCCATTCCTGCACAATACCGTGCATCGCTGAGGTTGTTGACGGCATTTATTTTGACAAAAGCACTGAGACTCATGGCTTTTTTTGTTGATTTTTCGGGCGAAGGTAAACTTTTTACATTGAAAATAGTATTTTTGACCAATGCTTTACCTCGTATGAATCGAGTCTGTCACCCTATCTATCTCTTTTCAGTCCTATTTTTTCTCTTCGCTTGCCAAGAAACAGAAAGACCAAAAACAGATTTTGGTTTTGAATTTCAGCCGCTCCAAGTGGGTTTGTTTTGGCAGTATGCAGTTGAGGAAACCATCGTGTTTGGGGAAAACGACCAAGAGTCAAGTACCTATCAGCTCCGGGACAAAATCGAATACACCTTCAGAAATGCGGAAGGGGACGAAGTCTTTGTGATCAACCGGGACAAATCCACCGACGGGACCAATTGGACGGCAGTGACTACCTACGGTATCCAAAGGACCAATCAGGCATTGCTGCGGACATTTGAAAACAAGAAGCAGATTCCATTGGTTTTCCCTCCAAGGTTGGAAAAAACCTGGGACGCGGAAATCTACAACGCCGATGAATCGGACGAGTTTGAGGTCGTATTTGTCGGAAACCTAAGCCTCAACGGGCGGAATTACCAAGAAGTGGTAAGGGTGCTTCAGGAAGAGGAAGATGATGAGATTACCTTCAGGGACAATCGATATGAAGTATTTGCCCGCGGCGTAGGCTTGGTGGAGCATTATTACGAAGTGCATACCTATTGTTCCAGAAATGATTGCTTGGGGAAAAAGTTATTGGATTCGGGCCGAAAGACCCACATGAAATTATCGGCATATGGTAAACTTTAAGCGATTGTTGGTGCTTGTGTTGGCATTGCAGGCTGGTTTGGCGACTGCCCAAAACCGGTATGCGGTATATTTCAAGTTCAAACCCCAACAGACTTTTTCACTCAACAGGCCTACGGAATTTTTGACCGCGGAGTCCATCGAGCGTCGCGCGCGCCAGAATATACCCCTTGACAGTCTTGATTTGCCTGTTTCCGGGAAATACATTGCCGGAATTGCGCCTTTGGTGGACAATGTGCTGTACAGCAGTAATTGGCTGAATGCTTCTGTGGTCTTGGCGAAACCCGGAAACATCGCTGACCTGACTGCGCTTCCTTATGTTGAAAAAGTCGTGATGGTGGCACCGGGACTCAACGACAGCCGGATTGAGTTTGGAAACAGGGCTTCGGTAGGGCAGGGATATCCGGTGGATTTATTGTCGAAAACGGCTACTGCTTATGATTTCCAGAACGAGCTTTTGGGAATCCCACAGATGCATGAAGAAAACCTCAAAGGAAAAGGCATCAGGATCGCGGTGTTTGATGCTGGATTTCCCGGCGTGAATACCATTCCAGCATTTGCGCATCTTTTTACCAATGGACAAATCAAAGGAACCCGGGATTTTGTCCACCTCAGCAACAGCAACGTCTATTCGTACCACCAACACGGCACTAACGTGCTGTCGCTGATCGCAGCCAACAGGCCTGAGCAATTGGTGGCGGGGGCACCAGAGGCGGATTATATCTTGTGTATCACCGAAGATGTGCCTACAGAGTATTGGATCGAGGAGTACAATTGGGTCAGGGCAGCCGAATATGCCGACAGCCTTGGAGTGGATATCATCAACAGTTCGCTTGGATATTGGGATTTCGATGACCCCAGCATGAATTACACGGTTGCCGATTTGGATGGTGAAACCGCAGCGGTCACCAAAGGAGCGACAATTGCAGCCAATAAGGGCATTTTGATCGTCAACAGCGTGGGCAATTATGGGACCCGAGGCCAAAGTTCATTGACCGTGCCGGCCGATGCAAGGGGTATCCTGTCAGTTGGTTCGGTGGGTTCAAACCTGACGAGGTCTTCGTTTAGTTCGCAGGGCGCTACGGCGGATGGCAGATTTAAGCCTGAAGTAGCCGCATTCGGTGCTTCGGTCCAACTGATACGGTCCAATGGCACCTTGGGTCCCGCAAACGGGACGAGTTTCGCCGCACCGCAGATTGCCGCATTGGCCGCAGGCCTTTGGCAGGGTAGGCCGGAATGGACAAAAGACGAACTGATTGAGTTTATCCTGAAGAGTTCCACGCAATACGAGAACCCCGATAACCTACTCGGATACGGCATTCCCGATTTCTTCAATGCTTTCCATGGGGAGATATTGGCTATTAGCCTTCCAGGAAAAGAAAGTGATTGGAAGATCTATCCCAACCCTATTGAGGGTACGGACTTGTTTGTCCAATTTGGAAATCACCTGAAGGGGGAGTTTTCCCTGATCGACTTGAAGGGAAATACGATCCAAAAAATCGAAGTGTCGCGGAATTCGGTACGGGAGCCTTTCAATGTATTTTTGGAAACCATCCCGCGCGGCATGTACCTGGTGCAGATGCAGTCAGGAAGGGAGATCAACCGTTCCAAGCTGTTAAAGCGCTAGCGATTTCCCGAATTTTCTTTCGATCGGGGTTTCAAAACCCTGGGCAAAGGGGAAAGTGTTGGTGTTTTTTTGTTTCCTTTGCAGCAAAATAATCCGCCATGTCCGTTCAGATCGCCCCATCCATTTTAGCAGCAGATTTTGCCAATATCCAGAGAGAGGTTGAGATGCTCAATGCTTCCCAAGCTGACTATATCCATGTGGATATCATGGACGGGATGTTTGTCCCCAACATTTCTTTTGGCCTACCCGTGACGGAAGCCATCCACAGGCATGCCACCAAGCCCCTTGATGTCCACCTGATGATCGTCGACCCGGACAGGTATTTGGAGGCTTTCACAAACGCGGGTGCCGCGGTCATTTCTGTGCATTTGGAGGCTTGTACACACCTGCACCGCACGGTCCAAGCCATCAAGGCCTTGGGCTGCAAGGCGGGCGTGGCGCTGAATCCGCATACATCCGTTTCCCTTTTGGAAGATATCATCGAGGATTTGGACCTCGTCTGCCTGATGTCGGTCAATCCGGGTTTTGGTGGACAGAAGTTTATTCCTAGGACTTTTGATAAAGTAAGGAAGCTGAAATCCTTGATAGACAACTCTGGGTCCAAGTCCCTGATCGAAATCGATGGGGGAGTGAACCAGCAAAATGCCCCATTGCTCGTTGAGGCGGGAGCGGACGTGTTGGTGGCGGGAAACTTTGTCTTCAGCTCCTCCAATCCGATCGGGACGATCCAGGATTTGAAACTCCTTTGAGCTTTTTATCAACTATTCTCTGGAATGCTCATTTTTCAGTAGACGAAGTCTATTTGACAGGGATGGCGTTGATTTTTTTGTATGGAATCGCAATTATCCCCTGAATCCAAAGTATCCGCCACTGACCAAACTATTTCCCCGTTGAACATATTTTGGGGATTTTAACATTTTTTGGGTATGATTTAGGTCCGAAAATTGATTAATTGGAGGTTAAAGTAAAATCAAGTATTCACTAACAACCTTAAAATGATGATGAAAAGATTGATCGTAATGGCTTTCCTAAGCTTGGGAATGTTGAACATGCAGGCAAAAGCACAAGACGCTGCGGCTGAACCTGTAACGGAGGAGGAAATCATGAAATTTGCCGCAATGGAGGAGTCTGTGGCACATTTTCTACAGGAAAAACAGGACGCTTTAGTCGAAATGGTGAAGAATGATGAAGCTTTGGGTGGACCTGCGAGGTACAACGAAATCAAAGCTGCATGGGGCAAGGAAGATAAGCTCGCCGAAATTAAGATCACCGATGCCGAGCGCGCCGCCTTTCAAAAGGTTCAGGACTACATCAACTCCATGACGGACCAAGTTAAGGAGTTCAAATTGGAGCAGATCAAAAACCCTGAGGTTTTGGGTGCGGCGACATACAACAAAGTGAACAGGGCTATGAGTGCAGACCCTGAGTTGAAGAAGAAAGTAACTGAGGCGATCGCCATGCTGAAGGAAAAGCGTGCTGCTGAAGGTGGCGGTGTCGTCGATTGATTGAAATTGGAATCTTAAAAGTCAAAATGGCCTTCCCAAAAAGAAGGTCATTTTTGTTTTCCTCGAGGTATTGTTTTTAATTTCGTCTTCGTTAAGAGTTTGTATGAGAAAAAGTTTGATCGTTTCCCTTCTGTTGCTCATTTGCCTGCCAGGCTACGCACAGGAAGATATATTCGGGCTGGATACCAAATCCAAGGACAAAACCAGAAAGGCCAAGAGTGGATTTGGAAATACTTTTAGAAATGCCATTGGAAACGTGAGCTTTGAATTTGCCGGAGGTGGGGCTTTCCATACAACCCAATTTGATTTCCATTCGGAGAATCCTTCACAGTATCCCCTGTTCCAAGTCCAAAATTTGGAAAATCCCCAATCAATAACTTCGGATGATACCGTGGCATTCAGGGCAAGCAGCTATGCGATTCCGATACAGGCGGCAGCGCGCATCAACCTTTTCAATACCCTTACGATAGGGGCAGGCTATGGACGGGAGTGGGGAAACATGACAAACCCCACGGGAGGTGATTTTGAGTTTCGGTTTCAAAACAGTTCCTACACCATCGATAAGGCTTTTGGATCGGTCGGATTGGTGCTGTACGACGCTTCTAAGCGTGCCAAGTTCCTGGCCTGGCGCTATAAAAGGTACGATTCCAACAACCTTTACATGCAGTCAGAAGCGAAGCAACGCATTCGTCAATTGTATCCTTGGAAGTTTACTGCCGAAGCCGATTTTGGGAAATTGTTTATCCGCCAGACATTTGATGAAAATGTAACTCCTTCGGTCGATCCTTTTTACAACATAGGACTTCGTGTCGACAAAGAATTTTCGGAATATGCGCGGTTCTTTGTGAAGGGAGGCGTCGAGTTCAGGAACTTTGAATACAAAGCAGAAGCCGCTGCCGAGATCATGCCGTTCACACAAAATCTTTATTTCGTGCAGGCGGGAATATCCATCAGCCTGCCAAGTACCAAACGCTGCAAGGTGCCGGGTTGCGGGGTGGTAATGAAGCACTTACACGACGGTATCGAATACCGGGGAAGTTCCATCTTCAGTCCGCAGAACCGAAAGATCGGCCAATGGTATTGACAGGCTGTTTTCGGTAGTTCCTATGGCCGAATAATCTTTTTAAAACAGTATTTTTTTGAGTAACTTGCCCGCCTATTGATCACCAGTAAAATATGGCGCAAGGAGAAAACGAGAATATTATTCCCATTAACATAGAGGAGGAAATGCGTGGTGCGTACAT
This sequence comes from Mariniradius sediminis, assembly GCF_021491425.1. Classification (NCBI taxonomy): domain Bacteria; kingdom Pseudomonadati; phylum Bacteroidota; class Cytophagia; order Cytophagales; family Cyclobacteriaceae; genus Mariniradius; species Mariniradius sediminis. The sequence goes on along the minus strand of NZ_JAKEVZ010000005.1, from coordinate 218,428 downwards.
CGATTATTCGATGTCGGTTATCGTGTCGAGAGCCCTCCCAGATGTGCGGGATGGATTGAAACCTGTTCACCGCAGGATACTTTTTGGAATGCAGGAGTTGGGCGTGTTACACAACAAGCCATTTAAGAAGTCAGCAAGGATCGTTGGGGAAGTCTTGGGTAAATACCACCCACACGGCGACTCGGCAGTATATGAAACCATGGTGCGGATGGCGCAGCCTTGGTCCTTGAGATACCCACTTGTGGATGGCCAAGGGAACTTTGGTTCGGTCGATGGTGACAATCCGGCGGCCATGCGTTATACCGAGGCAAGACTGAAGAGAATTGCGGAAGAGTTACTTACCGATATCAACAAAGAGACGGTTGACTTCCAGTTTAACTTTGACGATTCGCTCAAAGAACCGGTCGTTCTTCCCGCAAAAATCCCTGCATTGCTGCTCAACGGAACTTCGGGTATCGCCGTGGGTATGGCCACCAACATGGCCCCACATAACCTCGGAGAAATCGTCGACGGCATCATTGCCTATATTGACAACAAAGATATTACCGTTTCGGAACTCATGGAGCGCATCACTGCCCCGGATTTCCCGACGGGAGGTATTATCTATGGATACAATGGCGTAAAGGCGGCATTCGAAACGGGACGTGGCAGGGTAATCCTCCGCGGCAAGGCCGAAGTAGAAACCAAGGAAGGCGGTCGTGAGGCAATCATCATCACCGAGATTCCTTACTTGGTCAACAAAGCGAGCATGATCGAAAAGACCGCGCAGCTGATCAACGAGAAAAAGATAGAAGGCATTTCAGCTATAAGGGATGAATCCGACAGACAAGGGATGCGGATCGTCTATGAACTGAAGCGGGATGCAATTGCCAATGTTGTCCTGAATAACCTGTATAAGCAAACACAGCTACAGACCTCATTTTCAGTCAATAACGTTTGCTTGGTAAAAGGGCGTCCGCAAACGCTTAACCTGAAAGATCTAATTCTGCACTATGTCAACCACAGACATGAGGTGGTCGTCAGAAGGACTGAGTTTGAACTGAAGGAGGCGGAAAAAAGGGCGCATATCTTGGAAGGCTACCTGATCGCTTTGGACCATTTGGATGAAGTGATCACGCTGATCAGAAATTCCCGCGACCCTGAGACTGCCCGCAACGGCCTAATGGAGCGCTTCAGCTTGAGCGAAATCCAAGCCAGGGCCATTTTGGATCTCCGACTCCAGCGCCTCACCGGCATGGAGCGCGAGAAAATCCAGGAGGAGTACAAAGAAATCATGGCCTTGATCGAAGAACTGAAAAGCATCCTCGAAAGCGAGGAAAAGCGGATGCAGATCATCAAGGGCGAACTCACTGAGATCAAGGAGCGATACAACGACCCACGTAGGACCACCATCGAGCACAATGCCGAGGACTTCAGCTACGAGGATATGATCCCGAATGAGGAAGTGGTGATCACCGTTTCCCACCAGGGATACATCAAGCGTACCGTCCTTACCGAGTATAGGACCCAAGGAAGGGGAGGAGTCGGTTCGAGGGGTGCGGTGACCAAGGAAGACGATTGGACAGAGTACCTGTTTACGGCTTCTACCCACAATTACCTGCTGATCTTTACGGATCACGGGAAACTGTTTTGGCTGAAAACCTATGCCATTCCAGAGGGCTCCAAAGCCTCCAAAGGAAGGCCGATCCAAAACTTGATCAATATTGATTCTGAGGATAAGATCCGCTCGATCATCCAAGTCGGTGACCTCAACGACGCGGATTATATCAACAACCATTTCCTCGTGATGGTGACCAAGCAAGGCATCATCAAGAAGACCACCTTGGAAGAATATTCCAGACCTCGTACCAATGGCATCATCGCCCTGAATATCAGGGAAGATGACCAGTTGCTGCGCGTGGACATGACAGACGGCGACTCGCACATCATCATCGCAGCCAAATCTGGAAGGGCCATCCATTTTCACGAATCAACGGTAAGACCTATGGGCCGAACTGCCACGGGTGTGAAGGCGATCACGTTAAGTGATGTTAAAGACGAGGTGGTTGGCATGGTTTGTGCACAACGGGAAGATGCCAGCCTGTTGGTGGTCTCCGAAAAGGGCTATGGCAAACGTTCTCCGCTTGATGAATACCGCATCACAAACCGTGGTGGAAAAGGTGTAAAAGCCATGAACATTACGGACAAGACCGGATACTTGGTCGCAATCAAGGAAGTGGTAGACAGCGATGACCTGATGATTATCAACAAATCAGGCATCACGATCCGGACTCCCGTCGCTGACCTTAGGGTAATGGGCCGTGCCACACAAGGCGTCAGGCTCATCAAACTGAGCGAAGGAGATGAGATTTCCTCGGTAGAGAAAATAAAGAAAGAGGAGGAAGCAGAAGAGGGGCAGACCCCGGCACCGGCTCCCGCCAATGAATAGGGATATTGAACTTAAACGAACCAAACAAATAGACAAATCAAAACCAAAATGAAAAAGTTAATCCTCTCAATGGCATTGGTGGCTTCGGCGACTTTTGCTTTTGCCCAAAAGAAGGTAGTTAGCTCAGCTGAAAAGAACTTCAAGAAAGGAGACTTAACAACCGCCTTGACCGAGATAGATGCTGCACTCGAAAATCCGGAAACCAAGGATGACCCAAATACCAGGTTGCTGAAGGCGAGAATCCAAACCAAACAGTTTATCCAAGATAGTTCGTATTCTGCTGCAAGTGTAGAAACCGGTAGAAATGCATTCGACAATTTCAACAAGACCATGGACATGGTCGGAAATGACAAGGAAAGCAAAGTTGGAAAAGAAGTCTACAAAAATGAAGATCCTTCAATTCCATTGCCAGAAAACCTGAAGCCGTATTCCATGATGTCATTGAGAAATGACGCATTCAACAAAGCGATCAACCGCTACAATGAAAACGACTATGAGATGGCATATGAGTTTTTTGCACTCTCTGCCGACATCGATCCAACGGATACGACTTCTGCATTCAATGCAGGTTATTTGGCAAATGATATCGGAAACTATGCAGGAGCAAAGAAATATTTCGAGAGGTTGATAGAAATTCCTGAATACAACAAACTGAATGCATATTACCTCTTGATCCAAATTGCAAGTTCTGAAGACCAGAATCCGGAATTAGCATATAACTATGTGACCAAGGCTAGAAAAGACTATCCTGAAGACAAGACGCTTTCTGAATTTGAAGTACAGTTGCTACTCCAAATGGACAAAATGGATGAAGCGATGACTTCCGTGAAGGCAGCTTTGGCTGGCGACCCTAACAATGCTGGCCTACTCTTGAGATATGGCTACTTATTGGAGCAATCCGGCGACATCGACGGTGCCTTTGTTCAATACAAAAAATCTGTAGAGGCAAATCCAGAGTTCTTCGAAGGAAACTACTACACAGGTGCGCTTTATTTGGACAAAGCCAGAAAAATCTTGGCTGAAGTGAACAACCTCTCCGACGCTGAATGGGAAAAAAGAGCTGAAGGTATGGGCAAAGAGGCCGACCAATTGTACAAAGATGCAATCCCATATTTTGACAAGGCTTTGGCAATCAAGCCTGAGAGCACAGACATTATGGAAATCCTGTTCAACATCCACAGCAGATTGAAAAATACCGCTGAGGCAGAAAAGATGAACCAGAAATTGATCTCTATCCTCGGCAAGGATTGGATGGAGAAATAAGATCTTCTGACAAAAGAGTAAAAAAAAGCCGTCCTAATTATTGGACGGTTTTTTTTTGTTTAATTCGCCTAATCGCTTTGAATTTCACAATGAGTTGATCAACTTTGACGCAAAAAAAAATGAAATTTTTTTTCATGGGGAAAGCCTTTCTGTTCTCATTCGTGATTATTGCTGTTTTGGAATTTCCCGTATGCGGTTCTGATTCAGTTTCTGTCAATAAAACCAAGAAGCAACCCAAATTCCAAAAACAGATCAGCTTTATCATGGAACAAGGGCCCATGCTTCCCAAAAATACCGAATGGGGTCAGCAGGTGGGTAGCACAATTGATTTTTCGGCGATTGATTTACGCCTGGGGTTCCGAAACACCCAGCCCAAACTCTACAATGTCATTTACAAATATCCGACATATGGGTTTGGCTATTTCCGCACCACGTTCAAAAACGATTTTATCGGAAAACCCAACGCGGTGTACATGTTTGGGGAGCTTCCCATCGGGAGGACTTTTGTGGATAACCGTTTGAGCTTCAGCATTTACATGGCATTTGGTTTGGCCTTCAACTTCAAACCATGGGATGCCGAGGATAATCCTCTCAATCAGTTCATTGGCTCCTACAACAACGGCTACGTCCACGTGGCGAGTACGGTGACATATCGCGTCAATGAGTGGGTTTCTTTGGATGGATCCTTGGGATTGAAACACTTCTCCAACGGCTCCTTTCAAAAGCCGAATTCAGGACTGAACTTTATTCCCTTTTCAATAGGGATTCGCACCAATCTGCACAAATGGTATCCCGAGCAAAATACCAAACCTGAGATTCCCGCCTTTATTCGCAACAACCAAGTCAATATATGGGGTACCGTGGGCGGAAAAAACTATCTGCCGGGCAGTGAAAGATACGTCAAGTATGCGCTTGGTGTGAACTTCCTAAGGCAGGCGGGGTATAAATTCCGTTACGGCCTCGGGATGGACCTTTTTTATGCGCCAGGCGGTTCGATGGATCCAAATTGGCAGAAGGATGCATTTTGGGATAAAGCTTCCCTAGCTTTTGTTTTATCCGGTGAATTGGTCCTTAAACCCAACCTCTTTATTCCGCTGGGTATTGGAGTATATGCCCACAGAAATCCGGCCAACGACGAGCCGAATTGGTACTATGAGCGAATTGGTGTCAAATACCGATTTTCAAACAAATTGTTCACTGCCATTACCTTGAAAGCCCACGCATTCAAGGCGGATATTTTTGAGCTGCAGATGGGCTATTCCATTTTTAAGGATAGAAATAAGTATTGATTGGACAAGGTATTCCAGCGTCTATCGGTCTGGACCGGATTATGATGTCTTGAGTAAATCCCAGCCGCTTTTTCGTAGCTTTGCAATGCTTTAAGGATAAATACCTTACCATGAAAAGAGAATTGCAGCTCCAACTGAGTCCGGCTGAGGCTTATGACTCGGATTTGTTTCGCGAGACAGTTTTGAAAAGGCTGAAATTGCCAGTCGCCGATCCACAAATTTTTGCACGACAAACAAAGCGTTCCATAGACGCCCGTGGGCGGCAAGTGAAAGTTTTGGTCGAAGCGGAAGTTTTTGTCCACGAGCCGCCAACGCCCTTGTCGGAACAAGACAGAGACTACCCCAACGTCAGCCAAGCCCCCCAAATTATCATTGTCGGTGCAGGACCCGCAGGCTTGTTTGCCGCTTTGCGGGCAATTGAGCTCGGCGTGAAACCCATCGTGATCGAAAGGGGCAAGGAGGTACGGGCGAGAAGGCGCGATTTGGCTGCGATCAACAAGGACCATATCGTCAATCCCGAGTCCAATTACTGCTTTGGGGAAGGAGGGGCGGGGACCTATTCCGACGGAAAACTTTATACGCGGTCTAAAAAACGCGGGGATATCCGGCGCATCATGGAAATCTTGGTTGCACACGGTGCCACCGAGGAAATTCTCGTCGACGCTCATCCACATATCGGTACCAACAAGCTTCCCAAGCTTGTGGAAGAACTCCGCAACAGCATCCTTCAGGCGGGTGGGGAAGTGCTCTTCGGGACCAAGGTAGTGGACTTCATTTTGGACAGAAACGAGATCAAAGGTGTCATCACACAGGATGGAGAAAAAATCCTTGGCCAAGGGGTTATCTTGGCTACAGGCCACTCCGCGCGGGACATTTTTCATCTTTTGAAATCAAAGAACATCCTTATCGAGGCCAAACCCTTTGCCCTTGGTGTCAGGATCGAACATGCCCAAAACCTCATTGATCGTATCCAATACCACTGCGAAGTGGACCGCGGGCCGTATTTGCCTGCATCTGCATATGCCTTGGTCCATCAAACCCTATGGCAAGGGAAACAGCGGGGCGTTTTTTCCTTTTGTATGTGTCCCGGTGGTTTCATCGTACCGGCGGCGACTTCCCCGGGGGAGATTGTCGTCAACGGGATGAGCCCCAGCCGACGCGACAGCAAGTTTGCCAACTCGGGCATCGTCGCCGCCGTGGAATTGGAGGATTTGCCGCAATATGAAAAGTATGGACCCCTTGCCGCCATGATGTTCCAAGCCGAAGTGGAGCAAAAGGCTTGGCTTGCTGGAGGCCAAACCCAAACGGCTCCCGCACAGCGGATGCTGGATTTTGTCAATAAGAAGATTTCGGCTGACCTGTTGGATACATCTTATCAGCCAGGCTTGCTTTCGGTGGATATGGATTCGGTGTTGCCGGATTTCATAGCCGAACGTTTGCGGCAAGGTTTCAAAGCCTTTGGGCAAAAGATGAAGGGATATCTCACGAACGATGCCCAAATCATCGGCGTCGAGAGCCGGACTTCGTCTCCCGTGCGGATTCCCCGCGACCGGGAAACCTTTGAACACCCGATCATCAAAGGCCTCTATCCCTGTGGGGAAGGCGCAGGCTATGCGGGAGGGATTGTCTCTGCTGCCATGGATGGGGAAAGATGTGCGGAGAAGTTGATCGAACAGTATGTGAGGACAGGCTCGCGCAACCAAAAGACAGTATAACAGATATCCTGGGTTGAAGAAATCCCAGAAATCCAGCAGTGTGGGGACTGGAGGAGGCATTTTATGAACTTGGGATCAATTCGTACCATCATTCCCCAGTGCCAAATCCTTTCCGCCCGCAATGCGCAGGAATTCTAAACCAGGTCAAATTCCGGTCTCCAGGCCTTTGGTTGGCCTGTGTAGAGGGATTCGTTGGCAAGCGCGACCGTGATGGCTGTCCTTCCAGCATTGATGACGTTGCAATTCGGTTCCGCTTTTTCCACCAAACAGCGGTAATAATCCTCCAAGGCATAAATCGAACCATCAAGGGTGGGCTGCGGGAGGATTTTGATCCCCTGTTTGTCGCTTGACCAAGTCAGCCGGGTGGCACCCGATACCCCATCCACCTGCTCCAATTCTTTGCGGGTTTCAGGTTCGGGGTAGAAAACCCCTTCGTTGGTCAGCAGTGAAATCATGCCCTTGTTGCCCTTGATCTTGAAGGAATATCCATCTTGTTGGTTGGCGCAGGTAGCACCAAAATTCCCGATCATGCCTTCCCTGTCGTACCGAAGGGTGACTTGGACATTGTCAAAAGTCTCCCTTCCGTCTTTGAAATAGTCGATTCCCCCAACCCCATACACCGAACTGGGACTTGTCTCAAAAACCCAATGAATGAAATCCATTTGGTGGGAAAGCAGTTCGGCCACCAATCCCCCGGAATACTCTTTGTACATCCGCCAGTTGATTTTTCGCTCCAGTTCAGGACTTGGCACAGGCCTTCTCCAATTATGGTTCCTGTCCCAACGGGCTTCCACTTGGGTGACTTTTCCCAACCAACCGTCCTTTACCATTTCCTTGACCTTGAAATAAAGCGGGGAATAGCGGTATTGATGCCCAACTTGCACCACCTGACGGGGGTATTGCTGCCGTATTTTGCTCAGGGAAAGTGTCTGATCCACATTGAAAACCATGGTTTTTTCCAGGAAAAGATGCTTTCCCGATTCCAAGACGGCCTTTGCGTGGTCAAAGTGCAGGTAGATGGGCGTGGCGACCAGAATGACGTCCAGGTCCTTTTGGTCCAGCAACTTCCGGTAGTCATCGTAAAACGAAACACCCGTGGGAAATTTTGACTTGGCCTGTTCGAGCCGCAAGGGAAGGTCATCACAAACGGCCTTGACCACATACTTATCCGGCATCCCGTTGAGTACGCGGTGAAGACCGGAACCGCGATCGCCGTATCCGAGGATTCCCACAGAGAAAACACGCTTTTCGGATGTGCTCGCCATGATAGGGAGCACCGTCGATGCAGACAACAAGGCACCCAACTTTACAAAATCTCTTCTTTTCAAGGTCTTTAGGTTTTGTTGTAGAAATATAGAAAATCTTTTCCCTTCGATCCGATCCTCGCTGCCGAAATCGTTGTTATTCCACAAAGTATTGCATGTGATTTCTCCGACAATGATTGACATCCACGCGCTTGGTTTGTCCAATAAAGCCTAAAAATCACTAACATTGACCCATGCTTTTTGCCATCGTAGATATCGAGACCACAGGCGGCAACCCGGGATTGGGTGGCATCACGGAGATTGCCGCGATCCTGCATGATGGCAGCAGGGTGGTGGATACCTATCATACCCTCATCAATCCGCAGCGACCGATTCCGGGCTTCATCACGGGACTTACGGGAATAGACCAAAAGATGGTCGAAAACGCGCCCACCTTCGCTGAAATTGCGGACGAGTTGTGGGACTTTTTGGAGGATGCGGTCTTCGTTGCCCACAACGTCAATTTTGATTTTTCCTTTATCAAATCCGCTTTTGAGGCCTTGGGAAGGAACTTCCAGGCCCGCAAACTCTGCACCGTACGGCTGTCGCGGAAAGTCTTCCCGGGATTGAGGTCCTACGGCTTGGGAAGGATTTGCAGCCACCTGCACATCGAAATCGAAAACCGCCACAGGGCCCTGGGCGATGCGGAGGCTACGGCCACGCTGTTTGGAATGATGATGGAAAAGGATGCATCCGCAGTCTTTGGCGCTTTGAAACAAAATCAGGGTACTTCTTTTCTTCCCCCAAATATCTCCATCAGCAGGTATTTGGAGATCCCCGAGGCCACGGGCATCTATTATTTTCATGACAACCAAGGGCAAGTCATTTATGTCGGTAAAGCCAACAACATCCGGGAGCGCTTCAAAGGTCATTTTTCGGGAAATTCAAAAGACAAACTTTCCCTCAAGAATGAAATCCACGACATTTCCTGGACACTGACGGGAAGCGAAATGCTCGCTTACTTGCTCGAAGTCCTCGAAATCAAGCGCATTTGGCCTAAGTACAACCAAGCTTCCAAGTTTCAGTCTTCCTCCTGGGCCATTTACCATTATCAGGATGGAAATGGTTTTGATAGGTTGCATGTGGGAAAATATGTGGCTTCGCTGAAACCAATCGCCGAATTTATGAACCACGCTGAGGCCTGGAAATTTCTCAAGGAGAAAGTGCAAGCCCACGAACTTTGCCCCAAACTGTCCGGAATCCAGAAAACCCCAGGACCTTGCTATGATTTTGCGGATGGAAAATGCCACGGCGCTTGTTGCGGTGTCGAAAGCGCGGAGAAGTATGCCGCCCGATTTGACGAAGCAATCCGCTCATTTTCCCAAAAAGGGGAAATCCTGATCAAGGATCGTGGCATTTCGAAGGACCAACAGGTAGCTTTATATTTTTTGGATGGGGTGTTTGCTGCCTACGGCTTCCTTGGAACTGACGAAGATTTTTCCGGCACCGAAACCGTGTTGGAGCGACTACATAAAGTAAAGCCCATTCCCGATACACGGTACATTTTCCGTTCCTTTCTCACCAAAATCCCCTTGAACCGGATTCAAGTGCTTCAGAAATAGCTATCTTGTTTTGGCCTTTTTCTTTTGCCTTATTTTGTTGTTGACCCTTACCAATCAAGCATAAAAACAGGTAAAATCAGAAGTTGGACGGTAGGAGTTGAATGTATCCCTATCTTACTTTTGATTCAAAACAATTTCTTGATTTTTGATTTCGACTAGCATTTGCGCAGCTTCTTCACCATTGATATACATGAATAGCACAGGGACATACTCCCTTCCAAACCTATCCTCTTTGACAAAAGCATAGGGGACCGGCCATGTAGAAGTAGTGATCAAGGCGGCTATGTAAATCTCACCGGCCTTAAAGGTGAGCTCCTCGAACTTCTTCATGTAAATCGTTTGAAATCGGTGGGATCCGGCAGGCACATATATCAAAGTTATTCGGTTCATCCGGATTGGTGTTTTGAGGTACTTTACGGTTTTACCTTGATCCTTCAATTCAGCTTTTCCCAAAGGGTGTGCGGATTCGTTGATAAAGAACAGTGCAGCCTTTCCCTGGAGGGAATCCTCGTGAATGGCATTTAACAGTATCGCAGGCAAATCTGCACGATTCACACTCCGATTTGCGACTGTGTCCGCATTTTCATTGTCTTGGGACCATACAGGGAATGATATGCCAATACAGGATATGAAAACAAGGAACATTGCCTTTTTCATAGGATTTGCAGGTTTTTAGGTTCAATAATTTCTATATGTCCATTCATGGATTTAGTCGAATACAATGGTCGCGACTGCACCCGCAGACAGCGTGACCGCACCGACCCACTTGTTGTTTTTGATGGCGAATGTTTGCTGCGCTTGACTATCGTTCAGGACAATCAGCACGTGCTTGCCATCCGGTCTGGTAAACGCCACATTGGGCAAGCCCTCGGGTTCGTTGCTGTCGATTCTTATTGATCCTGCGGGAACAAATTTAGATGCGTGGGCGATCACATAATAGGCCGGATTTCTGAGGACCTGGTTGATCTTGATCGTTATAGCACCGAGGCATTGGTCGCAACCGCCACGGTCGGTATGGGGTTTAAGGTCCGGCGCCGAGCTCAGGTTCCATTCCAAAACAGTCTTGGCCCAATTGCGCGGCGCACCGATAATCAGGTTTTTGACATGCCAGCGAAGGTCGCCCGCAAGATCCCCGGGTGCTCCTATCCACTGTTCCGTGAAATAGATGTTTTTGTCCGGATGGGCACGATGGACTTCCGAAAGCGCATCGATTTGCCCACCGTAAAGATGGAAAGCAGATCCGTCAATGTACTTTTTGGCTTCAGGATCATCCAAAATGCTGATCGGATAATCAGGTCGATCGGCATTGTGGTCGTAGATGATGATCTTGGTGGAAATGCTGTTTTTTTCGAACGCGGGCCCAAGATGGTTTTTCACAAATTCCGCCTGTTCCTCGGGAAGCATCAGCAGGCTTGGGTTGTTGCCGGGATGCAGGGGTTCATTTTGTATGGTAACGGCATCAATCTTGAAACCCAAATCCGCCATCGCCTGGATATACTTCACGAAATAAAGTGCATAGATGGAATAGTACTGCGGCAGCAATTTTCCGCCCCGCGTGTCTTTGTTGTCCTTCATCCACGCCGGAGGCGACCACGGCGAGCCCATCAACTTGATTTCCGGGTTGATTGCCATGATTTCCTTCAAAATCGGAATCACATCCAAGGTATCTGGCCCTAAGCTGAATTTGGTCAATAGCGAATCCAAATGTCCGTCCTCGACATCATGATAGGAAAAAGGATACTCATTGAGGTCTGAAGCGGCGACAGAAAGGCGCAAATAATTCACCCCGATTTCCCCCACATTTTGCCCAAATAGCTCCTGGAGAATTGCATTTCTAGATTCATTCGTCATCCCGAGCAGGTGCTTCGCGCTTCCCTGCGTCAAAGTAAAACCAAAACCATCCATCGTCTGATAGCTGATCGAGGGATTGAGCTCGATGGTGGGCAGTTCGGTTGACATCTCAGCTAGCAAGAGATCGTCTTGTTGCAGAAAGTGTACTCCTTGGGATGGGTCGGTAAGCCAGAACTGGGCGTTTTTGGTTGGTCTTTCGCAGCCGAAAACGCCAATGGCTAGAATCAGGATAATCTTATGGAGATGCTTCATGGGGAAAAGAAAGAGCCATGAAATTACGTGAAATTTCATGGCTCTGAAAATGGTTGTTCAGGTTCAATTAGAACGCCAAGGCTGCGGGTCCAAGCTGACTTTTGAGTGGTCCGAGCAGCTTGTTGACACTACCGTTGTACTTGCCCAACAGCGACTGGCCCAAAAGGCCCATGAGGAAGTTTTGGCGGATTTTCTTCAGATCGAGGAACTTGCTTTTCTTGGCATCGTCGGAAAGATTGCCGTTGAGGACGCCAAACACGTCATCGACAAAAGATTTGTTGTTCGCCTTGAGCTTGGTTGTCTGATCCGCAGAAAGTCCAAGCCCATCGGTTTTGTCGAGGATTCCAAGTACTTGGGAGGCCAAATCCACCCCAGGGACTTTGAGTTTTTGTGCTTCTGCCTCGACGCCAAAAATGGCAACGAGAAAAATCAAAACGGAAAGTGTGAAGAGTTTTTTCATAAAATAAATGGTTTAAGAACCTCTAAATTAATGTTTTTTCAAGGGATATTGCTAGAAGACTCAAAGATTTCGTGTCAAGTTTTCGTTAAAATTTGCTCCTAACCGCAGTGTTATATTTCTGTTCTGAATTTTCTCATCGATAAAGGTCCATGTGCAGCGATTTGAGTACAGCTGCGGGAAACTTAATAACCCGCCGATCATAGGTCATCAAGCCATTCACTTCTACCTCCACGTCGGTGGTTTGGGTATATACTGCGGCGGCAAGCCCTTTCGGGATCAAATCCTTAAGGTCTTTGATCAGTGATTTGTAACGCTCCAACAATTCAGCCTCCGTCTTGAAAGATTGATAGCCCCAATTGTCTTTGTTTTGCCAAGTATGCCCTTCTACAGGAAGCCCAAGTCCACCGTATTCACCCAGAACCAGAATATTCATTTTGCCAAACAAATCCGGCGAGGGCATTACCGGATCGGGATAGTTGTGGACATCAAAAATATCCCCCGCGATCTTATTCCCATTCAACTCAAAATTTCCCCCTGAAGCGGAATTGACTAAGCGGCTAGGATCATGCTTTTTGGTCCATTCAGCAATTTCGGCTGTTTTGAATTGTCCCCAAGCTTCATTGAATGGAACCCAAACCACGATAGAGGGGAAATGGTAGAAAGCATCCATGATGGCTTTCCATTCTTTTTTATAGATAGCCTCGGATTCTGCCGTTCGATTTTTGTCCATGTTCTTTCGAAGAATACCCGGCTTCGGTTCCCAGACATTGCCCATGTCTCCGCTTGGCATATCCTGCCAAACCAAGATGCCCAAACGGTCACAATGGTAATACCAACGTGCGGGTTCGACTTTCACATGCTTGCGGATCATGTTGAAGCCCATTTCCTTGGTTTTGATAATGTCAAAAGCCAATGCCTCATCGGTGGGGGCGGTGTACAAACCATCAGGCCACCAACCTTGGTCAAGCGGACCGTATTGAAATAGGGGTTTGTCGTTCAATTCCATGCGCAGCATACCGTTTGCGTCTGCCTTGGCACTGATTTTCCGCAGGGCACTATAGGATTTGACTGCGTCGACCACCTTGTTTCCCTTTTTCAATTCAATAACAAAATCATAGAGTTGTGGTGAATCGGGAGTCCAGCTTTTCGGGTTTTGGATCGTCAATACCTGCTTTTCGCCCACAGCGCCGCTAAGCCTACCGACTTCTTTTCCATTGTCCATTGCAAGTAAGGACAGGACCAATCCCGCCGTACTGCCCGCGGTCGTGGTTTGAATTTCGAAAGACCCCCGGTCCCAATTTGGCGTGATCTTGAGATGAGAAATGTAGGTCTGCGGTACATACTCCAGCCAAACTGTCTGCCAAATCCCCGTGGCAGGCGTGTACCAAATTCCACGTGGTCGCTTTGTTTGCTTCCCGATGGGCTGTGGTCCATCGTCGCTTGGATCCCAAACCCGGACTTGGATATTTTGGGATTCGCCTTTGAGGAGAAAATCCGTGATATCAAATTGAAACGGGTCGTAGCCGCCTTGGTGGATTCCTACGGATTTTCCGTTTACAAATACCTCCGATTCCCAATCGACCGCCCCGAAATGCAGCAAAACCCGTCCTTTTCTCTTGTTGGCAGCGATAGAGACGGTTTTCTGGTACCACAGTTCTTTGCTGGCTCCGACAGGCTTGGCTACGCCCGAGAGGTAGGATTCAACGGGGTAGGGGACTAGTATCTTTCCTGCAAAATCACCCGGCCTTGCGCCTTTGTCTACAATGGCATAGTCCCAGACACCATTCAGGTTCTGCCAATTGCCACGCTCCATTTGGGGCCGAGGATACTCAGGGAGTGGATTTTGTTTGTCTACCTTTTCGGCCCAGGGACTCAGGATGGGATTTGTTTGGATTTGTTGCGCATGGACCGATAGGATTGCTGTAAACAAAAGCAGCAAAGCCGAAAGGGAAAGGTTCTTCATGGGTTTGAGGATTTATTATCGGAAGGGGTCTCTGTATTTTTCCTGCTGTCACATTGTGAAGGCATGTTTCCAAGATAATCCATAAATTCAAGAATCAAAAGGGAGAATTGTACCTCGAAATCGCAATCGTTTCCGTATTTGCACCTATAGGATGTTGAATAAACCTGCCTAAATCAGGAATTTGGACCATATAAAATCAAGACCATGCCCCGAAATAGACCATTGTTTTTGGTAGCGCAGCCGTTTCTCCTCGCATTTGCCTATCTCTCATTCCAAACCGAATCCATCGCCCAGAATACCCAATGGCGTACACTTTTCAACGGAAAGGACCTTAGCGGGTGGAAGGCGGTGGCAGGTGAAGCCGAATTCAAAGTGGAAAATGGCGTCATCGTTGGCTATGCCAAAGCGAATACACCCAATACCTTTTTGATTACCGAACAGCAATTTGGGGATTTTGTCCTTGAACTGGACCTGAAGATCGAAAACCTCTCAAGTAACTCCGGCATCATGGCACGCGGACAGTATGATCCCAAGGCCAGGGAAGGCCAAGGGCTCGTCTTCGGCTACCAAATCGAAGCAGACCCAACATCCAGGGCTTGGTCGGGCGGAGTTTACGACGAGGCGCGCCGTGGTTGGCTGTACCCCTTAGATCTCAATCCGGCGGCCAAATCAGCCTTCAAGATGGGAGAGTGGAACAGTTACCGGATCGAAGTGATCGGAAAGGAAATCAAAACCTGGATAAACGGACAGGAAGTCGCCTACGTCGTGGACGACATGGATGCCCGTGGATTTATTGGACTTCAGGTACACAGCATTTCGGATGCCAAGGATGCCGGCAATAAGACCTATTTCAGGAATATCCGCATCCAAACGGAAAACCTAAAACCCAAGGCTTTCAAAAAAGACCTCTTTGTGGTGAATACCGGGTTGAACGAGCTCACTGCCTACGAAAAAGGGAACGGCTGGAAACTGCTGTTTGACGGAAAAAGCACAGAAGCCTGGGTAGGCGCCTACAAAGAGACCTTTCCACAAAAAGGCTGGACAATCCAAGACGGGATTTTGAAGGTGGAAGGCACCGATGGTGGCGAATCCTCCAATTTTGGGGATATCGTGACGAAAGAAAAATACGCTGCCTTTGATTTTGCCTTTGACTTTAAAATCACCGAAGGCGCCAACAGCGGCGTAAAATATTTTGTCACCTTGAAGGAAAACAATTCCGGTTCGGCAATCGGCTTGGAATACCAAATCCTCGACGACGAGCGCCACCCCGATGCCAAGATGGGACGGGAGGGCAACCGTACCTTGGCCTCGCTCTATGATTTGATCAAGGCCAACAAGCAGGCACGCTTTGTCAAAGGACCCGGGGAATGGAACAAAGGCCGCATCGTGGTCTATCCCGATAACCGCGTCGAACATTACCTCAATGGCGTCAAGGTCGTGGAATATGTACGTGGATCGCAGGAGTTCCGCGATTTGGTGGCCATCAGCAAGTACAAGGTTTGGGAAAACTTCGGTGAAGCGCCCGAAGGCCACCTGTTGCTTCAAGACCACGGCAATGAAGTGCATTTCAAAAACCTGAAAGTCAAAAAACTCAAATAACCCCCATGACCATGGAATCCAACAATCAACCCAGAAGGGATTTTATCAAGAAGACCACCCTCGCAACCATCGGCCTGAGTTCCTTGGGTGCATTGGGTTTTTCAGCCAAAAGCTACGGCAACATCATCGGTGCGAATGAACGGTTGAATGTGGCCATCGCAGGTCTTGGAAGACGTTTGGGCGCGTTTTATGACCCGATCAAGAGAAAAGAAAGCAATGTCATGCTGCACACCTTGTGCGACGTGATGCAGTCCCAAAGGGAAAAAGCGGCTGCCAGTTTTGCGAAGCATATCGACTACACACCCCAACTCGAAAACAGCCTTCTGAAGGTAATCGACAACAAGGAAGTCGACGTCCTCATCAACGCGACGCCGGACCATTGGCATGCCCCGGGGACATGGCTTGCGGTAGCCGCCGGCAAACATGTCTATGTCGAAAAACCTTGCAGCCACAATCCACGCGAAGGGGAGTTGTTGGTGGAGTTCAAAAACAAGTACAAAAAGGTGATCCAAATGGGCAACCAACAGCGCTCATCTTTTCATACCATCGAAATCATCAAGGAAATACATGCAGGGGCCATTGGAAAAGCATTCCGCGCGATCGCCTTCTATTCCAACGGCCGCGGACCGGTTCCGCTGCAGGTTGAACAAGCACCACCTGCCGGCTTGGATTGGGACCTTTTCCAAGGACCAGCACCAAGGCGTAAATACACCCATGACACCTGGGATTACAATTGGCACTGGTATGGTTGGGATTATGGCACCGCCGAAACCGGCAACAATGCCACCCACGAACTCGACGTGGCACGGTGGGCCTTGCAGGTAGAGTTTCCGAAACACGTGCACGTCGATGCGGGCAAGTACCACTTTGTCGACGACGGCTGGACCATGTACGATACCATGTTGGCCACCTTCCAGTTTGACGGAGACAAAACCATCCTTTGGGACGGCAAAAGCCGCAACAATTACCAAACCTACGGGTCGGATAGGGGTACCATCATCTATGGCACCGAAGGATCCGTCTTTGTGAACAGAGGCCTGTACAGGCATTTTGACCGGAATGGCAAACTCATCAAGGAAGCAAAGGCACGAGGCGAGGAGGGAAGCACCAACCTCGGCGGCGGTGGGGACAATACTACCGACCACGTGGTCAACTTCTTCGAAGCGATCCGCGGAAAGCAAAAGCAAAACTCTACCATCGAGGAAGGCGCCACCAGTACCCTGCTTTGCCACTTGGCCAATATCTCCTACCGCATCGGAGAAAGCTTTGCCTGCGATCCGAAAAACGGACATATCCAAAACAAAAAAGGCATGGCCCTCTGGTCCAGGGAATACGAGAAAGGCTGGGAACCGAAGTTGTAGGCAGGTCCCAGTCGCGGGGATCAGTGCGCAGAGGTCAGTTGGCAGTTGCGGGGATCAGTTCGCAGAGGTCAGTTGGCAGTTGCAGGGATCAGTTGGGAGAGGTCAGTTGGCAGTTGCAGGGATCAGTTCGCAGAGGTCAGTTGACAGTAGCAGGGTTCAGTTGGCAGAGGTCAGTTGGCAGTAGCAGGGTTTAGTTGGCAGCAACATAAGTCATACTTCTCACTTCATCCTTCGTACTTCCGACCTCGTATTTCTACACTCGTCCTTCTACCTTCGTCCTTCTACCCTCGTCCTTCTAACTTCGTACTTGGTACGTCATACTTCGTACACAAAAAATGAACTGGATTTCCCTACAACTCGTTACCTTTGGGTAATTGAAAAGCAATGTTTTATGAAAAAGTTATTTGGAGCGGTGCTCATCACCCTCATCAGCGCCCAAATTGCTTCCGCACAGGAAAAAATCAATTGGCTGACCTTCGAGGAGGCTGCGGCCAAAACAGCCGAAAACCCGAAGATGGTCTTTGTCGATGTCTATACCGATTGGTGTGGCTGGTGCAAGAAGATGGACAAGGATACCTTCTCCGACCCGAAAGTGATCGCCTATATCAACGAGAATTTTTATGCGGTCAAAATGAACGCGGAGAATACAAAGCGGTCCTTTGACTTCCGGGGCAAGCAATACACCGAAGCCACGATGGCCAAAGCGATGCGGGTGAATTCCTATCCCAACTTCATCATTATGGATCCGCTGATGGAAAACATCACGCAGTATCCCGGATACCGCGAACCGAACCCATTTTTGAACGGACTTTCCGGCATCGTCAATAAATTCAGCAAATAGCATGTCTTTTTCCCTGCATGAGCGAGAGGATACGATCGTAGCCTTGGCCACCCCGCAGGGAGTTGGTGCGATTGCGGTGATACGTCTTTCCGGAAGGGATGCCATCCGCCTCGTCAACCAAGTCTTTAAAGGCAAAAACCTCGAAAAAGCAGCATCCCATACCATTCATTTTGGGACCATCAGGGATGGGGAGAAAATTATCGACGAGGTCTTGGTTTCCATATTTGTGGCACCCAAGTCCTTTACCAAGGAAAATGTCGTGGAAATTTCCACCCACGGTTCCTCCTACATCGTCAACCAAGTCATCAAGTTGCTCATCCGCCAAGGTGCAAGGCCCGCCAAACCGGGTGAGTTCACCCAAAGGGCTTTTTTGCACGGGCAGTTTGATTTGGCCCAGGCAGAGGCGGTGGCGGATTTGATCCATTCGGATTCCGAGAGCTCGCACCAGGCAGCCATCAGTCAGATGCGGGGAGGTTTTTCCAACGAAATCCAACACCTACGCTCCGAGCTCATCCACTTTGCATCCATGATCGAATTGGAATTGGACTTCACGGAAGAGGACCTGGAATTTGCCAGCCGTCGGGATTTGCGGGTATTGGTGGAAAAGCTGCTGCGCGAAATCGAACTGTTGATCGCCAGTTTTGACCTTGGCAACGTGATCAAAAACGGGGTGCCGACCGTCATCGCCGGTAAGCCCAATGCCGGGAAATCCACCCTGCTCAATGCCCTCCTCAACGAGGAAAAAGCGATTGTATCCGATATTGCCGGCACCACGCGCGACTTTATCGAAGACGAAATCAACCTCGGAGGTGTGATTTTCAGGTTCATCGACACCGCAGGCCTTCGGGAGACGACAGATACCATCGAGGCCATTGGGGTCAGCCGTACACAGGAAAAAATGAAAACCGCCTCACTGATTCTCTACCTCTTTGACCTTAGCGATACGGACATGGTAGAGATCAACAGGGACATCAACAAGCTGGAGAATTTGGGCGTGCCTTTTCTGAAAGTGGCCAATAAGATAGATAAGGCGAATCCTCTCTTTATCAATGAATTAAATGAAAAATATCCTGACACCATTTTCATTTCGGCTGGTCAAAAAGAAAACCTCGATCTATTGAAAAACCGGATCCTCGAATTGGTCAACTTGGACAAATTCCGCACCGGAAATACCATCGTCACCAACATCCGCCATTACGATTCCTTGGTCAAGACCCGTCAATCCCTGCTCGACGTCCTCGCCGGTCTCGACCACGAGGTCACCAATGATTTCCTCGCGATGGACATCCGTAGGTCCTTGCATTATCTTGGCGAGATTACGGGCGAAATTACGACAGACGACCTCCTCGCCAATATTTTTTCGAAGTTTTGCATCGGGAAGTAGTCTGCCGAATCCCCTAATTCCTAAAGAAACACATGTCTCCATAATGGAGAAGAGGGCAGAAAAACGATGTCCCTTTTCGGATTCTAGCCTTTTTTCAATATATTTTAACTTTCCAACTTTAAAACACCTGAAAATATGACCGCATTGATCATCATCGCAGTTGTACTCGCCTTATTGTTTTTCGTGATCGGCATCTACAACCGACTCGTCAGGTTGAGAACGAATGTGTCCGAAGCCTGGAGCGGCATCGATGTGCAGCTCAAGAAAAGATACGACCTCATCCCCAACTTGATCGAAACTGTCAAGGGCTATGCCACCCACGAGCGGGAGACTTTGGAAAGCGTGACAAAAGCCCGGACCGCAGCCATCAATGCCAAAGGGCTTGAAAACCAGGTAGCTGCCGAAAACCAACTGAACCGTGCCATTTCGAGTCTTTTCGCAGTCGCGGAACAGTATCCCGAGATCAAATCCAACACGAATTTCCTCCAAATGCAGCAGGACCTATCTTCCATCGAAAACGATATCGAAAGGTCCCGAAGGTATTATAATGGCTCGGTAAGGGACCAAAACGTGCTCATCGACTCTTTCCCGAGCAACCTAGTTGCCAATGCCTTCGGTTTTGTCAAATCACCATTTTTTGAACTGGACGCCGCATCGGAAAGGGCGGTGCCGAAGGTCAGTTTCAAATGAGAATCGCAGTTTTCCTTTTGTTTTTTGCACTGTCAGTCAGCCTACAGGCACAGGAGGAACATATCCGGCTGTTCCATGCCGACCTGAAAGTCGACACTTCGGGCATGCTGACAGTGACTGAAACCATCGAGGTGTATGCCGCAGGGAACCAAATCAAACGGGGAATTGTCAGAAGCCTTCCACTGACAGGTACCGACTATAGAAACCGACAGGTCAAAAATGAATATGCATTGGTCAGGGTGGAAAGGGACGGAAGGCAGGAGCCCTTTCACACGGAAAAGAGCAATGGCGACCTGAATATCTACGTGGGAGACAGGGACATCACATTGAACCCGGGCTTTTATACCTACAGGATTACCTATACCGCCATGGGCCAACTCGGATTTTTTGATGATTTCGATGAAATCTATTGGAATGTGAATGGCTTTGGATGGAATTTTAGAGTGGAAAAGATCGGCGCGAGCGTCCAAATTCCGAAACCTGCGGTCTTTGATTCATTTGCTTGCTATACAGGCTATTCGGGTTCCACCGACAAAGACTGCAAATCCGAAATATCTCCCGATGGTAGCCTGTTGTTTGAAGCGGAAAACCTGGAACCCTACCAAAACCTGACGATCGCGGCGGGTTTTACCAAAGGGGTGGTAAGTAGGCCGCCTCCTCCAGGTTTTTGGGAAAAGAATGGATTTTTGATAGTTTCATCAGTAGCTGCTTTGCTGCTGATGGGTTACTATTTCCTCACATGGCTCAGATTCGGCGTAGATCCACCGCAGCCCACGGTCATACCCGAATTTGATCCACCCACAGGAATGTCACCCGCGTCCCTGGGCATGATACACCGGGGACATTTTTCGCAGGACTTGATTTCCACCGCGATTGTCCACTTGGCAGTAAACGGATATCTCAGCATCAACGAAAGGAGGGAGCCGGTTTTATTTGGTCTTTTTCATTCCACCTCCTTCATTTTGCTTCAATTGAAGGAACCGGATGAAGACCTTCCTGCGGAAGAGAGAATCCTCATGGATCGGCTTTTCCGATACGGTACCAAATTGATCATCAATGGCAAATACAGCGACCATATCAAATCCCTTTACGACAGCTTCCGGGCCAGTTTAGTCGAGCAGCACCAGCCATTTCTCAATCAAGGCAGCAATTGGCTGCTTTGGATTCCTCCCATCCTTGTATTTTTGGCTTATGGCCTGTATGCGGTTCTTTCAGATTTCAGTGAAATCACACAAACGGTTCCGGACATGAATGCCATAGAGCCTTCTGCTTTTCCCGTCGTGTTTTCAATACTTGCTTTCATTATCGTATGGGCATTTAGAAAACGAATGGGCAAGTGGTTTTTGATCGGTTTGGCTACGACTGGATTGGTCGCCCTTTTGACCTTGCTGTACTCGGCTACGAACATTTCGATCAACATGCTCGCTTTGGTCGGATTTATTCTCTTTGCACTCGTTTCCTTTCCGGCATATATCTATTTGATTCGGAAACCGAGCCGCGAGAAACTCGATCTAAGAGCCAAGATTGCCGGATTTGAAAAATACCTCAGTGCCGCAGAGGAAAGGCAGCTGCAGATGTTCAATCCACCCAAAATGACCCCCGAAATCTTTGAAAAATTGCTTCCCTTTGCGATGGCCTTGGGCGTGGACAGGATTTGGGGACAAAAGTTCCAGCAAATCATGGACAGTGCGGGAATGGTACCGACACGTCAGACATCTTGGTATACCAGCCAAAGGGCCTATTCATACCATCTCTTGGGCCACCACATCATCAAGGCTTTGGGTTCATCCATCCAACATTCAGCCGCAAAACCCAGTAGTGGCGGTTCAGGTTCCAGTGGCGGAGGCTTCTCGGGCGGCGGCCGTGGTGGAGGTGGTGGCGGAGGCTGGTAAAATGCCCCTGATCCAGCGGTCCTGAGCTTCCGAATACAGGACCATGTCAACCATCAACATCTCTTCATTTCCAATTCCAAAGCCTGCAGGGGTGTGCATTAATCATTGTTGATTCTCCATTCATAACCTATCCAAAATGCCTTGCCATACGCCTTGCTCCACGGGAACGCCCTCGGCTAGGTTTTTTGCGCGGATTTCGGGGATATTTTGTCCTGGGTAGCGAATAACGTTTCCCGTGAATGTTTCAGAGGAAAGGAAATCGTTAACAATATTGCCCAAGACCGAATCAATCGAATCGGCAAAGCCCAGCTTGCCGGGATCCAAACACAAAAACACCTGTGAAAGACCATACTCTGAACCTGTCTCTCCAATCTGGTGGACGGCATTTCCAACCGATAGCAGTGCCGCCAACATGTCCAAAACCAAGGAAAAACCGGCCCCTTTCCATAATCCGATCGGTAAGGCCAATTCATTCGAAATCACTTCCTTTGGTTCCTTCGTGAGCTTGCCGCGGCTGTCAAATCCCCCCTCATAGGGCATTTGGCGGCCGTCACGCAGGTATTGCTTCATTTTTCCGTAGGAAAATTGGGACATGGCCATATCCAACACGATATGCCCTTCCTTTCTAGGAATACCGACCACCAAGGGATTGTTGCCAAGCTTTGGTTCGCTACCACCCCAAGCCGGCATATTGGGCTTGGTATTGGTCCAACAAATGCCGATGACACCCAAATCAGCCGCCTGCCAACCGTAGTTGCCTGCCCGCATCCAATGGTTGGTTTGCCGCACGGCTACCAACCCAATCCCAAATTCCTTGGAAAGGGAAATGGCCCTATCCATACAAAATTGGGCATTAAGTGGGCCAGGTCCAAGATTGCCTGACCAGCGTTCAAAACTTCCGAATTGATCCGATAGGGTAGGTTTTGCCTTGGGATTGACAAGCCCATTTTTCACCATATCCAAAAACACCGTCACCCTTTCCAGTCCATGGGAGGGTACACCTTCGAGACTTGCCTTGGCAAAAAGTACCGCGCATGCTTCCGCATTGGGCGCATCAAATCCGTGTTCGAGAAACAGTTTTTTAAGGGTTTCGAGTACTTCGGGGTAGGGGATTCTGATTGTCATCCTGGCATGTGTTGTTGAAGAAAAAACTTAGCCCAAGGTCTCCACCACCAGCATTTTGGAATGGGCGGCGCGGTAGCGGATGTCTTTGGCTTTCGAATAAAGTTCAGACGACCACCACGCTTTCGCTTTTTCCACAGAGGGGAATTCAAGGATCACAAGTCGCTCGGGATTCCAATCGCCCTCTAGGGTTTCGGTTTTTGCGCCACGCACAACGAAACGCCCACCGAAGGGCTCCAATGAACCCGGTGTCAATTTTTTGTAGGATTCGTAGAGTTCGGGGTCATGTATACTGACTTCCACCAAAACAAATGCTGCCATGCTTTTTTTATGGGCAAATTACTCATTTTCCCCAAGTAGGGCACCGCTTACACAATTTTATTGGGGATAAAGCGGTCAAGTAGTATTTTAGTAACAAGATGAAAACATTAGATCGAAAGACAACCGGAACCACTGTGGACAGGCCCCTCAGAGTTGTCCAGTTTGGCACGGGGAATTTTTTACGGGGATTCGCGGATTGGATGGTAGACATCCTCAATGAAAAGGCTGACTTCAATGGCTCAATCCACCTCGTGCAAACCAAAGGGCAGCAGGTTCCTGAGTCTTTTGTGGGGCAAGATTACCTCTACCACGTATGGTTGAGGGGATTTGCCAAAGGGGAGACCATCGATCAGATGCGTCTTGTTTCCTGTGTTGCCGGCATCAACAATCCCGAGTTGGATTATTCGGGATTTTTGGACCTCGCAGCCCAACCGGAGCTCAAGTACGTCATTTCGAACGCGACCGAAGCCGGAGTGTATTTTGATCTAAAGGATGCCGATTTTGCCCAGTGCCCAAAGGCATTTCCCGGAAAACTCACTGCTTTGCTCTACGCCCGATTCCTGCATGTAGCAGGTGACGTGGCGAAAGGGCTAGTCATCCTCCCCTGTGAACTCATATCCAACAACGGCGACACGCTGCATGACATGGTGGTTTCGTATGCCTATCTCTGGCAACTTACCCCCAAGTTTCTTGCCTGGCTGGAGGCTTCCTGCATCTTTTGCAATACACTTGTTGATCGAATCGTCCCAGGGTATCCCAAAGAGGAGATCGTTGAACTTGAGTCAAAAACCGAGTTTCGGGACGATTGGGCGGTAGTAGCCGAGCCTTATCACTTTTGGGCAATCCAAGGCCCTGAGTTTCTGAAGGATGTTTTCCAAACCGAGAAAACGGGACTTGAAGTCCATATAGTCGACGATTTGACCGGTTTCCAGACAAGAAAAGTGCGGATTCTCAATGGGGCCCATACCGCGATGGTGCCGCATGCATATTTAGCAGGTCTACGAACAGTACGGGAAGCCGTGGAAGACCTCATTATGGGGAAAATTGTCCGGGAACTCGTATTCCATGAAATCATACCCAGCATGGACCTTCCGAAAGAGGAACTCCATGCGTATGCAGCGGCTGTATTCGATAGGTTTAGAAATCCCTTTATCCGCCATGAGCTGATTTCCATCGCCCTGAACTCGGTCTCCAAGTTTCGGGTACGGGTATTGCCGAGCATTTTATCCTATCACGAAAAAACAGGAAGCCTTCCTCCAAATCTAATGCGTTCCTTTGCTGCTTTGCTGTTCTTTTATTCCGGCAAAACCTCCCAAGAACCGATACCGCTGAAAGATACCGCTGAAGTGTTGCAGTTTTTCGCTCAAATCTGGCAGTCCGACAATTTGGAGATGATCGTGGAAAAAGCACTCAGACAGGTGGATTTCTGGGGCCAAGATCTTCGTGAAATCCCAGGATTGCAGGAAGCACTTGTGCAAGAACTGGAAGTGTTGCAAGGATGACGATTCGCTACGTCGTGGACTGTGCTGCTTTTCCGAAACCAGCACCGATTGACCGAAATCCTGCTTCCAATCCAGCTTCTTGAGAAGCGGGATAACCGACTGAAAACCGATAAATTCGTACTTCCGGTTTCATTCTTCGTACTTCGAATCTCTTTCTTTTATACTTGGTACGTCGTACTTGGTACTTTGTACATGGTACAATCAATCCCTACCTTTGTGAACCAATTCCTTTTCCCGCGGGTTTGGAAAAACATGTGAAACCTCATGGACCTTTACTCCATGAATAATTTCTGGAATATGAATAATCCCAAAAGGGTGGTCGTAGGACTATCCGGCGGTGTCGACTCCTCGGTCGCCGCCCATCTGCTCAAAGAACAAGGCTACGAAGTCATCGGCATGTTTATGAAAAACTGGCACGATGAAACTGTCACCATTTCCAATGAATGTCCTTGGATGGAAGACAGCACCGATGCCATGCTTGTGGCCGAGAAACTCGGCATTCCCTTTCAAGCGATTGACCTGAGCGAAGAATACCGCGAACGGATCGTTGATTACATGTTTGCCGAATACGAAGCGGGACGCACGCCCAATCCAGATATCCTTTGCAATCGGGAAATCAAATTCGACATTTTCCTTAAAGCTGCCCAGAAGCTCAAGGCGGACTACGTCGCGACCGGGCATTATTGCCAAAAGGATGAAATTTTGGTAGATGGCAAACCTGTGTATCGGCTGTTGGCTGGTGCCGACCCCAACAAAGACCAGAGTTATTTTCTTTGCCAACTCAGCCAGGAGCAATTGGCAAAGGCCCTTTTTCCCATCGGTCATCTCCAAAAATCCGAAGTAAGGCAAATCGCCAAGGAACAGGATCTCATCACCGCGGACAAAAAGGACAGCCAAGGGCTTTGTTTCATAGGAAAAGTCAGGTTGCCCGATTTCCTCCAGCAACAACTCAAGCCAAAGAAAGGAAGGATTATTCTCGTGCCGGAGACGCATCCGGCTTATCAGACCGTTCCCGCGATCGCTGACATGGATGGGGAGGATATGGACACTTTGGATCAAATCTGCTTGCCCTTGCATTACCGCCCTGAGGATGGCAAAGTCCTTGGCGAACACAGTGGTGCCCACTATTTCACAGTAGGCCAAAGGAAGGGCCTGCAAGTTGGTGGTACCGGGAAGCCGATGTTTGTCATTGCGACCGATACCCGTGAAAATGTGATTTATACAGGGCTAGGGGAGGACCATCCCGGCCTGAATCGATACGGTCTGTTTGTACCCAAAAAGGATATCCACTGGATTCGGGAAGATCTGAGGCTTGCCCTGGGTGAATCAGCGAGATATGAGGCGCGTATCCGTTACCGCCAGCCTTTGACCAGGGCTACCCTGATCATGCGTGAAAATGGTCTGTATGTCCTGTTCGATCAGGCACAAAAGGGAATAGCCTCGGGTCAGTTTGTCGCTTGGTACAAAGGTGAGGAGTGTATTGGGTCCGGTGTGATTTTTTAGCAATGGACTCCCTGTCGTTCAGATTTTTCAGGAAAACTTGAAAGGTTGTGGCGTAAAACACAGGATGAAGATCAAGATCGCCAGCCAGCCAATCAGCTTGCGACCGCGGTCAAGTTCCCGATAGCCACTGACTTCGGGATGCTCCAAGCCCATGACCCGCCCAAGCAGGAAAGCAAAAAACAGCCAGCCTGAGTAGCCTTCGACGGTAGGGGAAAAGTACACCGTGAGGTATTGTACCGCGGCAAGACTCAGCACAATGGTCCATTTGGTCTGATTGTCGAGACTTGCCCTGAGGTAGCAGATGTACAGGAAAACAACATAGAGCGGAATCGTGACAATCAGCCTATAGAAATCCTGATACGGATTGATCACACCCAGACCTGCATAGGCCACGAAGGCGGTGTAAAACACGAGCGATATCCGTTTGTGGTTTTTGGGAAAAAGCCCAAACACCACATGCCCTCCATCCAATTGCCCGATCGGCAACAGGTTCAAAGCCGTGAAAAACAGCGCCAAATAGCCCGCAAAGATGTAGGGGAAATGGATGATCTCAGACATATTGGGCATTTTGGCTGGGTCTGCAAGCAGCTTCTCCATGCCATAGAAAAGCAAGTTGTAGCCCATTTCCAGGTTGATATAGCCTTCCTCTGCCGTATGCCCCTTGAAGTTGGGATCGAGGTATTCGGGGTGGATTTGATAGATATAGTCCGCAGGCGGCAAGTGGGTGAAGCCGTACCAAAGTACCCCAACCGCCAATACAAAACCCGCCAAGGGACCCGCGACACCGATATCGAAGAATTTTTTCCTGCTGTTGACAAAGCTCCGCATTCGGATGATGGCCCCAAAAGTACCTATCGAGGGCGAACCCAGGAAGCCCAGCCAACCCGGTATGAAATAGGGCATTGTTGACTTTACTTGGTGCTTGATCGAGGTAAGCAAATGTCCCATTTCGTGTACCAATAGGATGCCCAAAAACGGGACCGAGAAATGGAGGGATTTGACAAAATACTCCCAATTCAGGAAATGCTCGCCGCTGCCGAGGATAGACCTTCCGAAAAGCCATTCCCCACCAGCAAATGTCGTCGTGACGAGGGTCAGGAGGAAAAGGGAGATGTGTCTGAAATACTCTTTTTTACTGTACATCGGAAAAAAACTCGATCAGCGCTTTGGGGTGATGGATGTGAAACGTCTTTAACCCAACTCTCTTGGCGCCTTCAAGGTTTGCCGGGAGGTCATCGAAAAACAAAACTTTGGATGCTGGAATGCCAATTTGTTCGATCACGGCCTTATAGATAGCTTCATCTGGTTTGGCCAAACCCATTTCGTGGCTGAGAAACACATGGTCACAAAACACATGCATGGAAGGTATCCCCGCTTTTTCCTGCAGGATTTCGTTCATCTTCAGGATATGGATTTCGTTGGTATTGCTCAGGACGCCCGTCCCAAATTCTTCCCGCAAGCGCGCGACCAAGTCCAGGCGCTCCTGCGGCAATTCGCGCAAAAGGCTGTTCCAGACATAGTCGATTTGGGCATCGGTCCAATTTTCCTGGTACAGTTCCCTTACGGCATCCCGGAATTGGCTCGAAGTGATCAGGCCTTTCTCGTAATCCTTGTGGAATTTGGAGGGGAAAAACTGTTGTACGAGGGGATGTTTTTCTGCCGGGAGCAGCTTCCTCAACTCGTTCATACTGAATTCATAATCGATATCGATGATCACATTGCCCAGATCAAAGATCAAAAAATCGACTCCGCTCAATTGATTCATGAATGCCCTTGGTTGTAAAATTAAAACCAAATATGTAACATTGCACTCCCATTTGCAAGGCTGTTTTGGATAAAAACGGGGCAAATTTCGGGCCTATAGCTCATTCGGTTAGAGCAACTGACTCATAATCAGTAGGTGCTTGGTTCGATTCCAAGTGGGCCCACGAGCCGCTCGAACATCGGGCGGTTTTTTTGTTTTATGCTTGTCCTATGTCAATGTCCCTTCAATATAATTTGCGGTTAAAGTGAAATGCACCCAAATCGGATCAGTAGGTGCTTGCCCGCGATGGCTATCGGGGCGATTCCAAGTGGGCCCACGAACCGCTCGATTTTCGAGCGGTTTTTTTTCAATCAATGGAATCTTCCTTTGTTTACATCCTTTATTCAAGAAGGCTTGATCGTTACTACACGGGCGTGACTACCCTTTCGGTGGTCGAGCGGATTGAAAACCACATCGAGAAGAAATATGGCAAACTTAATTTTACCCAGAAAGCTGATGATTGGGAACTTTACCATTCCATTAAATGTGAGGATTTTGCACAGGCTCGAAGGATCGAAATGCACATCAAGAAAATGAAATCCAAGATCTACTTACAAAACCTGAAATCATTTCCCGAGATGGTCGACAAACTACTTGCGAAGTACCGAAATAACTGATGCTCCATCGATGACTCAGGCAGATGGTGGCAGCCTGTGCTTGCCCGCGATGGCTATCAGGGCGATTCCAAGTGGGCCCACAAGCCGCTCGAACATCGGGCGGTTTTTTTGTTTTTGTATCGTCCATGCCAAAAACGTGGTCGGGATTCAGTCACCTTAGAAAAAATATCGATGCCAGGTGTCTGGAATTTTTGTCTATCAAATCAAACCACAGATGGCGCAGATCAACACAGATAAAGAAGGTGAGGTTGCCCAAAGATATCTGTGTCCATCTGTGTAATCTGTAGTAAAACAACTCAACCACAGATGGGGCAGATCAACACAGATAAAAAAGGTTAGGTTGTCCGAAGATATTTGTGCCTATCTGTGTAATCTGTGGTTGATAATTTAGCCACGAATAGCACAAATAGACACAAATTGCGATATGAGTAAAGAAGGCCAATTTTCTCCGAGACACATCTTTTATTCTGCTCAAGGCCTCAGCACCAACTTTCTCTTACTGCTTTTGATGGCGGATTCGTTCATGAGCATGGGTCGGTATTGCCCTGTTGCAAACATGACGGCTTGGTCTTGGTACCAGGGCGAGAAAAGGTTGCCGCTTTGTCCAGTAGGCAGCACGGATTCAGCGGCTTCCACGTCCGCAAAATCCATTACAATACGCATGGCAGGGCCGGAGTTAACCTTGTAGATACCTTCGGCATTCAGCACAAACGGCAATTTGTTGACCGACTCCTCGTTCGCCGTCACCGCAGGGGCTTTGACGTTAAAGATCTTGTCCAGGGGTTTTTTGGCGCCAAGGGGATGTGGATGTTCCAACACAACCACCTTCTGCCATTCCCAGGTATTTGGATCCGAACCGAGTTGGGTATTCAATTCCGCAAGGCTTTTTTTCAAGGCTTCCTCAATGATCTGTTTGGAACTTTCTGAAACATCGGTCTGTGTGTTGTCCCACCAAGGGGAATCTTGGCTCCGAATGAGTTTTGGCACGCTTCGGATGTACAAAAACGTCCTCACAAAATTCTTGAAATCCTCCTCACCCAATTCATCCACCATCATCCCGTACAAGGTATGGTACAGCCATTTGTAGTACAGGGTCGGCGCCGTGCTTTCCAATCCATGGCTTCCGTCCCAGTTTTCCAAGGTTTTGATCGCTGTTTCAAATCCTGCATAGACACTCGGATCGACCTGTTGGATCATGGCCTTGGCATTGATGGGATGGTTTTCGTTGAGGGCTTCGAGCTGCAGGGACTTGATGCTTTCCTGCGTCCAGTCATTTCTGGCGGTTACGGTCTTGGCGATACGGTTCCAGCGATCTCCGGGATAGTAGTAGCCAGGGAAAAACGTCCCATTGGATAACGTATCCGGTTGGTTGTTGGCTGAGGCGACGAAGCCGGACTCCGGATTGATGCTCATCGGGTTTTCTTCAAATGGGATCCATCCGAGTGGTTCGTCGGCAGGATTGCTGCCATCCATGAAAATCTTGCTGTTGACATGGGGTGGCCGAATGGGTAGTTTGGCGGTGGCCCACCAGGCAATGTTCCCCGCTTTGTCACCATACATGACATTGAGTCCGGGGGCGTGGATAAGCCTGACTGCATCTTCCAATTCTTGTATGCTTTGCGCCCGCGCCATTTTCCATGTGGCTTCGAGGGCGCGTGTAGGTTCGAGGACATACACCCACCAAGAAGCGACGGGATTGGTCGTCAGCCTTCCGATTTCGGGTATCACCTCGTTGACGATGGGCCCGTGGATGGATTCACGAATCTCAAATTCCACGGGATCCTTGCCTTTTACCGGGATCGTTTCTTTCCGAACAGTCAAGGGCTTGAATCCGTCTGCATAGACTGTTTGGGCAGGATTGTTGGGATCGAGTTTTTCCTCGAAGAAATCCTGATCGTCATTCTCAAACATCGTCAGTCCGATGCTGTGGTTTCTGGTATGCCCGACAAGTCCAAATGGCATTCCTGCGAGGTGATTGCCATAGTAGCTGAAACCCGGATATTCAATATGCGCTTCATACCAAACCGAGGGCTGCGCAAATCCGATATGCGTGTCGTTGCAAAAAAGAACCTGCCCACTTTTCGTCCTTTTTCCGGAAATCACCCAGGCATTGCTGCCTTCCAAAAGCGGCACGGGAAGCCTATCCAGCATCGAAACCAGTGTATTTCCATCAATTTGAATACGGTTCAAGGAATCCCGCAGCGGATAGTTGTTGGGAATCTGATGGTGCTCGGGAAGTGTGTGTACGGAAAGTGCGTCAAGGTATTTTGGTCCCAACTGGCGGGCCATTTTGGTCACCAATGGATCGGTGCGCATGGCCATCGCAAAGGTAAACGACATGTAACCCGTGATGGCATGAATGTCATTGATGGTAAAAGGCCTTGGTTTGTGGCCAAGCAAAGTGTATTCGATGGGTAGATTGCCGTTTTCGATAAAGTCATTGACGCCGTCGATATAGGCTTCGGTAGCGGATTTCCATTCGGAAGGGCCTGCCTTATCCCAAACCTCGGTGCTCCATGCGGCATGCTTCGGAATGCCGAGGGTGCGAAAAAACTTATCCACGTCCAACAGGTCTTCCCCGAGCATTTCGGCCAAGGTACCCGTGCCGACCCTGCGCATCATTTCCATCTGGAAAAGACGGTCTTGGGCATGGACATAGCCCATCGCGCGATAGGCATCTGCTGCATTGGCTGCATAGATGTGCGGCACGCCAAAATCATCGAAATATACCTCCGCTTCCGAGCTCAAGCCCGTAAGCGTCGTTTCTCCCTCATATTTGGGCTTTGATTTGAATCTGATAAACTGATATCCGGCGCCAATCAGGATCACCAAGGCAAGAAGCACATAAAGTACCTTTTTCATATTTGGGTTTTTTGTTCAAAGTTTGAATTTACTGTATATTTTCTATTGTGTATCAATCACGCTGGCTGCGTCTTTTTT
The DNA here is from genome assembly GCF_021491425.1 of Mariniradius sediminis. Taxonomy (NCBI): domain Bacteria; kingdom Pseudomonadati; phylum Bacteroidota; class Cytophagia; order Cytophagales; family Cyclobacteriaceae; genus Mariniradius; species Mariniradius sediminis. The sequence goes on along the minus strand of NZ_JAKEVZ010000005.1, from coordinate 186,765 downwards.
GGAATCCTATGGACCTCGGATTCTCCCGGAAGTGACAGATCTCAATACCCGGTTTTCCTAATCTTCTAATCTTCTAATCTTTCAATTTTACAATTTTTCAATCTTCCAATCTTCCAATCTTCCCAACATCCTGACTTCCTAACCCACCCCTTCCTACAGCGAAACCCCTCTTTTCCAAGGGATAAAATCGTCCTGTCCCAAGGCCGTCGCTTTAGTAACCACCTCCCCGGAAGCCACGGCTATGATGAGTTCGAGGATTTCCTCGCCCATCTGCGCAATGTCTTTTTCACCCCGGATAATTGGACCTGTATCCAAGTCGATGATGTCGGGCATGCGTTTGGCGAGGACAGAGTTGGAGGAAATCTTGATCACCGGCGCTACGGGATTGCCGGTCGGTGTGCCCAATCCGGTCGTAAAGAGGATGATGTTTGCGCCCGAACCGGCCATCGCTGTTGTGCTTTCCACATCGTTGCCGGGGGTACAGAGGAGATTGAGCCCGGGCTTTTGGATGTATTCCCCATAGTCCAACACGTCCGCAACCGGGGAGGTGCCGCCTTTTTTTGCTGCACCGGCTGATTTCATCGCATCGGTAATCAGGCCGTCCTTGATATTCCCCGGCGAAGGATTCATGTCAAAACCGGAACCTACCGCTTCCGCCGCGGCGGCATAAACCTTCATCAAATGGCTGAACCTTTCCGAGACAGTATCGGAAACGCAGCGGTCAATCAGTTCTTGTTCGACGCCACACAGCTCGGGAAATTCCGAAAGGATCGTCTTTCCCCCAAGTGCGACCACGAGATCAGAGGCATGTCCGACAGCTGGATTGGCGGAAATGCCGGAAAAACCATCCGAACCGCCACATTCCAAACCCACGGTAAGCTTGTCAAGCGTAGCAGGTTGTCGTTTGTTTTCATTGGCTTTTACCAAGGCCAAAAATGTCTTCTTGATCGCCTCTGTCAGCAGTTGCCGTTCGGTGCCTTCTTTCTGCTGCTCGAGGATGATGATTTCCTTTTCCTTTGCAAGGGGGAGTTTGGCGAGTTTTTCCCGCAGAATGGAAGCCTGTGCATGCTGGCAACCAAGACTCAAGACCGTAGCACCCGCGACGTTGGGGTGGTGGATATATCCTGCGATCAATTGGCAAAGGGCTTCAGAATCCTGGCGCGTTCCCCCGCAACCGCCATCATGGGTCAGAAACTTGATACCATCGATGTTGGGAAAAATGCGTTCGCTCGCTTGAATGGTATCATCATCGCCCGAAAAAGTGCCGATTTCCTCAATTTTCCCTTTTCGCAGCGCCTCAGACATCTGCCGTACCATCGTTCTAAAGGGATTGGGTTTACCATAGCCGAGTTCCTTTTCGAACGCATCCCGGATCACATCCACGTTCCTGTTTTCACAGAAAACCAAGGGTACGACCAGCCAATAGTTGGCAGTGCCGACCTGCCCATCCGAGCGGTGGTAGCCCATAAATGTTTTGTTCAGAAACCTCGAGACCTCAGGAACGATCCAATTTGCCGCTTTGGTTTTTTGGCCAAAGTCCTCCGTCGCATGCCCCACGTTGTGGGTACCGATGATCCCGCCCTTTTTGATGGCAGATTTGGCTGTTCCAACGACCACGCCGTACATAAAAACCTTGTCACCCGGTTCGAGGTCCTCCAATGCAAATTTGTGTTTGGCAGGGACGTCCTGAATAATTCCGAACGTCTGTTCCTCGACTTGAATGGTTTCGCCTGCCTGCAAGTCCTGTAGGGCGACCTGCACGTTGTCTTTTGGATGGATTCTGATGGTTTTTTTCACCGGAGAGCGATTTTTTCTGCAATTTGGAAACGTTTGCATAAAGTAATTGTGAACGGTCGTAGAATTCAACAGGTAAGTCATTATTTTCAACAATAATTATTTTTCCACCCATGGGTAAAAAAATCGTCACGATAGGAGAGGTCATGATGCGGCTAAGTACCGTCGAAAAAGAGCGCTTTGTACAGGTCGATGCCATGAAGGTTGTTTATGGTGGATCGGAGGCCAATGTTTGTATTTCGCTAGCGCAACTGGGATTGGAAGCCTACCACGTCACGGCATTTCCTGTACATGATTTGGGGCAGGCGGCATCCAACTACCTGCGGCAAATGGGCGTGAAAACCGACTTTGTATTGGAAGGAGAGGGAAGATTGGGACTCTATTTTTTGGAAGATGGAGCGATGCAGCGTGCTCCGCGGATCATCTACGACCGCTTTGACAATGCCTTTTCAAAACTCGATCCCGCAAGATTGGATTGGGAAAAAATACTGGATGGGGCGGATTGGTTCCATTGGAGCGGGATTACCCCGGCACTTTCACAAAATGCTGCTGACATGACTTTGGAGGCCCTGAAAGTGGCGAAAAGCAAAGGCATCATGGTCTCAGGTGATATCAATTACCGACGCAACCTCTGGCAATATGGAAAGGGGCCATTGGATATCATGCCGGAACTGGTCAGGTATTCCCATGTCTTGGTGGCGGGTTTGACGGACTTCGAAAACTGCCTCGATATCCAAAGCGACGATTTTGAGGATGCCTGTAGGCAAGCCAAAAAGGATTTTCCCCAAATCAAATACATCACCAAGACCAATAGGGATTCGATCTCCGCTTCACACAATAAGCTAAAAGGATTTCTTTGGAACGGTACCGAGACACTGAAATCCAAGCGCTACGACATGCCCAACATCATCGACCGCATAGGTGGCGGCGATGCTTTTATGGCGGGATTGATTTATGGCCTGCTGCATTTTGACGACCAAAAAGCCATAGAATTTGCCACTGCCGCATCCGTGCTGAAGCACAGCATTCCTGGCGACGCCAATCTCGTGCATCTCGACGAGGTGATGGAAGTCATGAAGGGGAAAGATATTGGAAAACTCAAGCGCTAAAATCCCAAGTCCATGGCCCCCACGCACCAAGAAATATTGAATCGAATGCATGCCGCCGGTATCATTCCGGTCTTCAACCATCCCGATTTGGATATTGCCAAAGCGGTGGTAGACCATAGCTACGAAGCCGGAGTGCGTGTGTTTGAATTTACGAACCGGGAAAAGAATGCATTTGAGGTGTTCAAAGCCTTGAGGATCCATGCCGAAAAATACCCCGATCTGTTGTTGGGAATTGGGACCATCTTTACCCGGGATGATGCGCAGCGCTTTCTGTATGCGGGGACTGACTTTGTCGTATCTCCCGCCATGCTGCCTGAAGTAGGTGCTTTTTGCCGGATGAAGCAGGTCTTTTGGGTGCCGGGCTGCGCTACCTTGACGGAGGTTTACAACGGGAAAACACTGGGCGCCAAATTGGTCAAAACGTTCCCAGGAAATCTGCTGGGCCCTGCCTTTATCAAGGCTGTCCATTCGGTAATCCCTGACATCAAGTTGATGCCTACCGGCGGGGTGGAACCAACTGAGGCAAACCTGAAAGACTGGTTTTCCGCTGGCGTGCACTGTGTAGGTATGGGCTCCCAATTGATCGACAGGAAGGAAATCGAGCGTGGGGATTTTGGTGGTTTGAAGCACCGAATTGCCCTGTCACTCGATATCATCAAAAGCTTGAGGAAATGAATTTTAAATTATATAATATCAATGAGTTATATTTTTCAAGAGCGTTTATCGCCGACAAGAAAATGACCGTGATAGCTGCAAGTGAAAGCAATGCCGAAGACAAACGCGTCTCAAGTCCTGTGTCTTGTGTCTTGAATCTTGTGTCTTCCATCTCGCGTCTTGCATCTTCATTTCCCCGTGTCGTCATTCTTTGCGCCCTTTTGCTCTGTTCACTTCCCGCCTGCAAAGGACCTGCCGGCGTGCGGATCATCAAGCTTGGGCATGGCCTTGGCGTAACCCACCCGGTACATGAGGCCATGGAGTTTATGGCCCAAAGATTGGAGGAAAAATCCGGGGGTAAGATGATCCTAAAGATTTATCCCAACCAGCAACTCGGAACGGAAAGGGAACTGGTGGAGCTATTGCAGATCGGTAGCTTGGGAATGACAAAGGTTTCCTCCGCGACACTGGAAAGCTTTTCACCCACGATTCAGGTATTGTCGATGCCCTATCTGTTCCGCGATGACCTACACCGCGACAAAGTGCTCAAAGGGGAGATTGGTAAAAAGCTTTTGCTCGAAAGCGAAAAATACTGGCTTCGGGGATTGTGCTACTACGATGCCGGTAAGCGGAGTTTTTATACAAAAAGCAAACCTATCAATGCACCGGAAGATTTGGCAGGCTTGAAGATCAGGGTCATGGAGAGCAATACCGCGATGAACATGGTCAAGAGCTTTGGCGGATCGCCCACCCCCGTGGCCTACGGGGAATTGTACACCGCGCTGCAGCAGGGAATCGTGGACGGGGCGGAAAACAATCCCCCGAGCTTGTACACGTCCCGGCATTACGAAGTCTGTAAGTTTTATGCCGTCAATGAACACACCGCCGTGCCGGATGTGGTGATCGTCAGCACCAAGGTTTGGAACAACCTCGACGAACAGGAACAGGCTTGGCTACAGGAAGCCGCAGACGAGTCAGCGGTGTACCAATACAAGCTTTGGGAAGCCTCGGTCGAAGAGTCGTTTCGGGAGTTGAAAAAGGCCGGCGTCACGATCACCTATCCCGAATCGGATGGGTTCCGAAAGGCGGTAGAGGTCATGTACCAAAACCTGCAATCCACGCAGCCTGCGCTGTTTGAAGTAGTGCAAAAGATCAGAAGTACCGAATGAAATTCAAGAAATATTGTCGCTAAGCAAATAGCCCAAAATGCAAAACCTCAAAAACGTCCTCGACAAACTTGTCTCTTGGCTGCTGATCGTGCTGATGGGAGCGATGGTTGTCAACGTTTCCTGGCAGGTGATTTCCCGGTACATTTTCCAGAATCCGAGTTCGTTTACGGATGAGCTAGCGCGCTACATGTTGGTTTGGCTGGGGACTTTGGGAGCTGCCTGCGTCGCGGGCAAAAACGAACACATCGCCATCGATGTCTTGCCCAATAAGCTGGAAGGTCAGGCAAGGGCGAAACTGATGATTTTTGTTCATGCGCTGATCTTGCTGTTTGCCCTGATTGCCATGGTCATGGGCGGTTCCAACTTGGTGTACATTACCTATATTCTTGAGCAAAAATCCGCCACGCTGCAGATTCCTTTGGCCTATATCTACGGTATTATTCCGGTCAGCGGACTCATTGTCATGTTTTACCAAATTCCCTTGATTCTTGATCAAAGGAAAAACTTCACAAACTGATGGAATGTATCGGAATTCTCATTTTGCTTTTTTCATGTCTGACGCTTTTGGCCATGGGCGTTCCCGTGGCTTGGAGTTTGGGAATTTCCAGCTTTCTGACGCTACTCGTCACGGTTCCGATGATGCCTTCTGCAACTACCATCGCCCAAAGAATGGCGACCAGTCAGGACAGCTTCGCACTTTTGGCCATTCCGTTTTTTGTGTTGGCTGGAGAAATAATGAATCGGGGTGGTATTGCCAACCGCCTGATTGATTTGGCAAAAGCCATGACAGGTCGGCTTCCCGGCGGGTTGCTGTACGTGAATATCATCGCAGCCATGCTATTTGGGGCGATTGCGGGTTCGGCGGCGGCGGCGGTATCTGCCATTGGTGGGATTCTTGGCAAGCGCATGGACGCGGAAGGTTATCCAAAACCACTTGGCGTCGCAGTCAACATCACCTCTTCAACGACCGGTTTGATTATCCCTCCATCCAATATTTTGATCGTTTACTCGCTGGCATCGGGAGGGGTTTCGATTGCTGCCTTGTTTTTGGCAGGGTATCTTCCTGGGATTTTCCTTGGCTTGGTTCTGATGGTGACGGCGGCGATTTTCATCAAAAAGGAAAAACTGCCAAATGGGGAAGCAACGTCTTTTTCTGAGTTTACATCGAAATTTTGGAGGGCTTTCCCTTCCCTGATGCTCTTGGTGATTGTGATTGGTGGTATTGTGGGGGGAGTCTTTACGGCCACTGAGGCATCTGCGATAGCGGTGCTGTACACGCTTTTCCTATCGCTGCTTTACCGGGAGCTAGCTTGGAAAGACCTTCCAGCCATCCTGCTCAAGTCCTCCGAAACAACTGCGGTTGTAATGTTGCTCGTTGCCACCTCAATGAGTATGTCATGGGTCATGTCCGCGGAAGACATCCCGCAGTCCATTTCGGAGTATCTGCTTTCCGTGAGCAACAATGTCGTCGTGATCCTGATCATCATCAATTTGATATTGTTGCTCGTCGGCACCTTTATGGACATGACCCCTGCAGTCTTGATCTTCACGCCGATTTTTTTGCCCGTAGTGATGGACTTGGGTGTGGATCCCGTTCATTTTGGCATCATCATGATCTTGAACCTGTGCATCGGCTTGTGTACGCCGCCGGTAGGTTCAGTATTGTTTCTCGGAGTGCAAGTGGCCCAAACGAGCATTGCGAAAGTATTCAAAGCCATGGTTCCCTTTTTCATCGCCATGGTGATCGGCTTGATAGTCGTCAGTCTTTGGCCTGCACTTTCGTTATGGCTTCCAAATTTGTTTGGCTTTTGACCAGAAAATCAAAGTTTCCTTATTCCCAAGATTTAGCTCCCGCTTTCCATGACCAACCAGAAATCCCTGTTCCAGATTCCCGAAGGAGTCCACTATCTCAATTGCGCCTATATGTCGCCCCTGCTGAAATCAGTAGAGGAGGCAGGTATACACGCGATGCAGCTGAAAAGGAACCCTATCCAGATTACCCCGAATGATTTTTTCACGGGAGCGGAGACACTTAGGATCAATTTCGGGAAACTGGTCAACTGTTCCCCTTCGCAGGTTGCGGTGATTCCATCTGCGAGCTACGGCTTATCGACCGCAATCCAAAACCTACCCAAAGACAAAGGAAACAAGGCGCTTGTCGTGGCCGACGAGTTTCCAAGCGGCTATTATTCCATCGAAAAATGGTGCAGGGAAAATGGCAAACACCTCCTGACGGTGAAGCCTCCAAGCGTAACCCAATCCCGCGGAAAAGCTTGGAATCAAGGCATTTTGGAATCCATCGATTCGGATACGGCTGTGGTCGTGATGTCCTCCATTCATTGGGCAGACGGGACGATGTACGATTTGAAAGCGATTGGGCAAAAGTGCAGGGAAAATGGTGCGCTTTTCATTGTGGACGGAACACAATCTGTAGGTGCTCTGCCAATCGATGTGCAGGAGTACCGGATTGATGCCTTGGTTTGTGCTGGTTACAAATGGCTGATGGGGCCTTATTCGATCGGATTGGCGTATTATTCCGAAGTATTCAATAACGGTGAGCCATTGGAAGAGTCTTGGATGACCCGCAGCAATGCTCAGGATTTTGCCAACCTGACGAAGTATGTGGATAGCTATAGCCTCGGTGCCGGACGGTACAACATGGGTGAATTCAGCAACTTTATCCTGGTCCCGATGCTGAATGCTGCGATAGGTCAAATACTCGATTGGGGAGTCTCCAACATCCAAGAATATTGCGATACCCTGTCGAAACCCATGATTCGGTTTTTCAGGGAACACGGGTTTTGGGTTGAGGAAGATGATTATCGGGCAAAACACCTGTTTGGGGTGATGCTGCCACAGGGAATCAATCGCGAAAAACTGCTGCTTTCCCTGAAGGAAAAACAAATCTATGTCTCAGTCAGGGGAGAGGGAATCCGCATTTCATTGCACCTGTTCAATACCGAGGAGGACGTGGAAGCATTAATCAACGCCCTTCGGAATATCCTCGCGGAAAATCAGTAAATTAACGCTTACCATGGCAGCCAACCGACGAGATTTCATCAAGTACTCCGGACTTGCGGGACTGGGTATGTTTGGCGGAGACTTCGGCATGCTACTGGCGCACCCCGTTCACCTTGAATTACCCAACGACATGCAAGAACCTTTTGAGAAGAACCAACTCGGCCCGTACGGGCCTTGGGCCAAGAGCCTGTTTTTGGATGAATTGCCAAAAATGTCCTTTCGAAGGGATACGTATACCGATTTGGAGGCTTGGAAAAATACCGGGGTAAGCTTGGTAAAGGAGCGAATGGGGTATCTGGGTTTGGATACAAAACCAAAGGTCAAAGTATTAAGATCCGTTGTGTTTGAAGGCCTGCTTTGCGAGGAAATCAGCTACCAATTACCCTATGGAAATCCCACTCGTGCTTTGATTCTTAAACCTGAGAATGCCAAAGGAAAGCTTCCCGCGGTGCTTGGTTTGCATTGCCACGGTGGGAACAAGTTTCTGGGACTCGACAAAATCGCCAAAATTGGAAATGACATTCCCGACTATGTGCAGGAACACCACCAAGCATATTATGAGGGAAAGGCTTGGGCCAACGAGCTGGCAAAACGGGGATACGTGGTGATGGTCAATGACGCTTTTGCATTTGGAAGCCGGCGCGTGATGCTCGAAGACGTACCGGAAGAAAGGAGACGCGGCATCGTTGATTTCGATATGACGAAAAGAACGAACATCGATGCTTACAATGCCTGGGCATCCGACCACGAGCATATCATGGCGCGGTCCTTGTTCAGTGCGGGCACCTCCTGGCCGGCAGTTTACCTGGCAGAAGACCAAGTCGCACTGGATATTTTGGCCGATAGGGCAGACGTGGATACTGGAAGGATTGGTTGCGCCGGTCTTTCGGGAGGTGGCTTGCGGACGGTCATGTTGGGCGGTTTGGACCCTAGGATTTCCTGTGCGATTTCGGTGGGTTTTATGACTACTTGGGCGGATTTCCTCCTCAACAAGTCCCATACCCATACCTGGATGACTTATATTCCGCTGCTGCCGCGGGAGCTCGATTTTCCCGAAATATTCGCTTTGCGGGCGCCGAAACCTACTATGGTGCTCAACGATATCGAAGACAACCTTTTTACCCTCGAGGAAATGAAAAAGACTGACAGGATTCTGTCCGATATTTTTAAAAAAGCCGATGCGGCCGATCGCTACAAGTGCTCCTTCCATCCCGGTCCACACAAGTTTGACCTTGCCATGCAGCAAGAGGCTTTCGAGTGGTTTGATCGGTGGTTGAAAGGGTGATTGGATTTCTGGATAAGCGATTTTGTTCCGGGTTTTTCCATTTTAACTGGAAACAAAGCCTACTTTTTTTGTACGCCTTTCCATGACCAATGTCATTTGTACTAAAGGGCTGTATCGTTAAATTTTGTCACCACAGAAAAAACGTCACAGCCATGTCTACACGGATCATTTTGGTTATCTCCCTGGTAACCTTCTTGGGGAACCAACCAACATTCTCACAGGAAGAGCAGCCTTTTCGGAAGTTTTACGCAGGCATAGAACTGGGGGCGGGAGGACTGGAACTTTCCAGGAACCAGTTGAATGAAGGGCGAACGGCGCGCTTTGCATTGGGTATATATGGTGGATATCGGCCTTTCCGGTGGCTGAGGGCAGGTATCAACCTCAACGGATGGTTGATCGAACCCTACAATCAGTTCTTCTTTTTCTATTTCGAGGAAGAGGGTATCAGCATTTCCAATATTTATGGACAGGTTCAAGTATTTCCGCTGCGGGAACGGCCATTGTTCTTGAATTTCCAAGGAGGAAGTTCAAAGTATGTCAACCTGAATCCGGATGCCCAAAACGCCCCGGGGACCGGAGGGAAAATTGGTCTTGGATATGAATATCCTTTGGGTAAAAACCTCGGGCTATCGCTTACCGCCAATTGGGGTTTCGGCAAATTCGGAGATATTACCTTTCAGAGCGTAAGTGTCACCGATCAGAATTATGATGTTTTTGAATTGCTGTTTGGGGTTACCTTCCGTTGAAATCAAGTAATCCTATCCATTACCATACCCACCATGGGGCAATATCCAGATCGCCATATAGCCAGAAATCGAAAAATGCGTGGGCAATGACCGCAGGCCATAAAGAACCTGACAAATACCTGCTCAATCCCAGCAAAATGCCAACTGCAAAGGTGACACCAAACAAGAGAGTCAACGATATATCGATGGATTGTTCTTGATTCACAAACAAGAATGCTTTATATCCGGAATGCCCCAAAGCCGCGAACGTGACGGCGAATTTTGAATTTAGTGCAGCGGTGGCACCTTGTACATACCCCCTAAATACAATCTCTTCGATGATCCCAATAAGGACCGCAACATATACAAACTGGCCAATCTGCACGGGAATAAGTGCCAGTCCGCTGGTATGTCTGGCAAATGTGGAAAGGAATAGCGACATGAGAACGGTACCTAGAATATACCAGCCTAGATGTTTCCGCCATACCCACAGACTCGGGTGAAAGGTTCCCTCACGAATGGTCAATTGAAGATTCCCGATTAGAAATGCTGCCCCCACCAGACTAATGATCGAGAGGATTTTCCCCGGAAAAGCAAGCGGGGACGTCAAAGCAAAAATCCAAAGTAGAAGAATAAGCGCTCCTGCCTTGATTAGAAGTTGTTGTCCGTTATCAAGCCTCATTTTTCCCTAAGCTTATCCCAAATAATGATCTCTGAATCAAAAATGCCAATAGGGACAAGGGCAACAGAAGTAGCAGCCACCCTGAACCCAGGCAAAATCCCGAATTCGCAGAGATGATGGTATTGGGTAATGCTCTTCGTAATGCTACGGATCTAAGCGAATCGTCGAGATATTCGTCCGACAAGGACAGGTATTTCAGATGCGGCATTTGCATGATGACCGAGTCTATACCTGGGGGTTCTCCTTGGAATAGAAGGTATTCCAATCGATTAAGGTCCCTAATGGCCGAAAGATTCTTGATCACCGATTCTTCATTGAGTTGGGCTAGGTTGAACAACTTCAATCCAGGCTGTGTTTCGACCAGTTGTTTTAAATCAATCCCCAAAGAATCTCCTCCATAATAAATAGTGAGCCAACTCAGTTCAAGATCTTTTAAATTAGTGAAGTTAGGGTACTTGACCATGGAGTAATTCAAATTTTCCAATCTTGGATGACGTCTACCGAAATCGTAGGGGAATGGAGACATAGTGAAAAAGGTCAACTTCTTCAGGTTGTTCAGTACGTGGATCTCTGTTCCCATCCCAAAACAAATCAGATTTTCCAGTTGCTGGTTTTGGGAAAAAAAGTCATAATTCAAGAAGTATTCATCCTCAGGGGCAATCCTCATTGATTTGACCTGAGGAAGTGGTGGAAGTACTCCTTCCCTAATATGATCAGGTAAGCCATCTAAACTTAGAAATTTCAATGTCTTTATTGCCCTTAATATGCCGAAGTCCAGTGAATCGGGAAGTCCTTTAACGCTCAAATAATGTGGCCGAAATTCCGAAAAAAGCCATCTAAGATCTTCATTAACCTCATGAGAGGTTTCGTACCCATAATCGAATATGTCAGTTTGAATGTCGACTTCGGTTTTATATGCTTTTACTTTTTCAAGAATTTCCCTTTCGTTTGATTCAAATGGAAGATCAATATTTATAATCTTCAGGTTAGTTAAATCAAGCTTTTCAAAATTTGAGAGAGAATCATAGGGCGATGAAAATGCCCGAATATTCAGGGCCCAAATTTCATTATTCACCGATAAACCACTTTCAAACCTGATTTTCAAGGTATCCGGAAAATCATCTCGGAAAACCAAATCATAAGTTTCATCAATATTAATCAGGTCACCATGCTGCACGGGTATTTGGATACATTGAAGACTGTCACTTGTTCCAGTAAAATGGATTAATCCAGGCAAGTAGATGTCAATCTGCCCGCTATCCATCTGCTGAACCGTAAGGAGTCTGATCGGCTTCTCGGGCTTTTCCGCACACCCAGCTATTAACACGAAATACAAAAGGGCAAACACGTAAAAACTCGTGGAGAGAAGTAGCTTTGGATGCATATGACCTGCAATTTGGCCCAAAGGAAGATAAGAAGGAAAATGAAGGAAAACAATCCTAATCAGCGGGATGCATGACAATTGTTTCGGCCTTTCAAGGCTCAGATTTCCCCAAACTTACCTGAAAGAATAATCTCTGAATCAAAAATGCCAATAGGGACAAGGGCAACAGAAGTAGCAGCCACCCTGAACCCAAGCAAAAACCTGAATTCGCAGAAATGATGGTGTTTGGTAAGGCTTTTTTCATTGCCTCCAAGTTGAGGGAATCCTCCAAATAATCCTCCGGCATTGACAGGTATTTCAGATGCGGCATTTGCATGATGACCGAGTCTATACCGAATGTTTCTTTCTGAATTAGGAGGTATTCCAACTGGGAGAAATTCCTCAATGCAGATTGGTTTGCCAACCGGGATCTGAAGCCCTCATGCGAGATACTCAACAGCTTCAATTGAGGGTGTGTTTCTACTAATTCCTCCAAATCCAAGCCCAAGGAATCTCCGGAATATTGAAAAGAGAACCATTTCAATTTTTCCAAGCCTTTTAAGTGACTGAAATCACTGATCCAGTTCGATGGAAAATCCAAACTCTCGAGGTTGGGATGCCTCTTTGCAAAGTCGTAATAGGGAGGGAAATATTCTGACGGAACAATTATGGATAGTTCTTTAAGATTTTTCAAAACATGGATTTCAGCTCCGACAACGTACCCGGCAATAAGTCTTTCCAATTGTTTGTTATTGTAGAAAAAATCAAAATTCAAAGGTTCTTCAGCACCTAATGACAAAGATTTGATTTGTGGAAGCTGTGGAAGGATGCCAGTCTGTAAGGATATAGGAATATTTCCAAGGCCTAAAAAGTCCAAGGTCTTTATTGACCTTATAACATGAAAGTCTAGTGAATCGGGTACTTGATCGATGATAAGAGTACTAATCTGGAAATTTGCCGCAAGCCATTTGAGGTCTTCATTGAATAAACCGAGTGTGTCTTTATTGGTGATTACAATATCTATTTGATGTTGATTTCCTTTGATATTCCCAAGGAAATTTTTCTGCGTAGTGTCCATAGGAAAAACAAGCCCTAGGTTCCTTAAGTGGTTGAAATCAAAATCACGGATACTATCCAAAAAAATTGATCTGTTTTGCGATTCCGAAAAATCTATTCCCCAAAGCTCCCCATGAACAAACACCATCGAATCTTGAGGGTCGACTATAATACTATCAGGAAAGCCCTCCCATAAACTGAAGATGAAACCATCACCAAAGATCAGGTCACCATCCTGAACAGGTATATGGACAAAACCAGTGCTGTCGGGAGCCTTAAAATTCCGCCATAGAAATTTGGAACTGGAGACTTCTGAATCTCCCTGGATGGCTAAAAGCCTGATCGGGTTTTCGCGCTTTTCCAAACAACTTGCTGCCAATACGAAGTAAAAAAGGACAATGACGTAAAAACTCGTGGAGAGAAGTCGCTTTGGATGCATATGACCTGCAATTTGGCCCAAAGGAAGATAAGAAGGAAAATGAAGGAAAACAATCCTAATCAGCGGGGTGCATGACAATTTTGTTTGCCTTTCGAGGCTAAGATTTCCCCAAACTTACCTGAAAGAATGATCTCTGAATCAAAAATGCCAATAGCGACAAGGGCAACAGAAGTAGCAGCCACCCTGAACCCAAGCAAAAACCTGAATTCGCAGAAATGATGGTGTTGGGTAAGGCTTTTCGCAATTTTGCGGATCTGAGCGAATCGTTCAGATAATCCTCCGGCATTGACAGGTATTTCAGATGCGGCATTTGCATGATGACTGAGGCAATTCCCCCCGTTTCATCTTGAATAAGTAGATATTCAAGTTCCGAAAAATCCTTTAAAGCAGAATGGTTACTCAACAAACTAATTGCATAATTTGAACTTCGGTATTCATGTTGTTGCTGGAGGCATAATAATTGAAGTTGAGGATGAGTCTCTGCCAATTCAGCCAAGTCAAATGGTAAGGAATCACTGCGATAGAAGATTGACAACCACCTTAGTCTTTCTAGATTGCTGATATCTGAAACAATTAATGAATTATCGGTAGGGTCTGCTACCGCTAGATTTAGATTTAACAGCTTGGGATGCCTGAGATTAAAATTGTATCGAGGGAAAAAGCTCTGATCGGCTATCGTAAGTTTGGTAAGATTGCTTAGTGAATGAATTTCCGTTCCCACAGAATACAATCCAAGAAGTTTTTCCATTTGTTTATTTTGGGAATAAAAATCAAAATTCAACTTAAGGAAATCGTTTTGCGCCATCACCATCATTGATTTCACTTGTGGCATGGGAGGAAGTATTCGTTCTTGAATTGGAATTGGCATTTCCGTAAAACTGAGGAATTCCATGGATTGCATTGATTGGAGAATCCGAAAGTCAAGAGAATCAGGGCCATTTTCGATGCCAAGGTACCTGGGCTGAAAATTAACCGAAATCCATCTTAGGTCTTCGTTGAATACCCCGATACTGTCAAGATTTTTGATTTGAAAATCAATTTGTGGATTGTTGTCGCTGAGCGTTTTTAGAAAATCTTTCTCGCTGGAGTCCAAAGGAAGAACGAGGGTGACTGTCTTAAGATGCTGTAGATCAATATTTTTTGAATAAAATGAAAAATCTTCTCGAAATTTTAACGCGGACAAGTCAATCCCCCAAACCTTGTCATTGACCAGAAGAAGCGAATCTTCAAATTTGATTCGAAGATGGTCAGGAAAATCCTTTCCGACTATTAGATGAAATGATTCAAGTTTTTCTTCCCAACCCTTAATCTTTTCATCAACTGAATTGTAGGATTCTTTTTCAGCATTTGCAAATTCCGGTACAAATTTGACAGTATCATCCTTATAAATTTCGAAAGATCCTAGTGCTCCTACTTGAATCGTGAAATTGGATAATTCACGAATAATGATCAAGTCGCCATTTTGGACAGGAAGGTGTGTGGATCGGAAATTTTTGTCTAAAGAGATTACGTTAAACTCGGGATTGATAATCTCAAACTTTCTATGGTCCGTTGCCTCAAAGAAAATGAGTCGTATGGGCTCTTCTTCCATGGCAGTAATACTGGAAAGCAGTGCAAACAGCAAGGAAATTACCCCAAACAGTGTTGCGAATAAACCCTTCTGTGTCAGCATTTGATTCCTTATTTAGCTTAATGTAAGCTATTAAAAAAACGCCGATTTTTCAATAAAATTCCTCTTTTTACACATGGTTATAGACTTCATGGACGAGTCTTTATTCCGCTCATAATACTGTTGTGGATAGCTATCAAAGCCAGTTTCAATATCAGCTTGAAATTTGTACCTTTTTGACATCAAACACCATCCACCCTACATGAAAACCAGATACTTTACTTTGGCATTGGCTTTATCACTTGTTTGGATTTCCGCGAAATCCCAGCAAATCGACCAATCTTATAACCAGAAGATCAAGGAATTTACGACAGATACCAGGTTTTTGCCAAAGTTGGTATTGGATCTTCCCGACCATCCAACCGTACCATCCCCGCTGAAGCATTTTGGCCATATCATCGGTGCCGAAGGCCAGCTGCACCGCACCGAGCAGATATATGGCTACTACAAGAAATTAGCCGAGACCTCGCCCTCTGTCCATATCCAAAAAATGGGTCAGTCTGAAGAGGGGAGGCCATTTTTTCTGGTCGTGATCGCTGATCCGAATAGCATTGAAAAACTGGACCACTATAAGGCCCAAACTGCGCGCCTGGCGGATCCCCGAAAGACAAGTCCTGAACAAGCAGATGCGATATTGGCAGATGCCAAGCCGATCTACTACGTGTCGGGCGGGATGCATGCCACGGAAATGGGTTCACCGGAAATGCTGATGGAATTGGCCTATAGATTGGCGGTGTCCAACGCACCTGAGATCAAGCAAATCCGCGAAAATGTCATCACCGTCATCAACCCGGTCATGGAACCTGACGGTTGGGATAGGCAAGTGGATTGGTATTACCGGTATACCAAAGGAAGGCCGATTTTTGATGATGGTTTCCCAAGGTCAGCACCCTATTGGGCCAAGTACGTGTTTCATGACAACAATCGCGACGGCCTTCAGATTTCGCAGGAAATCACCAAGTCGATCTTCAAGGGCTTTTTTGAGTTCCATCCGACTGTTATGTTGGACTTGCATGAGTCGGTCCCCTTGCTGTATATCTCCACTGGAACCGGACCTTACAATCATTTTGTGGACCCGATCACACAGAGTGAATGGCAGATTATGGCCAACCACGATATCGCCGAAGTAGCTGCACAGGGTTTGCCGGGAGCGTTCACGTGGGCCTTCTATGATGGTTGGTGGCCAGGCTACGGCATTTGGGTCGCCAATAACCACAATTCAAACGGACGGTTTTACGAAACCTATGGCAACGCAGGCGCGGACACCTACCTCCGCGACTATTCAAATGCCCGATTTGCTGGGGACTTGGCTTCATCCAAGGAATGGTACAGGCCGGACCCCGCCACGCCCTTGGTGAATTGGTCTTTCAGAAACAACATCAATTATACCCAAACCGGGGTGATAGCATCTCTTTCCTATGCTGCCAACAACGGTGCCATGCTGCTGCGCAATTTTTATAAGAAAGGATTCAATAGCCTGGAGAAGGGCAGGGCAGAAGGTCCAAAAGCCTTCACCATTGCCAAGCAACAACGCGACCCAGCGATGGCGGCTTACCTCGCGGGCCAGCTCATGGCGCAGGGAATTGAGGTGCATGAAAATGACGATCATTTTGTGGTGCTGACCGAGCAGCCTTACCGGAACTTGGCGGTTTCATTATTGACACCACAAAGTTATCCCAAGGATGCGAAGTTTCCCCCTTATGATGCCATTGCATGGACCTTGCCTAACCTATATGGCGTCGAAGTGGCTTCAAAGGATAGTTTGGAGTTGGATGTCAACAGCCTGAGGTTGCTCCAAAACGCTCCCGTTTACCAAGGCAAAACCCTTGGACAAGGAAACCAATGGGTGTTGAAATACAATGCCCAAAACAGTGTCCTTTCGGCGCTTTTTGCCTTGAAGGCTAGCAACAAGAATGCGGAGATTTGGGTATTGCCTAGCCAGACTGTTGCGGGACAGGATACATTGACAGCTGGAACATTGGTGTTGAGAAAAACAAATGCAGACCAAGTAAGCGCGGTCGCAAAGGAGTTCGGTTTGGATTTTGAATCCAGCAACCACAACTTCCAAGCCTCAGAATTACAGTCCGTGAAGCTTCCGAGAGTTGCAATCTACCACACTTGGTTCAACACACAGGATGAGGGCTGGTCGCGGTTCACTTTTGACACCAGAAAAATTCCCTATACTTCGATCGACAAGGACGATCTAAAGGCAGGAAATCTCAGAGGCAAGTTTGATGTCATTTTGATCCCTCGTGTCAATGGTAATGCCAAGCGCTTCATTCACGGAGTCGACAAAAAGTATGGCCCAATGCCTTACAGCGAAACTGACCAGTTTCCATCCCATGGCTTTCCTGACAGCACGCCTGATATGACCGGTGGTCCCGGATTTATTGGTATAGATAATTTGCGGAAGTTTGTCGAAGAAGGTGGACTTCTGATTACCCTCGAAAACAGCTCTACGATCTTGGCCGAAGCAGGTCTGATTCCTGAATTGACGCCCGTGGCAACACCAACGCTGTTTCACCCCGGATCAATCGTCCGGGCGAAGGCGCGGAAATTGGATCATCCGGTATTGTTTGGCTTCCCCGAGCATTTTGATCTTTTCCGAGGAAATGGACCACTGCTGCAGACGGACAAATACAATCGCAACTTGATGCTGGTGCAGTACGGAGATAAGCCCCTGAAGGACGAAATTCCCTATGATGGCAAGATCATGGGCATGCCCGAACCCGCAAAGAAAAAAGAGGAAGCCAAGAAGGAGGAAAAATCCCAACCTTATGTGGTCGCAGGAATGGTCCGCAACGAGCAGGAAATCATTGGGCATGGGTCAGTATTCCATGTTCCCGTCGGGAATGGTTCGGTGTTGGCATTCACCTTTGATCCCCTGCACCGTTTTCTCAATCAGCACGAAGCCCCGATGGTTTGGAATGCACTGATGCATTGGGACCGCTTGAAGCGATGAGACTATGATTTCCAGGATCCTTTGGGGAGACAAACTTCAGCAAAGTATTCACTGTGCCGTTTCATTTCCCCAGGTTCTATGAGACGGAAGCCTATGGAAGGATATTTCCTACATCGACTTCCGACCTTCGTTCAAGATTTGTAAATTGGGCTTTGCAATTGGAATTATTCTCGGATGGAAGCAACACAAAAAGAACAGCGCGAGGAATTTGAAAGGTTGCTGCATTTGAGTGGCTACGACCTTGACTATCCGAGTTTGGAGCCCCAATTCAGTAACCTCGCGAAAATTGCCGCGAAAATTGCCGATACTGAAATTTCTCTTGTAAACATCATCGATCTGCATACACAATGGAGTGTCGGAACCTACGGTTTTCCTGCGATTCAAATTCCTAAACAGGATTCAATTTGTCAATACACCATTCTCGGAGATGCGCCATACGAGGTCAAAGACATGAGTAGCGACGTGCTATTTCGGGAAAGATTTTATGTGTTGGGCGATCCGTTCTTGAAGTACTATTGGGGAATTCCACTTCGGGACAAAGAGGGCGTCAATGTCGGTTCGTTGTGTGTGATGGATAAGAACATCAAGACTTTAAGCGACGAAAAGGTCGAGCTTCTCCGTCTAGTAGCAAACGAAGTCGTCCTTAAGATGGAGGCTTTGAAAATGCACGGACTTTTGGAGCAATTCCGCCAAAACATGGAGAGCGTATTTCGAAAGACTGCCCATGACGTAAGAAGTCCGATAGGCGGTATCGTTTCTGCGGCGGATATGCTGCTCGAGCAATGGGGACAAATCGAACGCGATCGCATCCTAGAGTATCTAACGCTTATCCAACAGACCGGGACTTCGGTGTTGGAACTCGCAGAAGAGATTCTTGAAGCGGGAAATTGCAATTCCACCTCCGCCTTTGCCCTGGGCGGCGAGACATTTACGACCCAAGTATTGAAGGAGAAAGTCCTCGCGATGTGCCAAATTCAGGCCCTTGCCAAGGATATTGAAATAAGAATAAATGCCCTCGACGATACCAATGGCGATTCATTTCCCAAGTACAAACTACTGCAAATCGTCGGCAACTTGGTTTCCAATGCAATCAAGTTTACACCATCGTTTGGACAAATCGATATCGTGCTTCATCTTCAGATCGATGGAAGCAGCAAGAAACTCGTCATCAAGATTGTTGATTCTGGCGTCGGAATGACCCGTCAAAAACTCGAGCAGGTGCGCAAAGGAAACGCGGTTTCTCACCACGGCACCAAAGGGGAGAGGGGTTTTGCCTTTGGCTTGGCGTTGGTCCGGGAAATGGTCAAGAGTTTGGGTGGGAGTTTTTCCATTACCTCCCAACCCCTAGAAGGCACAACCGTCTTGGTGGAAATACACTATTAAAAATTTTTACTCAATCGAGAATTTCAGGCAAGCCAGCCAAGGCTATTTTTTCAAAAAAATCGAGGGCCTAGTTGAATTGGCGTATTTTTCATCTGATCTACCAGGTTCCTAATCTTTACTGCTGGGTGTTTACTTCCTTCAAAATCCTCTCTTTGTTAAACACCGGATTTGCGTACATAGCCAGGAAGCTTTCCTTTGCCAATGGATTTTCCTGATCCACGATTTTTTCAAACCTGCGCATAAATTTCTCTTTTTGTTCGAAAGAGTAGTAATGCCCATGGGTTTCCTCACCTGTTAGCAAATCGGCTGCAATATATTTCGTAGGCCAAAGCTCGTATCCAAGGATGATTTGTCGGTCGATGAGATCTGCCAAAGCCTGCATTTGTTTCACGGAGCCCGAGTGCGTTTCCCCAATATTCGTGATTGCCGGATTCAGCGGATCCCCAATATGGATGTGGATGTTGCCTTTTTGCCCCATAATCCCGTTGAGCAACGTGTGGAAATCTTCATTTTCTCCTTTGACATAGGTTTCCTGCCTTGCTTTGGCAAGCAGTTCAGGCATTTTCAGCACATCTGTGGGATCGTATTCATAAGAAATGCTGACGGGCACGACGTTGAGTCTTTTGAAATAATCCAAAAAATGTTCACCAGAATCCCCTGCCATTGATATCATCTTCAATACACCCTTGTGGGTGACATCGTTTCCGTCTTTTGTTCGACCTTCCCTTTGTGCAATCCAAACGGACCGGTTTTCACGCAATAGGGAATACCTGATATATGCAGAAACAGTCTTGGAACTTTCCAACAATTCCCTGGCAGGCAGTCCTCGCTTGATCGTGAAATTACGGGTCAGACGCGAAAGATGGCGCAGAAAGGGTTTTCTCACCAAATTGTCCCCGATTGCGGAGGTAGTCATTTTCAGGCCATGTTCATACAGGGCAGCATTGAGCAAGGAAGTATCCAGAATGATGTCCCTGTGATTGGAAATGAAAAGATAGGCAGTGTTTTTCTCCAGCTTTTCAAATCCAGAAGTCGACAGTCCACTTGAACTGATTTCGAGGACCTTCTTGATGCCGGGGTAAATGAAATTGATCTGAAAATCCCGAATCGAATGGCAATGTACCATCAAGTCCATCCAATATTCATCCGGCTTGTCAGGAAACGTGTAATTCATCATCGCCTTGAGCATCGGATGGTGAATTATTTCCTTTATTGCCTGATCCACTTCTGTATCGTAATAAGGCCTTATTTCTTCAAATTCAGACATGTGCCGGGTCAATTGATTCCGTAAATTAAGGTATTTTTAGTGATAAAAGCCGTTATGGATACTGGTAAACAAAAAAAGCAGCTTTGTGGGCTGCTTGCTTTTTGTTGACCGACTAGGATTCGAACCTAGACAAAGAGAACCAAAATCTCTTGTGCTGCCGTTACACCATCGGTCAGTACCTTGCCTTGTTTGAAAGGTGGCACAAATGTAGGGTTACTATCTTTTTTATGCAAGTATGGAATTCAAGTTTTTCGAATACTGCTGCTAAGGCCCTAAATCTCAATTGATAAAAAATGAAGATTTGCGAAAATCCAGCAGAGATGGCTTGGAAGCCTACGTCAAACAGTGCTTCAATCAGATTCAGGTTGTTTTGATCGGAATCTTTTAATTGTTCTTTTTGATCACTGAGCCAATATCATATCCATGATGGCCACAAAATGGAGAATAGTCCCGGCGAGTACAAATAAGTGCCAGATCGTATGCGCAAACCGCATGTTTGGGCGGGTATAGAAAATTGTCCCCAGCGTATAACTGATGCCACCCGCAGCCACGAGCGTTAGTGCTTGGGTGCTAAGGTTTTCCAGCATCGGTTTTACCAGTAAGATCCCCATCCAACCCATTCCCAAGTAGAGGATGAGAGATGCCCTTTTGAACCTGTGTGTATAAAAAATCTTGAATACAATCCCAAACAAGGCGAGACCCCAGACGATTCCGAAGAATATCCAACCAAGTGTACCCTTTACAGCCATCATCAGAAAAGGTGTATAGGTACCTGCAATCAGAAAATAGATGCCGATGTGGTCAAATGTTCGCAACCAAGCTTTGATTCTCGGCTCTTGGGTCGCATGGTAAAGCGTCGAAAAGGTATAGAGTAGGAGGATAGACCCACCAAAAATGCTACAACTTACAATATCCAGGGTGTTTCCGTTGATCACAGACAGGGTGACAAGCAGCGAAATGGCAATGATGCTGAATAATATCCCAAAGCCATGGCTGATGCTGTTGGCGAATTCTTCTTCAAGGCTCTGTTTTCTCTCCATTTTTAATCGGGATTTTTGACAATAGGCTTCGGATGAAGATAATTCAATTTAAGTTTTCTTTCGAAATCGATTGTATTTTAATTTTCAGTTAATAATCACCTGATTTCTTTGTGATTACGAAAAAATATCCATTGTTTTGCCTCAAATTTTAAAACGAAAAACAAAATTTTAAACCAAAATCATACAATTATGTCAGTAAAGATTTCTGAAAAAACGATTGTTTCTACATTGGAAAAATTGGAAAAGTTGAACTTGGATGAGAAGCTTCATGCCGAACTTTCTTGGTGCTGGAACAGCTACAAGTACGACAGCAATCCTGTAGGTGTAATCGAAAAGAGCAAAGCTGCTTTGGAATTGTTCAAAGCTAAGAGAGAAGAGAACAGCAAGGCAATTGCCAAGAAACTGATCGAGGATCTTGAAAAATTTGCTTCAAACTAAGAGCAACAAAAAAGGCTTCCAAACGGAAGCCTTTTTTCTTTATTGATTTGTTGTCCGATTATTCGCCTACAACCAAGAATTTCACAGTGCTTTTCACCTCTCTGTGAAGATCGACCTCTGCCTCAAATTCACCCGCACCTTGAACGGGCACGTTGATAGAGATTTTCTTACGGTCGATTTCGATTCCGTTTGCAGCAAGTGCATCAGAAATCTGAAGCGTAGTGACCTTTCCAAAGATTTTGCCGGATTCACCGATCTTGGCTTTGATTTCAAGCGTGATGTTGGAAAGCTTCTCAGCCAATTCCAATGCCGCGGTTTTGATTTTTTCAGCTTTGTGAGCAGCCTGCTTTATATTTTCAGCAAGGACTTTCTTGTTGGAGCCGGTAGCCAAAACAGCGAAACCCTGTGGGATAAGGTAGTTTCTACCATAACCGGGCTTCACGGTTACCAAGTCATTTTTGTAGCCAAGTCCTTTGATATCTGTTTTTAGAATAACTTCCATTGTCTTACAATTTAATGATGATTGAACAGATTATTTCAAACCGTCGGTTACGAATGGCATGAGCGCAAGGTGTCTTGCCTTCTTGATGGCATTGGATACTTTCCTTTGAAATTTCGCAGAGTTGCCGGTAAGTCTTCTAGGAAGGATTTTGCCTTGTTCGTTGACAAACTTCAATAGGAAGTTAGGGTCTTTGTAATCAATGTACTTGATTCCGTTTTTTTTGAAACGGCAGTACTTCTTCCTGTTTTCGTTTCTGTTGATTGGTTCGTTCTTCAGTGTCATGCTGCTTGCTCCTCCTTAGCTTCTGATTTTTTGTTGAATTCGCCTTTTCTCCTTTTCTCTCCATATGCTACTGCATGTTTGTCGAGAACAGTCGTCAAGAAACGCATCACTTTTTCGTCTCTGCGGTATTCGATTTCCAACTTTTTGATCAAAGTAGGATCAGCAGTGAATTCTACCAATACGTAGAAACCTGTGGTCTTTTTCTCAATTGGATAGGCAAGCTTCTTGAGCCCCCAATTTTCCACATTGATAATGTTTGCTCCCTCATCTTTTAACAAGTTTACGAACTTGTCCACGGTATCCTTCATCTGAGTTTCAGACAAAACGGGAGTTAGGATGAATACCGTCTCATAATTTTTCTGGGACATAATCGTTTGATTTGGTATGTTTTTTATAAACAGACCGCAAAAGTAGGGATTTGCGCCTTCTAATCCAAATAGAAGGCGCAAATTATAAGTCTATTTCACCTCAAAAGTCTTGGCACCGATTTGATAGCCATCGGCATAAATCCTTACTTCGTAAACTCCCGGGGCATATTTGGTCCCTTTTTCATAGAAGTAGGTCAACACTTGCTTTGAGTTGTCAAATATGATGTCTTGGTGTACTGTGTAGAATTCCTCCCGGCCGTCGATGGTAAAGGTGCCTGAACCCTTTGCAACGTCAAAAATTGGTTGGTTGTTGGGGGCCATCACCTGTACATATATATCCCTGGGACCGGGTGTGGCGACTTTGTTGTCGGCGAGGTTGAAGCTTACTTTGAGTTTTTCGATCTGCCTGTTTTTGAATCCGTCCTCGCGTTCTTTACCTCTTGCATTGACAGCGGCCACTTGGATATTTTCCGCCCGCAACTTGGAAGCAATATTGACTTTCTCCTGAAGCTCGTTTCTTTTGACATTGAGTTCGGCAACTTCCTCCTGCATTTGGGCTTGAGTAGACTTCAAGTCCGTATTTTCGGAATATAGCTGCTCGTTGATTTCCCGAAGACGGATGATTTCTTGGTCCTTTTCCTCAATTGTCTTGGCATAGCTTGCGATGCGCTTGTTGAGGGAGGCAATTTCGTCTGCAGAGCGTTTTCTATCGAGGTTTCTTTCTTGGATCAACTGGTTTTTGATTTCTTCCAAGGCAGCGACGTCACCGCCAAGCTTATTGATTTCTTGGATTCTGAGGTCGAGCTGGTAGGTCATCGAATCGATGCGCCTGTTGAGTTCAGTGTTCTCCTCCGAAAGGATGAGGATTTCCTCGGATTTTCTGGTCTTGTCCAAATGGTCCGTGTACAACTTAATTCCGCTGAGCACGACCAGGATCAAAAGGACAATGATGAGAATATTCTTTCCATTGCCACTTTTTGCTGTAGATTGTGGATTGTTCTCCATAGTAAGTAAGAAAGTAGATTTGCTTTAAATTTAAGAAATTATGATGAGTAAACTAAATGCCGAATTTTGGTCTGAAAGATACCTCAAATCTGAAACAGGTTGGGATGTAGGTGAAGCAACATTGCCGATTAAGCAATATCTAGACCAAATTGAAAATAAGGAAGTAAAAATCCTCATTCCCGGCGCAGGAAACGCCTACGAGGCTGTTTATGCCTATCGGAATGGCTTTTTCAATACGCATATTTTGGATTTTTCACCAGTTCCTATCAAAACCTTTCAAAACCGCTATTCTTTTTTTCCAATGAAACAGATTCATTTGGCGGATTTTTTCGACCATGAGGGGAAGTATGACCTGATTTTGGAACAAACCTTCTTTTGTGCGTTGGACCCAAGCCTGCGACCTGCGTATGTGAAGAAAATGAAGTCCCTATTGACTTCAAATGGAAAACTCGTTGGCGTCATGTTCGACAAGGTATTTGAAAAGCAGGGTCCTCCGTTTGGCGGAAGCAGGGAAGAATATCTGGACCTTTTTTCTCCCCATTTCGAAATCCTGAAGCTTGAGTCCTGCTACAATTCGATAGCTCCACGAATGGGTGCGGAAGTATTTACGATATTTCGGAATAGAATGTAAATCGGATCAAAATCTGAATTTCAGTGAAATGATTTGTTTAACTATAATTTTTGACTCCGGTAAATCTTAAAACTTAAGCACATAACCGGCCTTCGGCAACTTGGGATTCAGGAAAACAATTCCACACTCATAGAAATCAATGCTCACGCTGACCCGGGGATGGTATTTGATTTTTCGCCAGGCGTTTTCCATTTCCCGTGACCAGTGGATGTCCGCAATGGCAATGATGCTTTTGGCACCTGATTTCTTGACTATGGCTTCAAAATATTGAATCGTGGCCTCGTAAGTATGTGTCGCATCGATCAAGGCAAAATCAACGTGATGAACCGAGTCCAGAACTTCCGGTAGCGTTTGGCTGATTTCCCCTAAAATATATTCGGTATTGGCAGGGGAGGCTACCTCTTGCGCTTTGTTCAACAATTCTGGGGATCCTTCAAAAGTAAACAACTTTCCCTTGGTCACCTCGGCCAGGAATCTGGTGTTGATTCCAACACATGTACCAAGCTCCAAAACAACCTGAGCGGGTGTCTGCAGGCAAAAAAACTGGTACAACATGGAGAACTTCGGCGAGCTTGTGCTGTATTTGGTTACATCTTTGACTTTCCGGAGCTTTCCGGTGACATGCTTTGACCCAGCGCCAAAATCCTCCACCGTCAAAACTTCTGTGTCTCTCAACAGGTCGTCGCGTATTTTTAGGATATCGTTGAACTGGTCTTTGTTTTCTTGAATATAGCCGATCAAGCCATTGTATATTTCGAAAACAAAAGGTGATTGGATGGAGAATTGGTCTTCCTGAAGCAGCCAAAACTTAAAATAAGACCAAGCTGGGAAGTAACGTTGTTTCAAACTAATTGGCGAAAATGTCGGCGATCAACTGGAATTCAGGAATTTTAACTTCAAATGGTTTCCCATCTATAAGCTTTTCCATATAGTAGGCCCCCCGCATTTTTCCTAGACCAGACCTTAAATTACATCCAGACACATATTCGTGGCTTTGACCGGGTTCCAAAATCGGCTGTTGTCCTACCACGCCTTCACCTGCAACAATCTTGGTTGCATCGCCCGCGTCAAAAATCTCCCATTTCCTTTGTAACAATTGAACAGTATGGGTACTGTTGTTCTTTATATTTACTTTGTAAGTAAAAACATAATGGTGTTGCTGAGGGCTGGAAAACTCAGCTTGATAGGTGGCTTCGACGGTGACTTTGATGCCTTCTGTGATCGCTGTGACCATGTGGGGTGGGGTTGGGGTTCCAAAAATTCTAAATATCACGCGTATTTCCAAACAATCTTCGTAAATAGTCTAAAAATGGATGTCAAGATAGAGAACAGTTGGAAAGGTCTTTTAAATGAGGAGTTTAGCAAGCCCTATTTCAAGCAATTGGTGAATTTTGTAAAACAGGAGTACCAAAGTCAAACCGTGTTCCCAAAAGGTCCTGAAATCTTCAATGCTTTTTGGCATTGTCCCGTCGACCAGGTCAAAGTTGTCATCCTAGGCCAAGACCCGTACCATGGACCAGGTCAAGCGCATGGACTATCATTTTCCGTCCGGGAAGGGGTCCCTTTTCCTCCGAGTTTGCTCAATATTTTCAAAGAGATAAATAGAGATATTGGAAAGCCGATGCCTTCCAACGGCGACTTGACCCCTTGGGCGGATCAGGGTGTTTTGCTGTTGAATGCTACACTTACAGTTCGTGCCCATCAGGCGGGGTCTCACCAACAAAAAGGATGGGAGGAGTTCACCGATTCCGTAATCCATAGGTTGGCTCTGGAACGTGAAAATATTGTTTTTATGCTCTGGGGATCGTATGCCCAAAAAAAAGGTGCTTTTATTTCCGATGAAAAACACCTCAAACTGCTTGCGCCGCACCCGAGTCCGCTGTCTGCCCACAGGGGTTTTTTGGGCTGTGGGCATTTTTCAAAGGCAAACGCTTATTTGAAGTCCAAAGGGATTGAGGAAATCAAGTGGTAAAGAGAAAGTAAAGGGGGATTTTTTTGGTTTTCGGATTCAAATTGAAACACGTGCTACCGATCGCATATTGATATTTGGGATTTGAAATACAGGGTTTCGATCCTTTGGATAAAACCGCTAAATTGTGGTATTGCAGTCTGTTTGAAACGCAGGCAATATGATTTGTATTCTACCAATTAATCTTTGTTGTATGTCGGAAAAAAACAATGAAATGAAATCGAGGCGTGAATTTTTGCAAAAACTCACGATTGGCGCAGGAGTGATTCCATTTGCTCTTCAGTATCAGCCCGCTTTTGGTCGCGAAAAAGAACATACCGTAGCCGATGGACCTGTACTTCGGGTTGCCTTGATGGGTCTTGGTAGCTACGCCAATCGGGTTGCAGAAGCGATGCAATCCTGCAAGCGGGCCAAGATTACAGGTGTCATTAGCGGGACGCCCTCCAAAATCACTGATTGGCAGAAGAAATATAACATTCCTGCCAAAAATTGCTACAACTATGAAAACTTCGATGCCATAAAGAACAACCCGGACATCGATGCAGTCTATATCATCACGCCCAATAGCCTCCACCATCCTCAGTGTCTTCGCGTTGCGGCTGCAGGCAAGCATGTGATTTGTGAAAAACCGATGGCCATCAACGCCAAACAAGGCAAGGAAATGGTCGAAGCCTGCGAAAAAGCGGGCGTCAAACTGTTGATTGGTTATCGCATGCACTTCGAAGCTAATACGCTTGAAGTTGTCCGGTTGAGAAAGGCTGGTGAGTTTGGGAAGATCAAGTTTTTTCAGGGCCTCAGCGGATTCAAAATCGGTGACCCGACCCAATGGCGCCTCAATCGCGAGCTGGCTGGGGGCGGAGCGATGATGGATATTGGTATCTACGCCATAAACGGCTCGAGGTATATGATTGGCGAAGAGCCGGTTTGGGTAACGGCACAAGAGACCAAAACTGACCCAGTCAAATTCAAGGAAGGGGTAGATGAAACCATCACGTTTCAATTGGGATTCCCTAGTGGTGCGACTGCGTCCTGTTTATCGACCTATGCGGTGAGCTACCTCGATAAGTTTTTCTTGGTCGGAGAGGGTGGATTTGCCGAAATGCAACCATCCACAGGATATGGCCCAATCAAAAGCTGGACGCACAAAGGCAGGCTGGATTTGCCACACGTCACACATCAGACCACCCAGATGGATGAAATGGCGGCGATCATACTCGATGGCAAGCAGCCCATCATTCCAGTGGATGGCAAAGAAGGCTGGAAGGACATGGTCATTATCGATGCGATTTTTGCCGCGGCGAAAAGTGGCAAAAAGGTTGAAATCAAATATTGACAATTTTATATGAAGGCAGCCAATTCATGGCCGATTATGGCAATGGCTTTGGTGCTGTTGGGGTTTGTCCTGTCTATCTATTCGATCAATCGACAGATAAAGCCACCTGCTGCCACACATGCTAAATTCCAGTTGGAGATCGATACCAATCTCCAGCTGGCAAGTTTTTACCAACTACCTGATACGACCCAGTCGATCACTGCCATCAAACCGGTCGTTCAAATGGATTCAGAGCTGCTAGCCTACAATCTCAACCCCAAGTTAATGGTTTGGGCTTTGGTTTTTTCGATTCTGTTTGGTTTGGCTTTGGGTTCGGTGCCACTATCCATTGGAAGGTCGGCGTATCTGATCAGGATTTTTGGTATTTCCTGGAAAGCTGTGTTTGGGAGTATTGCCGGAATTTTAGTGTTTTTTGTCTTGGTATTGTATGTAAGTTCAGGCGAAGGATCCGGAAAACTGCTGTCGGCAGTTCAGTTGATGATGGACTTCAAAATACTATTTTTTGATCCCAAAGCTATTGAAGTGATGATTACCATTGTGGTGTTGACGGGTTCTTTTGCTGCCTATGGGATCCTGTTGATCAATTTTTGTGCGCCTAGGGTTCTTTTGGGTGAGGATCAGTCCGCGATGCAAAGGTTTTCAAAACTCAAACTATTGGATGACAACCTTAACGTACTACTTGGCGTGATTTCGATCCTGATCATGTTGTCCGTGGTGGCGCTTTCCGTGCTACATCAGGCGATTCAAGGTCAATTTACAGTTGTAAACGCGAATATTTTCCCTTCTGAATTCATTTACGCATACGGCTTGGTATTCACAATTTTCCTCGCAATCATCTATTTGCCTACCCATTTTCACTTGAATCAGATTCTGCTAGAGATGAAGCAAACAGCGGATGATATGGGCCTGCAATCTGAAGAACATTCTAAAATGGTGCTTGGAGGCACATTGAGCAAGAATTTTCAGGTGCTTTTTGCCATCATTGCACCCCTTATCGGAAGTGCTCTTACCGAGATGTTGCAGCAGGTGGCATTTTGATTCTACGCAGCGTCTAGCGTGAACAAGAGGTTCCGCGTGTCATTTCAAAAATATTCGGAGTTGTCAACCTACCGGTGCTGGTCTATTAGGATATCATTGCCATCAGGATCTGTCAGCGTGATGTAGCCAGGTCCGGTGCTGTTCTCGTCAGCTTCGCCCGTCAATGATATGCCGGCGTTTTTTAGGTGTTTTTGGATGGTTCGTATATCGTCAAAGGGGTCGACGTTTTGGGCGTTTTGATCCCATCCTGGATTGAAGGTGATGATGTTTTTTTCAAACATGCCTTCAAAAAGTCCGATAACCGCTTCGCCGTTTTTTAAAACAAGCCATTTCTGCTGGATATCTCCACCCAACTTGGTGAAGCCCAACTTCTCGTAAAATTGCTGGGAGGCCGCGATGTTTTTTACGGCAAGACTGATCGAAAATGCGCCAAGTTTCATGGTGTTGTGGTTTTGATGTTAGATTTTTTTATCACTGGTAATCAATGATTTAATAAAAATAGCTGAAAATTACTTTAAGTGTGCCAATATAAGGTTTGAAATCAGAAAACTGATTTCAGCAGGTTGGAAAGCTCAGGAATTTGTCTTGGGAATATATTGGTTTGCTTTGTTGTTTTCGCCTGCTAATCTCACAGTTTCCTCGATTCTTTGGTTTCTGGTTTCAGGTCTTTTGGCGTTGAGAATCCACTCCAAGATACCGCGCCTAGAAGACTTAGAAAACCGTTCCCAAAAAGACAGCGCTTGGGGGTTCTTGTCGAATTCCGCCGCGAGGTCTGCTGGAAGGATGAATTGGTCTACCTCTTCCAATGCGGACCAAGTCCCGCTTTTTTTGGCTAGTTCCACCATGTCAATTCCCGCCGGTTGCATCTTTCCCTCTCGGGTAAGGCGTTCGACTTTATCTTTGTTGATCTTGGACCAATTGCTTTTCGGATTTCTTTTTGAGAAAAACTGATAATAGCTTACTTCATCCCGTTTGTTGGGCTTGCTGTCAATCCAACCAAAGCAAAGTGCTTCATCCACCGCTTCTGGATAGTAAACAGAGGGTATGCCGCTTTCCTTTCGGTAAATGATCAACCAAATGGATTTTTCCTTGAGGTGGTTTTCATGAAGCCATTTTCTCCATTCTTCCTGGTTGCTGGCTCGAAAAGTGGGTACTCCGTTATAACGCTCCATCTTGTTTGCAAAGTGAATTTGATATTCAGGGAAGGTTTAACTCCTTATTTCAATGGTGTCTTTTCGAAAAACAACTCCGTTCCATCCATTTTTTTGACCTTGATTTCAGCGGAACCTAATTGACTTAGCCATGAAATAAATGAGCAAAAATCCCCAAAATCAGACGCTTGCTTTCCGTTCAACTCAAGGATTTCCTCGCCCAATTCCAACATCGCGTCTTGTGGAACCCTTCCCAAGGGTTTGCCCGCTACGACGATCTTTCCGTCCTGAAAATTGAAATTCATGTGGGTAGGATTTTCAAAAGCGACCTTTTGCGGACGCGACGCAAGGTGAAATATGCCATCGCTGTTGTTAAGAATCGTACGTGAACTCAGTGTCGAAAAGAACTTGATGCCGATTTTCTCTGTGGTGTTTTCTTCAAAGTCAGCCGGAATACCATAAACCATTTGCTCCCCAACCTGCAGACTGTCCAAGATGATGGCATAGGTCAGGTTGGTTGCCATGCTAAGCGCACCCATGGAAAAGCCCATGTAGGGATTAATTTTTTGGTCCGATTCCTTTTGCTCAATAAAATCCGACTTTTCATCAAAATCCATCGGGAAGTTGAGTATTTGGGTGTAGCCAAAGTCGACCAATACTTTTTCAAATTCGTTGCCTGAAAACGACAACTTCGCATGGGGCCTATTTCCGATAAACTCGACTGGGAAAGTCAAGCCATTTTCTGTCAGGGAAAAAGGGGATTTTGACACTCTGACCTGCATTTTGTCGAAATCTATTTCCCAATTAAGCTGTCGAATGACATCCGCCCCAAGAAGATAATAGTCCATGCAGGACAAGAATGGCATATCCACGACGAGGCTCTTGATGTCCTCAAACTCAAATCCTCCTATCTTGAAACGCTTTGATTTGGCCATTTTGACTTTTTGGACCTTATTGTTGGAATCGCGCATTTTGATCTTGCCCGCGTTTCCGGAAAATCTGCCATCCGCCTTAAAACCTTCACCGGCCAATCCCATTCCAGCCCCGGTATCAAAAGCAAATTGGGTCGGTACGCCATTGATCTCGCCTTCGAAAACCATCAGTTTGTTGTCCATGTGAAACGGAAAAGTATAAACAGTATCTCCTGTAAGATTTACGTCTGTCCGATCAATGCCACCAAATCCCGGCAATGGAAACAGCATCGTGACCGAGATCAAAAAGAAAATTGTATTTCTCAACCTTTTTAAACTCATATATCAATCTTGTTGGTTTTCAATAACTTCGGTTTTCATTGGAACCGGTATACCTGCCACTTCCTCCAAGAATCTGATGGTTTCGTCCCTGACGGATTGCCAATCCTTGGAGGTAATTTGGGAAGCGATCACATGGTCTCCGGTCTCGGGAAATGCTACCTTCCGTTTCAGCTCGGTTGGGGTCGATACTTGATCAAACATTTCCAACATTTTCGGTACGGAAACCACATCATCCTGCTCCTGCTCATTTTTGTAGTAATAGCCAAGAAAAAGCGGCTGTCCGACCTTGTTGAAGGTGGCCGCGTTCATTTTGCTTTTGATGAGGACGGCAAGGCTACGGTAGGCGTTCATATGATATTGTTCTGACCAGTATTTTGCTTTTTCTCCCTCTCTTTTATTGACCAACGTGCCATTTTCATATTGGAAATTTTCAGCCAAATAGCCCATCCATGGCTGGAAAAACACTTCCAGTGTCTTGCTTTTCGCTTCAATGGCGGGTGAATAAAGTACCAGTGCCTTCATATCCGGCCTTTCCGAAGCCAATACTAAACTCAGAGCACCCCCCATTGAGGTACCAATTACTATTACTGAATCACCCAGGCTCTTTCCAACCATATAGGCCTGCCTGACTTCATCAACCAGCTTTTGGGCGGTCAAGTGCCTGAAACCATCTTCCCGATCAATGCCGTGTTCGGGAAGTCTTACCAAATACAAGTTCGCACCAAAATGCTTGGCTACCTCGCGGTGCACTGGAAACCCCTCCATTTGACTGGCTCCGAAGCCGTGCACATAGACAATCGAATAGCGTGTCTTGCTTCTGTCCAAGCTATCCGCCCAAATGATTTCAGCCTTGTTGCCTGGTTTAAGACCCTTGACGGTGTCTTCTTTTTGAGCGACAAATGCCTCGATTTCCCCCAATCGCGTCGGAACGCTGGGGTACTCCCCTCCAAGTTCCTCAAGTTTGGATTTTGGTCCGAGCATGTACACGATTGCCAATACAATCGCGAGAGCTAGCAGGATACGAAGCGCTGTTTTCATGTGATGGATTTTTTACCGAAGTTAAATAAATCGCACCACATCTTCATCCGAGAGCGTGATAGGTACCGGATTAGATCGGTTAGCCGACAAATACCGGTGGTGAATAAGTGACTCAGCGGACAGAGATGCGAGGCTATCCTTCCGGCGAAATACGCTGTGTGCTTTGGTGAAAAAATTCCTAAGTTTGGACAAAATCAACATTGAATATGAAACTCAAATACACATCACATTTCCTTGCTCTCGGCACTCTGCTGACCCTTGCCTGCGGAACGGATACTGAAAAAAAGCAGCAGTTTCAAGTCGCGGACTTCGAACCGCACGTCATTGCGCTATCGGCGGACGAAATGATGGGGCGCATGCCATTTACGGAAGGCGAAACAAAAACCGTCCAATACATCGAATCCGAATTCAAAAAACTAGGCTTGAAGCCGGGAAACGGGGATTCCTATTTTCAGGATGTGCCCTTGGTATCCATCAAGACAACGCCCGCACCTACCATGTCGATAAAGTCACAAGGCGGTAACTACACCTTGGAAGGCCTTAAGGACTATGTCCTTTGGACACAGCGGACTGATTCATTGGTCGCTTTTGAGGATGCCGAAATCGTCTTTGCAGGCTATGGCATCGTGGCGCCCGAATACGGCTGGAACGACTATGAAAACCTGGACGTCAAGGGAAAAATCGTGATGGTCATCGTCAATGATCCGGGATTTGGCAGTACGTCAACAGATTTGTTCAAGGGAAACACCATGACCTACTACGGGCGCTGGACCTATAAATTGGAGGAAGCGGCTCGGCAGGGTGCACTCGGCACGCTGATTATCCACGATACCGAACCGGCCGGTTACGGATTCAATGTGGTCCAAAATAGCTGGAACGGCAGTAAACTTTACCTCGACAATCGGGGAAAAGACATCTACAAAGCTACTTTTGAGGGATGGGTCACGCTGCCTACAGCCAAGCAGATTTTTGAATGGGCAGGGATGAACGGGGATGAAATGCTTGCACAGGCCAAGGTCAAAGGCTTCAAACCGGTTTCGTTGGGATTGAAGGCGAGTAGTTCGATGACCGTCACTGCAAGTTATGCGGTTTCCAAAAATGTGATTGCGATGGTCGAAGGCACTAAAAAACCCAATGAATACCTGGTTTATACAGCGCATTGGGACCATTTGGGAATCGGCAAGCCTGATGCGTCCGGTGACAGCATCTACAACGGCGCCTTGGACAATGCCAGCGGTATCGCTGCATTGATGGCTTTGGGAAAGGCATTCAATGAAAACAAACCTGAGCGCTCGGTCGTGATGCTTGCGGTGACGGCCGAGGAACAAGGGTTGTTGGGTTCTGCCTATTATGCCCAAAATCCTATTTTCCCCAAAGAGCGAACCATTGCCAACATCAATATCGACGGCGTCAACCACATCGGAAAAATGAAGGATGTGTCGCTTATTGGACCTGGACAGTCTGACTTGGAGGATCTGCTGGAAGACGAACTTCAGAAAAGGGGAAGGTATAGCGCCCCTGAGCCGACACCTTCAGCTGGCTATTATTACCGGTCCGACCACTTCAATTTCGCCAAAGTTGGGGTACCGGCTTTGTACTTCGGGACAGGCATTGACCATGCCGAAAAAGGGAAAGAATTTGGCTTGAAAGCCCAACAGGACTACATCACCAATCACTACCACAAGCCTTCTGATGGCTACAAGCCGGGCGATTGGGATTTGGAGGCAGCTTTGGAGGAAATTGACCTGTACTTCCACGTGGGCCAGAGGCTCGTCAACTCGGAAGTATGGCCCCAGTGGAAAGAGGGTTCAGAGTTTAAGGGAATCCGCGACGCCTACATGAAAAAGTAGGTGTTCCAGTTCATGCTGAAGTTTTTTTGAAAATGAGTTTCCGGCATCACTGGAAACTCATTTTTTTGCGAACACCTCTTGAATCGCCTCCAGGTAATCAAAACCATGTCCTTCTGTTGGCTCGATGTAATTCCCCTCGAGGTACTCATTCCAGCAACAAATCATGATCGTATTGCCATTGGTTGCCCGGTATTTGGCGGAATGTTTTTGGGCATCGAGTAATTTGGCCTTGAAGGTGGCCTTGGTGCTGTGGACGCGGTCTTTGTCAGGCTCGCTGGGAAATCCGGTAGGCTGTGGCCATGTACCACCCATCGGCCGCATATCCCAACCCATGGCGACAGGAACTTGGTATTCGAAATTCGGGTCATCTTTGTAGAGTTCAGACCATTTTTCCCAATGCAGGCGGTAGGTTTCGCGCATGTCTGCATAGCTCCGGTTATGCTGCTTTTCAAACATGTGGTAGACATAGGTAGTGTTTCCTTCAAACCCCATCGCTTTGAGCCTTGGATTGTAATCCTGCAGCAATAGCTTGTCGGTATACTCGCCACCTCTCCAAGGCTCCCGGGGATTGGTCGGACGCCATTTGGTAGGCAATGCATACAGCATCTCATGCTGCATCATCGGGCCTGCAGTGACGGCAATGAATTTGATCCCACCGTACCCTGCCGACTTCGCCATATTCTGTGAGCGGGTGAGGAGCTCCTTCATTGTAATCCCATAATAGGCTGCCCTAGATTCCAGATCCTGCGGGAAATACAGATAGACAATTGGACGGCCGTCAGGATCGCGGAGGTAATCTTTTCTTTTGAAATACTTGTCCATCCAGAGTTGCGTGATCTTGTCGTGAACTTGGAGGAAAAGCTGCTTTGTAGGCGCCTCACCACGGTAATTTCTGCCGGCGGAGATGCTTGCAGGGCTTCCCACATCCAGCCAAAGCATCCACTTTTCATGGCTGTCGTCGCACCAGTTGATGGCCCACTTCATTTGCTTGGACTCGGGCAGCTTGGCGTTTTCGGCCAATAGCACATCCAATTGCTCGATCCATTCCTCTACGCCTGGTACAGCCACGCGGCCGCTTTTGGTAGGATCGGTGCGCCAGTTTTTGGGATAGTAGATATTGGATTGAGGGCCAAAGTTCAAATGGTAATAGTAATGCCTTCCAAAAAACCAGTCATAGGCAAAGAAATCGATGCCATAGGATTTCATGTATTCCAACTGCTTGCGCGCGACCTTTGGGTCATTGCGTTTGTAAAAGCCACCAAGTTCCTTGATGGGCTTGCGCTCGAGAAATGGGCCCTCATAGGGATATTGTGCGTTGAAGATCCTGCCTTTTGGTCCCCACATGCCTGTATTGTGGGTGTGGCCGCAGTTGTCGTTGTTGATCAGGCAAGACCAAAAGCTATCAATATCGACGTTGGGGTCAGGGGAGAGGTTCCAGGATGGCATGAAGAATACGCCGACCTTGTTTTCCTTTTGTGCTTGGTCCGGAACTGGATTTTCCTGGAGATTGGTGGTCCGATTTGCCGAACCAAACAACCTTTTGAAAAAGTTATCGGAGCTGCTTCCCCAAACCATCACAAAGGCGAGGAGAAAGTAGGAAAATGTCAGTTGGATTTTCATCGATCGATAAAGGTTTGATAACTGATTTCAGGAAGCTATTTGATATAACTGCCCTAAAAATAGCTGATAAATTGACAAGGTGGAAAATTTAGGCTAGATGCTGCACATTTGAAACGATCATGTAATCGTCATTGGTTGTGTTTTTTGCTAAGACGCACCTTGACGTTTTCTTTGACCTTAACTGACAAATCTGTTTTTGCAATCTCCCCAATCTCAAACAGGTCTCTGCCGAGTTCGTAGGCGGATAGCTTTTTTCTCTCAGTTTTGATGTAAAACGCGAGTGCATCCGACACAACATCGAGCGTAGAGATTCCCTTTCGTTTCGCAAGGAAATCCAATTCTTTTGCCATCTCTTGTTCAATTTTGATTGTCAGCATCGGATGTCATTTTTTTGTGAAAAGATAGCGGCGTTTTCACTGTCTATCAAGTGGATAAGGGAAATTTTATCGAATTGAAGGCAGTAAAAAAACCCTGAAGCATAATCCTTCAGGGTTTTGAAAATCTGCTTTCGGTAATGTTATTTTCTTGAAATTGCCTGCTTCGCAGCCTTAACGATATTGGCAGCGTTCAGGCCGTATTTTTCCAATAATTGGGTAGGGGTGCCGGACTCGCCAAAGGAATCATTGACGCCGACATATTCCAATGGTGCGGGATGATTCCTTACCAAAACTTGCGCTATGCTATCTCCAAGGCCACCGTTGATTTGGTGTTCCTCGGCTGATACCGCGCAGCCGGTTTTGGCCACAGAAGCCAGGATAGCTTCTTCATCCAAAGGCTTGATGGTATGGATATTGATCACCTCGGCTGAGATTCCTTCCTCGCGCAGCATGGCCTCTGCGACTACAGCCTCCCACACCAAGTGTCCCGTAGCAAAGATGGTGACGTCTTTGCCCTCGATCATCTTCCAGGCTTTCCCGATCTCAAATTTCTGGTTGGCGGGCGTAAAGATCGGCCATACAGGGCGTCCAAACCGCAAATACGCCGGACCGACATGGTCCACGAGAGCCAAAGTTGCAGCCTTGGTTTGGTTGTAATCGCAAGGGACGATGACCGTCATATGCGGCAACATCTTCATCATGCCGACATCCTCGAGGATTTGGTGCGTGGCACCGTCCTCGCCAAGGGTAAGTCCGGCATGCGAAGCGCAAATCTTCACGTTTTTGTCCGAATAGGCCACGGATTGACGGATTTGGTCATAGACGCGTCCGGTGGAGAAGTTGGCGAAAGTTCCCGTAAAGGGGATTTTCCCTCCAATCGTCATCCCTGCCGCGAGACCAATCATATTGGCTTCGGCGATTCCCACTTGGAAAAACCGATCGGGAAATTCCTTTTGGAAGGCACCCATTTTCAGTGAACCGATGAGATCGGCACAAAGACCAACCACGTTGGGGTTTTTGCGGCCTGCTTCGAGCAATCCGTCCCCGAATCCGGATCGGGTATCTTTCTTTTCGGTATAGGTAAATTTCAGATCCAAAGTCTTTTCCATCTCAGTAGTCGCCTAAAGTTTCTTCCAATTGTGACAAAGCATTTTCCAGTTCGGCATCGCTTGGGGCCACGCCATGCCATTTGTGGGTGCCGACCATAAAGTCAACGCCGTAGCCCATTTCGGTATGCAGGAGTATCAGGACTGGCTTGCCTTTTCCAGTCATGGATTTGGCCTTTGCCAAACCTTCCAACACGGCGGCCATATCGTTTCCTTTTTCGATGCTGATCACTTCCCATCCAAATGCTTCCCACTTGGCCTTGAGGTCCTTGAGGTCCATGACTTTTTTGGTTGGACCGTCGATTTGCTGACCGTTGTAATCGATCGCCGCGATGATGTTGTCGACATGGTGGTGCGCCGCATACATTGCCGCCTCCCAAATCTGACCTTCCTGCTGCTCGCCATCACCCATGACCACATAGACAAGCTTGTCGTCCTGGTTGAGTTTCTTCACTTGCGCAGCGCCGATGGCCACGGAAAGTCCCTGTCCCAGGGAACCTGAGGCAATTCGTACCCCCGGCAAGCCTTCGTGGGTTGCTGGGTGGCCCTGAAGCCTTGAGTTGATCTTGCGGAAGGTTCCGAGTTCCTCGGTAGAAAAATACCCGTTTCGGGCAAGGACGCTGTACCAAAGGGCCGACACGTGGCCATTGGACAGGAAGAAGAGGTCTTCGCCTTTTCCATCCATGTCGAATTGGTTGTTGTGCTGCATTTCCTTGAAAAACAGCGCCACGAAGTACTCTGTCAGGCCGAGTGCTGCGCCGGGGTGCCCGGATTGGACGGCATGTACCATCCGAAGGCAGTCCCTTCTGACTTGGGAAGAGATTTTTTGGAGTTGATCGATTGAAACTTGTTGCATTGGGCTGGGATTATTTGAGGATTTGGCTGGTATGGTTTTTAGTATCTACTTTTTCGATGATTTCTTCCAAAATGCCCGCCTCATTGATCACAAAGGTCGTCCGTGCGGTACCCATATACTTGCGTCCGTACATGGATTTTTCGACCCAAGTGCCATAGGCATCGTGGACCTTGAGGTCTTCGTCCGCGAGCAAGGAGAAGGGGAGGTTTTCTTTGGCGATGAATTTCTGGTGTGATTTTGCTGAGTCGGAACTCACGCCTAGGACCACATAGCCTGCTTTGATCAGGGCATCATAATTGTCGCGCAGGTTGCAGGCCTGGACGGTGCAGCCGGGCGTGCTGTCTTTTGGATAGAAGTAAAGGATGACTTTTTTTCCCTTGAGATCAGAAAGCTTGATGGTGTTGCCGTTTTGGTCTTTGGCTTCAAAAGCTGGGGCTGGACTTCCTACTGTAAGTAACATGATGTTGAAAATTTGAGGTTTAGGATTATTGGATTTTGGTACGGTAGACGGCCTCGTTGCCGGCTTGGTCCCGCACTTTCAATAGAACTTCTCCCTTGAAAGGTTGTTTATCCAATTTTTCGGACCAAATGACATTTTGCTTGTGTTCGTACCGCATCAGCACCCATTTCCCATCGACACGCGCCTCAAAATCCTTTATTCCCGATTTGTCGTCCTTGATGATGAATCTCATTTCGGAAGCATTTACCCGCACGGGAGAAATGCTCGGTTTGGTCCGGTCAAAATCGAGCACAAAAGTACCAAAATTTCTGGTTTTGAACCGAATATTGTCGGATTCCCATTCGCCGCCCACGAAGGTTTTTCGGCCATTGTCGGCCAGATGGTACACATGGGTGGTGGTTTTGTCTCCCGAAAAACCAGTATCGCGCATCAGTACCTCGATCGGATTGCGGAGGTATTCGGAAGAGCTGTTGATCTTCAAAGTGGGGCCATTTCCATTGCTGCCGTGGTCCACCCTTAGAAAAAGATCATCCAAGAGCGCATTTTCGGCAAAATTGATTTCCACATCCCTGTTGGCGAAGGAATATTCCTCACCAAAAGGTATCCGCACGATTGCCTGCGGCTTGATGATTTCGGTACAAAGGTCAATCGAATCCGGAACCCCAAAGTACATATCCCAAAGATAGGTCCTGCGCCCATCGGCGGTGTAGGCGGGAGGAATTTCCATTTCCTGGCTCCGTACAAAGACCTTGGCCAAGG
Organism: Mariniradius sediminis; assembly: GCF_021491425.1. Classification (NCBI taxonomy): domain Bacteria; kingdom Pseudomonadati; phylum Bacteroidota; class Cytophagia; order Cytophagales; family Cyclobacteriaceae; genus Mariniradius; species Mariniradius sediminis. The sequence continues at coordinate 147,111 of NZ_JAKEVZ010000005.1, read as the reverse complement.
TACCTGCTTCCGAACTCCCCGTTTCGATGACCATGGTCTCCCGCTCGTAGGAGACCTTGGTGGTTTTGTTGGGGCTTGGTGCCGTAGAACCGATGATTTCAGGTGCTTTTTCACCTACCACTTGTAGTTTCAATGTCCGTGAATTGCCAAAGTAATCCTGTAGCAGCACGCTGATATCCTTCCTTTCCCCGATGCGGGCCTCGATGGCGCCGGCATAAGTCGTATCGGGGCTGTAGATTGCCAGTTGGTTGTTGGGATAGCGGTAGAGACGGATAAACCTGTTTTGGTGCATGTGGGTCAGGAAAAACCGTCCTTTGTTGAAGTCGAGGTGGTCCAAGTGCACGCGGAAATGTTTGTTGCCATTCACACTCATTTCAAAAGTCGGTACCCCAAAGACGTTGGATACCATGTCCATCTTGTCGATGGCATGCACTTCCAAGCCCACGCGTCCGCTGATTTTCACGGGTGATTTCAGGATGTACCTTCCGCCTTCCAAAACGGGCGTAAATTCCATCCTTTGGAACTTTCCATTGACCCGCGCTTGGGCATCCAGCGGTTTCAAAGCCACTTTGTAGAGCACGGGAGCGGTCTTGTCGGAATACTCCTTGAAATTGAATGAAAAGGGATCGATTGCCCGGTCGAGGCTGTCACGGATCTCGAAGTGCAGGTGTGGGCCACCCGAGCTGCCCGTATTTCCCCCGTTTCCGATCACTTCCCCACGCTTGACAGGCAAGAAGGAGGGATCGGGGAAAACTTCCAACTCGTTCTTTTCCGCCACATACAGCTCCTGCCGCATGAATTCCTGGATCTTGGGCGAAAAGTTGCGCAAATGGGCATACACCGAGGATTGCCCGTTGGGATGCTTGATATAGACGATGTTGCCGTAGCCGAGCGTAGAAAGTTTGATGCGGTACACGTAGCCATCTTCGATCGCGAGTATGGGTTCTCCGTCGACGCCACCGATCTTCACGTCAATGCCCGAGTGGAAATGGTTGGGACGGATTTCGGAGAAATTCCCTGAGAGGAGATTGGTCTGCCCCGGCTTGACAGGAAACAGATAGTTGCTTTGGGCCTGAAGCCAAAAGGGAACCGCGAGCAGGATGATAAAGAGAAAGCTACTTGACTTCAAAATCCAACAGTTTTTCGTCTTCAATAAACGCTTCCAAGCGATCTCCAATCTGCACTTTGGATACACCCGCGGGCGTTCCGGTGAAGATCAGGTCGCCCTTTTTCAGGGTAAAAAACTTGGACACATATTCGATGATCGTGCCAAAATCAAACAGCATCATGGCCGTATTGCCCTTTTGCCGGACTTGGCCGTTGATCTTGAGGTGAAAATTGATATCGTCAAACTTCGCAAAACGGCTTACGGGAAGAAATTCCCCCACGGGCGCCGAGCCGTTGAATGCCTTGGCGATTTCCCAAGGAAGGCCTTTTGCCTTGCAGGTATCCTGCAGGTCACGAGCCGTAAAGTCGATGCCGATACCGATCTCGTCGAAGTACCGATGGGCAAACTGCCTTTGGATATTCTTGCCTTCTTTGGAGACCTTGAGCACGAGTTCGACCTCATGGTGGATGTTTTGTGAAAAGTCGGGATGGAAGAAAGCCGCGTTGTTTTTGAGCAGAGCCGTATCAGGCTTCAGGAAGACCACCGGGGCCGATGGGCGCTCGTTTTTCAGTTCCTCGATATGCTCCGCGTAGTTGCGGCCAATGGCAATGATTTTCATAATTGGCTATAAAAATTTCAGTGGCAAAGAAAGGGAATTTTGGCGAATAGGAGGGGACGCGCCGGATGGTTTTTGATCAGTGGATGGGTGAAATTTAAGGAGCGCCTTAGTGCGAATTCGGGTGTTTTGCAAAACTTAACTTAGAACGAAAAATAATACCCAATCCCCTTGATCGTGATGATTTGGACTTGGGGGTCGGATTTGAGGTAGTCGCGGAGCTTGGTGATGTAGACGTCGAGGTTTCGTGAATTGAAAAAACTGTCGTCTCCCCAAAGCTTCAATAGGATTTCCTTTCTCTCGATCGTTTGGTTGGCATTTTCGAGCAACAGCATCAGGATGCCGGCTTCCTTGTAGGATAGCCGCTTGATATCGCCCTTGCCGTTGCGGAGTTCAAATTTGGCTGGGTTGAAGACATAGCTCCCAAAAACGATTTCCTGCTTGTTTTCGGACTTTTGACCCTTGGTCAAAGCAAGCAGGTTTTCGATCCGTACGATCAGTTCCTCGAGGCTGAAGGGCTTTTTGAGATAATCATTTCCACCCGTTTGGAAACCCTTCACTACATCCTCGACCTGGCTTTTGGCGGTCAGGAAGATGATCGGCATGTGCGGGGCTGTCTTGCGGATTTCGGCGGCAAGCGTGTAGCCATCCATCTTTGGCAGCATGATATCCAGGACGCAGATATCGACTTTTTCCTGGGAAAAAAGCCTTAATCCCGCCAATCCATCCTCGGCCATGGCCACTTGGTAATTTCTGCTTTGCAGGCTTTCTTTCACGATCTTGCCCAAGGCGGGCTCATCTTCCACATAGAGGATTTTGGTCATGATTTTGGCAGTTTGATGGTGAAAACGGAACCTTGGCCGATTTGGCTTTCCAGAGAAATCTTGCCACCGTGGGCTTTGACGACCTCGGCGACTTGCGCCAAGCCGAGGCCATAGCCCTTAACATCATGGATGTCCTTTTGGGGCACACGTATAAATTTCCCGAAAATCTCCTTTTGGTAGCCCTCAGGAATTCCTATGCCTTTGTCCTCGACACTGAGCGAGACAAAATTTCCCTGTTCACTGAGGGTGACCTTGATCTTCTTGGTCTCCTTGCTGTATTTGATGGCATTGTCCAGCAGGTTGAAGATGACCATCGAGAGCTGTTCAGCTTGACCCTGCACGACAAAAGCAACCCCTTTTTGGTCCAATTCAAAATCAAATCCCTCGGATTCAAGGATTGGTTTCAGGGTATTGACGTTTTCCTTGACCAGCTTCTCCAAATCTACCGGTTCCATGTGCGCGCCACTTCTTTGTCCGTGAACGGTGGAGTTCAGGATCTTTTCGGTCATCGAAGTCAGCCTTTTGAGTTCGTTTTTTGCGATTTGGAGGTATTCTTTCCTGGTCTCAGGCTGGTCCTTGGCACTAAAGTTCTCCAGCGACTCCAACACCAGCGAAACGGTCGCGACGGGGGTCTTGAGTTCGTGGGTGATGTTGCTGATGATGTCGTTTTTGAGCAGGTTGAGCTGCTGCTGCTTGATCATGTTTCGATACATAATGAGTAGCGAGCCGCCGATAAAACCCAAGACCAGCAAGGAGAAAACCAAGTGTGGAAGCAGGTTTCTCCAAAAGAAACCCTCGACATCCTCGAAATAAGCTTGGATTCTGCTACCTGGAGGCACGGGGACGTCCTCGAGGATAATCGTTTTCTCAGGCAATTCTTCGAATTGCTCGTGTCTTCTGGCCTTTCTGATTTTCGCTGTAGTTGGCAATGCGTTGTTTCTCAGGACCTCATTGAAAGCCGCTTGCACCACGTCCGCATTTACAGTTTCTTCATTCAGGCGGAAGATGAATGAATTTACCGACTTCAGGGTATCGACTCCCTGCACCAGCGGTCTAAGGTTGATCTTTAATGAATCCTTGGAATCCACGCGCGGTCCTGCGATGATCTTGATCCGCTGGATGCTTTCGGGATCAATGTCCTTGGTGTCTTTCGCTTTAGTCGAATCTCCGATAAAATCAATGTGGATAATGCGGGAGGTATCGCTCCAAACCACTCCACCCATCAAACTGTCCGGTTTGTCGACGGCCGGAAGTGGCGGAAAACCCGAGGGTCTCAGACCTTTTAGAAAAAGGGAATCCATCAGGGCCGTCACGGTGCTCTTGAGCAATAGCGAGGTTTCCTGCCTAAACGCTGCTTTTTGGCCACGGTTGACCGATCGCAGCCAAGCTGCCTGGAGGAGCAGCAAAATCACGATGCTGCTGATCATCAAGCCCAAATAGATCCGATTTCTTTCCTGCATGGGACAAAGATATTGGCTTTTGGAAGCAATGCGCCGCTCCATTAACCTTAATTAACCTTGTATTCAGGTTGATTAACCTAGTTGGAATTTTCGCCCTCATATCTTTGAGCCATCCAAAATTCGAAAGCCATGAAAAAGTACCTATTAGCCGTTTTTGCCTGTTTGTCGCTAGGCTTCATCACCGAGGAAGTTAAGCAAGGTGTAATCACGTACACCACCAAGATCAACATGCACAAGCGCATCCCACCTGACCAGGAGGAAATGAAAAAAATGATCCCGGAATTCAACTCGGTGCAAAACCAACTTTTGTTCAATGAGATGGAAAGCCTTTTCAAGCCCCTGCCAGCGGACGAGAATCCATTTGACAACGGCGGGGGAGGTTCTTGGACCGGAACGGCGCCTAGCGGCGGTATGAGAACAATCCGCATGGTACTCCAAAATGAAACCTACCTCAACCGGGATGCGGACCTGATGACGCAATTGCGGGATTTTATGGGCAAAAAGTACATCATTAAAAAGGAGCCAAAGCGGATTCCTTGGAAGCTTGGTTCCGAGACCAAACAATTGCTCGGCTATGCCTGCAAGGATGCGAGCTTCACGGACGAAAACCAGCGCAAAGTCCGGGCATGGTATACCGAGGACCTGAGAATTCCGATAGGTCCTGAAGGTTTCCATGGATTGCCGGGATTGATTTTGGAGGTAGATGTCAACGAAGGGGAAATGCTGATCACGGCTGACAAGCTAGATTTGCGGGCTTTGAAGAAAAACGAACTGAAGGAGCCAAAAGGCGGAGAGGAACTCACCGAAGAAGCCTATCAAGCGATGGTCAAGGAGCAAATGGAAAAAATGGGTGCGCAAAGCGGACCTGGGGGAATGAGGATGATTATTAGGAATTAGCGGAGATGGGAGATTTGAGATATGAGACTCAAGACTCAAGACGCAAGAATGAAGAAGCTAGAGACGAGAAGCGAGATGGGTACCAAGTACCAAGTACGATGTACCAAGTATTGCTAGTCCGAATCGGGTTTTGATGTTCGATTACGGCGGCCATGGACTATGGACTATTTGGGTACCAAGTACGAAGTACAAAGAACCAAGTATAGGGAATACGAATCGAGTATTGATTTTCGATTGCGACGGCCATGGACTATGGTCTATCGACTATGGACTATCGACTATCTCTCCTCAGTAACCAGTAACTCAATAATCCAATAACCAAACACAAGTATTGATTTTCGATTACGGCGGCCATGGACTATCGACTATGGACTATGGACTATCGACTATTTCCTAAACCACTATGAAAACCACTACCACTTTTCTTTTTTTCTTTTTCATGTCGGTCAATATCCTGGCGCAGACGCAGCGCTGGGCGATCCAGGGTGTGATTCAGGATACGCAGGCCAAGGGTTTGCCTTCCGCGACGATTACGCTGCTCGATCCCAAGGATTCTACTTTGGTGACCTTTGGCGTCAGCAATCCGCAGGGAGGATTCGAGGTGAAAAACCTGCGCGAGGATGAGCTTTTGGTACAAATCAGTTTTGTTGGCTACAGGACTTTTTCCCAATTGGTCAAAAAGCCCACTGATTCGCCCATTTCACAATTGGGAACGATCAAGTTGGAGGAAAGCACGGAGGAATTAGAAGGCGTGACTGTCGAGGCAATAGCACCGGTCACGATCAAGAAAGACACCATAGAATACAACGCGGCGGCCTTCAAAACCCAGCCGAATGCCAATGTGGAAGACCTGCTGAAGCGGCTACCGGGCGTGGAAGTGGACAGTGAGGGGAATATCAAGGCCCAAGGGGAAACGGTCCGCAGGATCATGGTGGACGGCAAGGAATTCTTTGCCAATGATCCAAAATTGGCTTCCAAAAACCTTTTGGCGGAAGCGATTGACAAAATCCAGATCTATGACCGCAAGTCGGACCAGTCTCAATTTACCGGAATCGACGACGGCCAAAGGGAAAAAACCATCAACCTCCAACTCAAGGACAGCCACAAGCGGGGATACTTTGGAAATGTCACTGCCGGGTATGGAACCGACAACCGCTATGCGCTCAAAGGCAACGTCAACAAGTTTACCGAGAAAAGCCAACTATCGCTCTTAGGCCTTTCCAACAACACCAACGAGCAGGGATTCTCGATCGAGGATTACATCAATTTCAACGGCGGTATCCAGAGCTTTTCTTCCGGTGGAATGGTGCGCGTAGTCGTAGGCGGTCCGGGTGCCACCAGCAGCATTCCCTTGAATACCGGTCAAAGGATGAACGGAATCATGAATTCCCATGCATTTGGTGCCAACCTGAACAATGAATTCAGCAAGAAAACCAAGATGACAGGGAGCTATTTTTTCAATTACCTCGACCATTACATCCAACAAAACTCCGATCGGATCAATTTTTTTCCGCAGGGAAACCTGAATTTCAATGAGCAAAGCCGTCAGGACAATATGAATGCGAACCATCGCGCCAACTTGATTGTGGACCACCAGATTGACAGTTTGAATTCATTCCGATCGACCACGAACTTGACCTATACCCAATCTGATCGCGCTACCAACAGCATCACACGTAACTCGGATTCCCAAGACAATACGCTCAATTCCGGCGAGCGCACCAACCTGAATACAGGGGACAATTTCCAATTCAATACCGATTTCCTCCTCCGGCATCGGTTCAAAAAGCCGGGAAGGACCGTTTCCGCCAATTTTAACTTGGGTGCAAATCAAAGTGACTACGAAGGCAGCCTGTATGCCGAGAACCAGTTTTTTACCGGCACCCCAAGTACGGAGATTATCCGCCAACAAAATTTCCAAGATCGGGATGCCTTGAACTATGGGACCAACCTTTCCTACACACAGCCTATCGGTGGACGGAAATACCTGGAGTTGGTGTACAATTTTAGGCAAAACCACAACCGTGTAAATCAGGAAGTGTACGATTGGGAGGAAGAAAATCTTGTATTGAACACCGATTTGAGCAATAAATTCAACAGCATTTATACCTATCACAGGCCAGGAGCGAATCTGAGTTGGAATCGACAAAACTATAATTTAGTGACTGGGGTGGCTTGGCAGGCCACCAGACTGAAAGGTGATCTTTTGCTCGTGGACGAGCGTATCCAAAACAGATTCGAGAATTTTCTTCCCAGCCTGCGCTTCAATTACAACTTCAGCAATACCAAAAACCTGGGCTTCAACTATGGCACTTCGGTCACGGAACCGACCATCGAGCAGCTACAGCCCGTGGTCAACAATGCCGATCCCTTGAATCTCTATGTGGGTAATCCAGAACTCAAACCCGCTTACCTGCACAATGTGCGGCTGAATTACAACAGCTTCGATATGGGCAAATTCATCAGTTTCTTTGCCAACGCGAATGTCAACTATACCAAAAACGCGATCGTCAATTCCCAGACCATCGATGAAAACCTCGTCCGCACCGTCATGCCGGTGAACGTGAAAGACCAATGGACCGCCAACGGCAACGTGAATTTTGGATTTCCGATCAAGCCGCTCAACAGCCGCTTTAGCATCGGTCCCAATGGCGTTTACCAGCGTGGACTCAATCTGATCAACGGCCAGGAAGACGAAATCAAGATTTCCAATTTTGGTGGAAACATACGCTATGACTACAATTGGGAGGAATACCTCATGATCGGCTTGAGTGCCAACCTCAGCCGTCAGCGCACGGGTTATTCCTTCAATCCCCAGCAAAACCAACTCTTTTTCAACCAAAGCTACAATGCGGAGGCCACGGTCAATTTTTTGAAAAAATATACGATCGGAGGCAATTTCAACTACCTCGTTTACCGCAGCGAGACGACCGATTTCAGCGAGACAATTCCTTTGCTCAACCTTTCGGTATCGCGGTTTATCCTGAAAAACAACAAGGGCGAAATTAAGCTATCCGGCCAAAACCTGCTCAACCAAAACGTGGGTGTGTCCCAAAGGGCGGATGTCAACTACGTAGAACAGACCGTCACCAACAATCTCGGCAGATTTGTGCTCCTGAGTTTCACCTACAAGCTTGGCAGCAACCCAATGAACAATATACCTAGACCGGGAGGGGGCGGGATGAGGATGATCAGGATGGGGAATTGATGGAGAAGCAATGTTTTCGATTTCCATTTTGTCAAGGTACCTCCTCAAGTTCGCTGTTTATTGCCAAGTGACCGAAGTAATAAAGTTTCCACTCAAATCCATCCCGTGCCCAAATTCAACATTGGTTTTGGTTCTTCTGTTTCTATCGCATAGCTTCGAGGAGAGACTTAGCGATCTATGAAAAACACCTACTTCTTCGGGCTACTTTGGTTGATCCTTTTTGCCTGTAACCCCGGACCGAAAAATCCTGCCGATCAAGTGTATGTCAACGGTGTCATCTACACTGGGGACGAATCCAATCCAAAGACCGAAGCCGTGGCCGTCAAGGACGGGATGATCGTCGCGGTCGGCAGTCGGCAGGAAATCGAGTCGCTGATCGGCAAAGACACAGAGACGATAGATCTGCAGGGAAAAACCATGACGCCGGGCTTTATCGAATCCCATGGGCACCTGATGGGCATCGGTTACAACAAACTCGACATCGACCTGATGTATGTGCAGACCTATGATGAACTGATCGAAAAAGTCGCAGAAGCTGCCGCCAAGGCCGAACCAGGGGAATGGATTACAGGTAGAGGCTGGCATCAGGACAAATGGCTGAAAATGCCTGATAACACGGTCCAAGGTTTTCAGACCCATGAGGCCCTGAGCGCCGTCACGCCCGATAATCCCGTTTATCTCGCCCATGCATCGGGACACGCTTCCTTCGTGAACAAAAAAGCCATGGAAATGGCTGGCATCAATCCCCTCAGGAGTGAAAACCCCCAACAGGAAGTAGAGGGCGGAGAAGTTGTCAGGGACGAGTTGGGGAATCCGACAGGGATTTTGGTAGAAAGGGCATCTGGATTGGTATCCAAGCTTATTCCGAAAGATACACCCGAGCGCATGGAAAAAGCCCTGGAACTTGCACTGAAGGAACTTGCGGAAAAAGGCATCACCTCCTTTCACGATGCAGGGAGCGGGCAGGACTTTATCGATTTGGTGGAGAAATTCAAGTCTGAAGGTAAGTTGACGTCAAGGATGTACATCATGTTGACCGGACGTCAGCCCGAGCTTTTGGAGGAATGGTACAAGAAAGGCCCCCTGATTGATCCCGCGCACATGGTCACGGTCCGCTCGATCAAGCTAAACTGCGATGGTGCCTTGGGCCCTTGGGGCGCGTGGTTGTTGGAAGACTACAGCGACAAACCCGGGCAACGGGGCCACGAAACCCTACCGATGTCCATCGTCACGCAGGTTTCGGAAAAAGCACTGGCGACGGGTTTCCAAGTTTGTGCCCACGCCATCGGTGACCGTGCCAATCGTGAGGTGCTGGATCGCTATGAGGCTGTTTTCGCCAAATTCCCCGACATCAAAGATCACCGCTTTCGCGTGGAGCACGCCCAGCATTTGCATGTGGATGATATTTCCAGGTTTGGGGAAATGGGCGTCATCGCAGCGATACAAGCCATCCATTTGAGTTCTGACCGTCCTTGGGCCATCGGCAGGCTGGGCCCGAAGCGTATCAAGGATGGGGCATATGTCTGGCAGAAATTGCTGGGATCGGGAGCCGTAATTTCGAATGGGACCGATGCACCAGTGGAGCCTTTGGATCCGATACCCTCTTTCTATGCATCCGTGTCGAGAAAGACGCTCAAAATGCTACCCGAGGGAGGCTATGAACCAGACCAGAAATTGACCAGGGAACAAGCCTTGCATTCCTACACCTTGGCGGGCGCCTATGCGGAGTTTGAGGAGGATTTCAAAGGATCGATTGAGGTCGGAAAAGCGGCTGATTTTACCGTTTTTGACAAGAATATCATGGAAATTCCCGAGAATGAGATTTTGGGCACCAAAGTGAAAATGACCGTGGTAGGAGGGAAGATCGTCTATCAGGCGGATTGATAAAATTGATTAGGCTTCTCTTGCCAACCGATTGCTGAACACCAACATCAGGTGTTCAGCAATCGGTTATTCAGAGTATGAAAGACTTTTTCCGCGACTGACCTTAATTCCACCTCCCGGCTCCAAAAATGAGGATGAAAATGGCAAAGATCAGGTATGCCAACACGAGCCCCAAAGGAATAAAAACCAGCCACTTGAATACTGCATGTAGGTTTGGGTGTCGGTAGGCATACCACCCGATTCCAGCGAAAAGCCCAAACCCAAGTGTCAAAACCAGGTAGATAGTGTTGGTTACGTCACCAAAATATTCATCCTGATGCCCCAAGTTTTTGTTGGCAAAATGGACAAAAAGTGTGATTGAGAGCAGGTAGGCGGTGTATAGGAATGACACCAAGTATAAAATGGTCGTAACAAGCAGAGCGGTTTTCATATGATTGGATGGACGAATTTTGTTTTGATTTTTTTACATCTCCTTAAGTATAGGTTTGTCATTTCTGGACCATTCGCTCCAAGAGCCCACATATAACTTGGGAATGTCCATCTCAGCTTGTGCAAAAGCCAATAAGGTATGGCAAGCCGTCACTCCAGAACCACAGTGGACGATAATGTTTTCGGCTTTTTTACCTCCGACCAATTCAGCGTATTTTGTTTTTAGCTGTTCAGCGGGAAGATAAAATCCCTTTTCATCCAGGTTGGAAAAATAGGGGACGTTGACCGAACCAGGGATGTGCCCAGCTACCAAGTCGATCGGCTCGCTTTCACCGCGGTAGCGAAAATTCTCTCTGACATCGATCACGAGATAATCCGGGTTTTGTGACACGCGCTCGACTTCCTCAAGATTGGACAGGGGGAGGTTCCAGTATTTGGCTGGATAGGTCGTGGACTTTGGGGCTGGTCCGATTCCCGCTTCCAGCGGAAAACCTGCCGCTTCGGCAGCAGCCAATCCTCCATCCAGTACCTGTACCTTCTGATGACCTATGGCCCGCATCATCCACCAAAATCGAGCGGCGGCATTGGCTCCATTTTTGTCATCGTAGACAAACACATGGTCTTCAGGTTCGATTCCAAGCTTGGAAAGCAGGCTACAAAAGGCATCAGGGCTTGGCAGCGGATGCCTGCCGCCATTTGCAGCATTTTCCTTGATATCCGAGAGGTCAGCATTGAGGTCGACGTGCAGTGCCCCCTTAAGGTGCTTCTTTTCGAAGTTGGCCTTGCCGAAACTGGCGTCAATGAGTACATAGCTGCCCGAATTGATGGTCAGCAGATCATTGGCTGAAATGATTGGGGTAATGTCCATGATGTCAAAAGAAAGTAGGGTAAAAATAGTAAGAGAGGCCTAAAGTCCGGACTTGCAGTCCCAATTCTTTTTCATTGACGGAAACTTTTGTCCCACATTTTGGATGCACTTACATTTTCTGAATCCTTTCTCCCCGATTTTGAACCGTATTTTTCCAATGTTCGCCATTTGTCGGGTTATGCATGGTGTTTTTTGGCTTTTTGGGATAGTTTGAACTTTGATTTCAAATCTTTTGCCCAAAAAGTCCACACGATCATGAAGCACAAATTAACCTTAGCCCTAGTTGCCTTTTTAATCGGATTTTCTGCCTTTGCGCAGGAGAGCAAGGTATTTGATAACCTCAGCCTGCCCAGCAAAATCCTTAGCATGGATCGCAAATTTGCGATTTATCTGCCGCCAGGCTATGAAAGTTCCCAGCGTAGCTATCCTGTTCTATACTTATTGCATGGGGGAGGAGATGACCAAACGGGCTGGGTGCAGTTTGGAGAGGTGCAGCACATTGCGGACAAAGCAATCCGCGAGGGAATAGCTACTCCTATGATCATTGTCATGCCGGATGCCAATACGGGCAGGCGCGGATACTTTAACGACGTCAACAATGAATGGCGGTATGAGGACTTTTTCTTTGAGGAATTTATTCCGGAAATCGAAAAACGCTACCGCATCAAGGCCGAGAAGCGGTTTCGGGCTATTGCAGGACTTTCGATGGGAGGGGGCGGCACCTTTTTCTATGCCATGCACCATCCGGAGATGTTTTCTGCGGCCTGCCCTTTGAGTGCCGCCCTTCGGAATATTTCATTTGAGGACTATAAAAAGGGTCTAGCGGAAAACAAAGTCGAAGTCAAAAACCCATCTACATTGGAAGCATATTACCAAAGGCACAATGCCCTCCAACAAATCGCAGCCAACGACCCAAAGGATATGAAGTCAGTGCGTTGGTTTTTCGATTGTGGGGATGATGACTTTTTGTATGAGGGTAACAGTTTGGTACATATTGAGCTCCGAAAAAAGGAAATTCCCCATGAGTTCCGAATCCGAGATGGGGGCCACACTTGGGGCTATTGGAGAACATCGCTTCCTGATGTCCTGTCTTTCGTTTCGGAGGGATTCCATCAGCGTTAACAAGCTGATAAACAGTTATAACTAATTCAAAACCACTAAAACCAATAGGAAATTCGGCAGGACATCGAAGTGGTTTGGGGATGATTCCTTTGCTTCCCCAAAACGGGCGGTTCCTCTACAAATAGCACCATTCAGCAAAAATCGACTCAGTCTCCTTTGCCATAAGGTTTTCTTTGTGTTTATAATCATGACGGTGCGTCCATCTGAATGGCAGCCTTGAATGATTAAGAAAATTAAACCAAATCAATGAAGTATCTTTTAATCTTTTTGTTGTTTGTAGGGTCGGTTTCAAAAGCTTTTTCCCAGGAATATTCGGTCAGGGGTACCGTGTTAGAGGCGGGTACCCAGTCGGCGATGCCTTTTGTCAATATACTCGTTTTGTCGGTTTCGGATTCTGCACAGGTAGCAGGAATGGTATCTGACATGGATGGCCGATTTGAGTTCACCCGGATCAGCGAAGGGGATTATATCTTGAAAGTGCAATACCTTGGCTATCAGAATTTTTTCCAGGCCGTATCAGTAAAGTCCAATCTAAATTTGGGAAATATTTTCCTCAAGGAGGACGCCCAAGCACTCAACGAAGTGATCGTAGAGGCACGCCGTTCAACTGGCAGCCAAAAAAGCGATACGACCATGTTTAATGCCGATGCTTTCAAAACGATGAAAGATGCAAGCGCGCAGGCTTTGATCGAAAAACTGCCGGGCGTGCAGACCCAGGATGGGATCATACAGGCGCAAGGGGAAAATATTGCCCAAATACTCGTGGATGGAAAGCCGTTCTTTGGAACGGATGTAAAGACAGCACTTCAAAATCTTCCAGCAGAGGTGATCGATAGGATAGAGATATTTGACCAAAAAAGCGAAAAGGCCCAACTCAGTGGATTCGATGATGGAGAAAGGTTGAAGACAATCAATATCATTACAAAGAAAAACCGCAGGAAGGGCCAATTTGGCAGAGGAACTGCTGGCTATGGGACCGACGACAGGTATCTTGCTGGTCTTAGTTTGAATGTCTTTGACGAAGACCAGCGGATTACCCTGACGGGACTTAGCAACAACATCAACATCCTGAATTACTCCAGCGACCCCAACGCACAGGACAATTCAAATCCACAGCAAGGTATCATCACTACCAATATCCTTGGTTTGAATTACTCTGACAACTGGGGTGAGAAGATTAAGGTAACGGGGAGTTACGTCTATTCCAACAGGGAAAATGTCGGCATCGTAAATCGATTCAGGGACTTTGTCACAGCGGATGAATCGGACAAATTCTACTCAGAAACTGCCCGTGACGTACGTGTCAACAAGCAGCACCAAGCCGATATGAGGTTGGAATGGAATCCAAATGAAAAGAATCGGATCCTCTACATTCCCAGATTTTCCGCTCGGTACGAAACAGAAAACTCGGGCTTCTACGGTGAGACTGAAGACGGTCAGGAAATTATCAATTCGGTTGAAAACATCAGGACCGGCTACTATCAGGACTACGATTTCGCCAATCGCCTGATATATGGACATAAGTTCGGCAAACCCGGTAGAAGCATCACATTTCGTGGAATTTCCACTTTGGGGTGGAATATCGACGATGCCCAACGACTGGCTAGGAATACTTTCTTTGAAGATGGAACTGAGAGGGAGGAGGTACTGGATCAAAAAATTACCCGCGAGCGAAACGGGAATTCTTGGCAGGCGAGGGTGTCTTACACGGAACCAATCGGGAAGCGGGGCCAGACAGAGGTGGAATACCAAGTTGGAAATCGCAAAAATGACTCCGACAAGCTTACCTTCAATGTGGAAGATAGGGACGTAAACGGTGGCCGCATGGTAATTGATACGGCATTGAGTAATGTTTTTAACAGTAATTATCTTTTCCACGAAGTGGAGTTGGGTTATCAGTTTACGACCGAAAAGGCCAAACTTCAAGCAGAGGTTGAATTTCAGGACGCCACGCTTAAGAATATTCAAGAGTTCCCAAGTGCTACAACTTTGGAGCGAAATTTTGTGAACTTCTTGCCAACCGTGAGGTATGAGTACAAATTTTCCCCAAATGTCAACATCCAATTGGATTATGACACTTACACCAACGAGCCCCAAATCAATCAACTCCAAGAGGTCATCGACAACACGAACCCATTGCAGTTGCGTACCGGAAATCCAAATTTGGACCAAGCCTACACCAATCAATTTCGCTTGCGGTTTAGGGGTAACAATCCAGATACTGACAAGAACTGGTTCGTTTTTGCCCAGTCACGACTTACCAACAATTTCATAGCTAACAGCACCTTCATCGCCAGCGAACCTACTGAGATCCAGGATGGGATCATTTTGGAGCGGGGGTCGCAGCTGAACAAACCGGTGAATTTGGATGGTTTTATGGATTTTCGCTCTTGGTTCAGCTATGGAATGCCATTGGGATTTATCAAGTCGAATTTCAACCTCAATGCGGGCCTCGGATTTACCCAACGCCCCGGTCAAGTGAATGACGCGCTTGGCTTCAACAATTCGACGCGTCTCAGCACCGGCTTCTCGATCAACAGTAGCATCAGCGATCAGATTGACTTTAATATCTGGTCACGATCATCCTTCAATGAGGTCCGCAACACGCTGAATCCAAACTTGAACAATGAGTTTTTCCAACAGCGATTTAGGGTAAATTTCAACTGGATCATTTGGGAAGGTATCATTTACCGACTTGATCTCAACCACCAGATCAATACTGGTCTCTCGGAGGGATTTAATGCCAACTTCTCTCTAATCAATATGAGTCTCGGTAAAAAAATCTTCGCCAATCAAAGAGGAGAGATCAGTTTGATGGTTTATGATCTTTTGGGACAAAACGCCAACGTTAACCGAAACATTACTGAAACCTTTATCGAAGACATTCAGACCAATGTGCTTCAAAGGTATTTCATGCTCAGTTTTTCATACAACCTGAGAAGGTTTAGCAAAGGAATGGATGAAAAAACATACGAGGAGATGTACCAATCGAATCAATAAATCCGAAAACATAAATCTCAATAAGGACAAAAAAGAAAGCTGTTTTTCGGAATCGAAAAACAGCTTTTTAATGCTGATATACAGTGGTTTGGATATCTACGTTGAAAGTATTTTTGCAACTCTGAAATCGTCCTCGTCCACGTCTTTATGTCCTACAATCGCTTTAGCAATTGGTGTGTAGACGATTTTGTTGTTGATAATTCCAGCCATAACGTCATACTTCCCCTGGATCAATCCCTCGACCGCCGCAACCCCGAGTTTACTGGCCAAAACCCGATCCAAAGCGCTTGGCGCGCCGCCGCGTTGAAGGTGTCCGAGGATAGTCACTTTGATGTCGTAGTAGGGGAGTTGTTTTTTGATTTTATCGGCGATTTCTACAGCACCGCCACTTTTACCGCCTTCTGCGACGATCACAATATTGGATTGCTTCATTTGGGCTGTTCTCGCCTTGAGCCGTTCGACAAGTCGTTCGATGGGCATTTTTTTCTCAGGGATCAATGTCGCCGCGGCCGCACTACCTATTCCCGCGTTGATCGCAATGAATCCCGCATCCCTTCCCATCACTTCCACGAAGAACAATCGGTCGTGGGAGGTCGCTGTGTCCCTGATTTTGTCAATAGCCTGAATTGCCGTATTGCAGGCAGTATCAAAGCCGATAGTCAAATCGGTTCCTGCCAGGTCATTATCAATTGTTCCAGGGATTCCGATTGACGGGATCCCGTATTCATTGTAAAAAAGATGGGCACCCGTCAACGAACCATCACCACCGATAATCACGAGGGCATCAATACCGTGTTTGGTAAGGTTTTCGTATGCTTTTTTCCTTCCCTCTGCGGTTCTGAATTCCTCACTTCGAGCTGACTTCAGAAACGTCCCGCCTCGTTCCAGGACGTGGTAGATATGTTTGGTTTCGAGTTTCTTTATCTCATTACCGATCATACCCTCATAGCCGCGGTAGATGCCGTACATTTCCAGGTTGTAGTAAAACCCTGCACGTACAGTGGCCCTAATGGCTGCATTCATCCCCGGCGCATCTCCGCCTGATGTCAATACGCCTATTCTTTTGATAGTCTTTGGTTCCATTAAATTTTTGCAATTAATTGTTTGATCATGAGCTCCGCAGACGCTGGATTGGTGGCCAAGGGAATGTTGTGGACATCGCAAAGCCTCATCAGCATCTGCACGTCTGGCTCGTGTGGGTGTTTGTCTAAAGGATCACGGAAAAATATAACCATGGATAACTCTTTTTGGGCAACCATGGCCGCAATCTGGGCATCACCACCCAATGGTCCCGATAGCAATTTTTTGACAGGAATTCCCGATTTTTCGATATGCGATCCCGTGGTTCCTGTCGCATACAGCTCAACGTCAGTGGAGATCAACCTTTTTCTAAATCCACTGAGGAAATGTACCATATCGGCCTTCTTTCCATCATGGGCAATCAATGCGATTTTCATCAAAAGGGTGTTTAATAGGTTTTCAGCGCTAAATTTAGAAATTTTTGTAGGTTTCACCCTTTCAGATTGATATTTAATATTGTCTCAATATCGTGGGTATTAAATTGTCTTCGAGAATCATGCGATAGAGGCGAAATCAGAAAAATCTTCAGGAACCTGTAAGTGTTTCCTTTTTTGACTATTTTAATTGCATCAAACATTCTAACAATCAAAACTATCAACTTATGAGTCTGTTAAAGGAATTTAAGGAGTTTGCCCTCAAAGGCAACGTAGTCGACCTAGCTGTTGCGGTCATCATCGGTGGCGCGTTCGGAAAGATCGTGTCATCATTGGTCAATGATGTGATCATGCCTCCAATCGGTGTGCTTTTGGGTGGCGTGGACTTCAAAGACCTGAGCATCACAATCAAGGCAGCTGAGGGAGATTTGCCTGCAGTCGTGCTCAGCTACGGAAATTTCATCCAAAATGTGGTCGATTTTGTGATTATCGCCTTCGTGATCTTCATGGCCATCAAAGCGATGAACTCATTCAAGAAGAAGGAGGCTGCCGCTCCCGCCGCCCCACCCGCACCAACGCCTTCGGAGAAACTTTTGGAGGAAATTCGCGATTTGCTGAAGAAATAACAGAAACCCATCCAAAAATAAAAAGGAGGCCATGTTTGGGCCTCCTTTTTTTATTTCTCCGTTGATTGCCCTCCGCTGTGCCTTCGACCTTGGTTCATGCGATATACCTGTCTTGTAAATTCCCGATTGACCCCGCCGAGTTTGACAGCCTGAACTGGCGTGATGACTTTCATGACTTCGTCCATAAATAGCTTTTCCCTATCCAGCATTTTTTGCTGCAGCACAAATCGTTGTTGTACAAGCTCTTTGGCCTTGGCGTCGCTGGTTTCATTCATAGAACTTCGGTTAAGCGACGACAATTGTTCCATCATTTGGCTGCGTTCGTCATTGTACTTGTTGAAGAGCGGCCAGAATTTTTCCGCTTGTTCCGGCTTAAGGTCAAGCCTGTTTGTTATGAATGCAACCCTGGCTGATTCAAGTTTTTCCTTGTCGTAGGTAGCATCAGGTCTTTGCGCCAAGGCCCATCCTGGCGCCAACCACAATGTCATGAAAGCTATGATGAGTATTTTCTTCATATTCTTTGGGTCAAAACCAACCATCTTCTTGTTCTTCTTCGGGTGATTCGCCTGCACCCCATTCGGTAAGGATTATTTCCTCCAGCAGTTCATCGGGGTTGTCTGCAAAAGAAAGGATGTCCTCAGCTTGCCAATGGCCCGAATTGATGTACATTTCGATTTCAGGTTGCAGGTTTGCTTCAAGGTCTACCTGTTCATCAGGAGATTTTTGCAGGAAAATCGACAGCATAATCGCGAAAATCAATGCCGCAGCTACCGCACCGTACCAATAGATTTGCTTTGCTGAATGCAGTTTTTTATGCGATTTCGCCAATATTTCCTCCGGCAGCCTTTCGAAATAGCCTTCTGGAGTGTGGAATATATTTCTCTTGGGTGGTGTCATCTCGTTGGAATTTAGACAATTTATGTTTGAAATGGTTTACTCTGACTGGACATCGACTTCTATTTTTTTCACCGCGTGGTGGTAACTCGCTTTAAGTGCTCCGACCGAAGTCCCGGTAATTTTGCTAATTTCTTCATAAGGCAAATCCTCAAAATACCGCATGTTAAATACCAACCGCTGTTTGTCGGGGAGTTTGAGCAATGCTTTTTGAAGTTTAATTTCAATATAGTCTCCGCTCACAAGGTGACTCGAAGACAGGTAGTTTTCCATCGCTTCATAATGGTCCTCGATCGGAAGGAAAAACCGCCGTTTCTTTTTTTCGAGGAAGTTCAGGCTTTCGTTTATGGCAATACGATACAGCCAAGTAAAAAGGCTGGAGTTACTCTGGAACTTTTGGATATTTCGAAACGCCTTGATGAAGGTATTCTGCGTGACATCGTCGGCATCCTCATGGATAATGACCATCTTTCGGATTATGCCATAGATTCTTTTCTGGTATGAAAGGACGAGTGCCCTGTACCCGGTTTCTCGTGTACTGGGATTGCCGATCAGTTCCAAAATTTTTTGATCTGAATATGTCATGTTGATGCCTTTGGACTCGCTAAGGCTACCAAAAGTTTAACCGATCCTTTTTAAATTCCTGAAAATAAAAATTCCGATCCTTCAGGAGGACCGGAACGAATTGGGTTTTCCTATCTGCACGTTATATCTCCAGTATATAATCCAAGATGCCTGCATTTTTTCCTTTTGGTCTGGTTACTAACAGTGGGAATGTGTCATTTAACTGAATGAGTCGCTCCGCCATGCTTCCTATGAAGAGTGCTGTGGCTGCTGTACGGCCTTTGGCACCAATGATGATTGCATCGGCTTTGATATCCTTGGCTTTGGCGATGATTTCCTCTACAGGGTCATCATCGTCATCTTGAGTGTAAACGGGCGTGATTTTGACTTTCTTTACATCAATCTTTCGGATAAACTTCTTGTAATTGATCTCTGCGTGCATAAGCATGATCGAAGTGAACTCCTCGTAGCTTTTTCCGGTGAAATGGTAGCCAGATGGAATTGTAAATACGTTTTGAACCACGATCTCTGCTTTTCCACCGTATTTTTCAACGATCATAATGGCTTCCTCAAGCGCGTCTTTTGAGTAATCCGAAAAATCTGAGGGTACCAATAGCGTTTTGATATTCGGGACGGAGTTCTCCGGGATGATGAGCAGGGAACAACTTGCCCTTCTCGCCAATCTTTGGGACACGACACCCGTCCCCGGCAAAGTCACCTTCCGTCCGACGATGATCATGTCCACCGACTTTTCATGGGCAAGCTTAAGTATCTTCTTGCTCAATTGCCCTTCCTTGACCACAAAGGCAAACTCCACGTCGTCATTTTTGCCAAAACTACGCTTTACCACTTCCTGCATCTGGGCTTTTCTTTCCTCAACCATATTGTCAATCAGATTGGGGAATTCTTCCAATACTTCCTTTGGAATCTGCAGGTTGCGGATGACGTTGGTAAAATATATCTTCTTCGTTTGGTTGACGGCAGCGATAAATGAAGCAAACCTGACGAGGGTATCGTCCAGGTCACTTTGGTCCAGGCAAACGATTAATTTTTTTATTTGGTACATCATTTCTTACCTTTTCGAGGAGCAAAATTAAAACAAACGGCTCAAAATAATAAATAATTTGAAATTTTATACTGAGTATTCAGTTTTTTGATCGCTATTTCAGATTTAAATTTGGCAGCAAGTCTCAATAATCCGTTCATGCCCGATACTTAATTCCCGAAAGTAGCAGTATCTTGATAAATAAATTGAATTATCAATAAAAATACAACTACATAAAGCCTTTGCCAAAGTTTTATGCTTGAATTGAAACCGCTTGTCACAAAACAAGATTGAATTAATTATGTGAAAGTGGTTTTTTGGCAAACCTGTAATGGGGTAATTCGTATATTCGCAGCATAGGCTCAGGTCGCTGACATGTTCCGACTTCACAATTAAAAAACAATACCGAGTGAAGCCCTTTCCAAAAACAGGCCTCATCCCGTTCCGATCCTCTCGGCGGGACCTCGTATCCAAGGATGCAGGTTAACAGTGGACGTTTGCGGACTTCAGGCAGCTCAAAACTTGTCTATGAAGAGGTTTGGTAACACTCTAAGACCTGAGCTTTTTTATTTTTTTGATCAGTTGCTTTTGACTTTGGAAGGCTATCTTGAGCCCATACACGCCCGCCAGGTAAAAAACGGTGATAAATGAGGACCGTACCAGAATATCCCAAATTCCTTTTTCAAGTTCCCCAAAAAGGTAAAATTGCGCGAAATAGACTGCAAAGCCCAAGCCCAGCAGTTTGGTGATGTCCCAAGAAAAGGGATCAAAACCCATCCTGATCTTGATGTGCAAATACTTGATGACGTTGTACAGCAGCATGGCCAAAAAGGAGGCAAATGCAGCTCCTTCGATTCCATATTGGGGTATGAGCAGCAGATTGAAGCCAATGACCGCTATGCTCATGATAAATGTCGCCGTGATGTTGAAAATATAGTACTTTGAAAAAACGATGATCTCACTGTTGATGGAGAAGAGAATGTCGACCAGCTTTGAAAGTCCGATCCAAAGCACGACCCATTTTCCTGCTTCATAGATATCCTTATTCGGTACGAAATGATACAAGCTGTCAATGTTGGACCAGATACCAAGAAACAATAGCAGGCAAATCAAGAATTGGTGGATTGCGATCTCTTTGTACAACTTCTGGATCGCAGGAAGGTCATTGTTGGCAAAATGGTCCGCAACGAGCGGCATAGCTACTTGGGAGATGGCGCGCTTGGGCAGCTCGATGACGATGGCGATCGAAAAAGCGATGGTGTAGATCGCATTCGCATCAAGCCCAATCATGGAACTCACCATGAGGCTGTCGATTTTCATGATCAGCATCGAGCCTGTGGTACCCAAGAGGGTGATCAAACTGTACTTGAGAAAATCGGTTTTGATCGGCTGTGGAATCCGTCCAAAGTTCCAGTCCAACTGGAATAAACCGAGCCGCTTGACATACACGGTGATGCCGACAAGTGAGATCAGGTATACGAGGGACATGCCTCCGATCATTTGCTCAAAATCGATCCAGCCGAAGAAATAAACGCCCACCAAAATACTGGCAAGGAGTCTATTGACCACTTCCCTGAAAAAAGACGGCACTGCTACCTTCACAAAAGACCTACAAACCGCATCCAAAATCGAATTGAGTACGGAGAAAAGGAGGATAAACACCACAACCCATAAAAAACCGATTACCTCCGGCGCGTTGGTTGCAAAAGCGCCAATGATGGATTGCTTGAAAAGCCAAAACACCAACGAGACAATTGCAAATCCCAAGAATGACACCGCCAAACTGAAGGTCAAAAAAGAATCCCTACTTTCAGAGGCCAAGGGAAAGAACCGCGTGATTCCATTTCCAAGGCCAAGCTGGGCGACCGGGACGAGTAGCAATGCCATATCTTGAATCGTTCGGTACAAACCGATTTGCCCGGGGTCCAATACATAGGGAAGCAGCCAAAGTACATTGAAATAACCAATCACCACGCCGAGGTACGAGGAGAGTGTGGTGAGGAGGGATTGGCGGGCGATTTTCTCCATTTAGGCGTTTTTTACAGCTTGGATCAATTCAGACTGTCTTTTGGAATAGGGATAATCGTTGACAATTTTTTGTCTCGCTCGCTTTCGATACCCCTCAAAATCCATTGAGAGTGCCCGGTCAATAAGCGCAATCAACTTGGTAGAATCCTTTTGCGGGAGCACCAACGACTCATCACCGATGATGGCCGGCACGTCGCCAACTTCCGAACCAATCGGTATACAACCACAGAGCATCGCTTCGGCCAAGGCATTGGGAAAGCCCTCAGACATGGAAAGTTGCAGGTAATAGCGATGTTCGTTCAGTATCTGGCGAAGTCCAGTCAAATCCATCGATCCCAAAACAGCAACATTAGCTGATTTTGCCTGATAACCAATATCTCCGACCAAAGTAAACTTGCATTCGGGCAGGAGCGGAGCAATCTGCTCGATCAAATCGATTCCTTTCACGGTCGCCCGACTGGTTTTTGAAATTCCTTTTGCGACTGTAATGAAGGTTTTCGGTGCCCTTGGTGTGTTGAAATCAATCCAAAATTTTGAATCGAAACCATTGTGGATCACTTTGATCGGCGTCCGCAGGTCAGGGATCAAATTCAACAGGCCTTGTTTCTCGGGCACATCGGGTGCAAATCTATATTCATTTTTGACCAATGAATCAGCAACCGGGAGAATCAAACTGCAGTTTTTGAAACTGAAATTGGTGGCCTTTTTGAGCCAAATTTTCCGATAGTTTCCGTATTGAATGCTGGGCATGTTTACCGCATCAGTGCCACCGCAAAGGATGACACATTTTTTTCCGGTAATCCTTGAGAAAAAACTTGGGATGACGGTATGATATCCGCCGAAAAAACAAACCCAATGTGTGGTCCATGGCATCAAGAAGATGATTTGGAGGAATTGGATGAGAAAAAAAGGCAAAAGTAACCATGCATTTTGGGTAAAGACCAGAGGCCTGACCTTAAACCCGGATTTAAGCATCTCTATATCCCTGTCTGTAAATGCGGTCCTAACGGGATAGATATAGATTACCATAAGAGAGATTGCTATTCTTGGGGAATTAAATGAGGCCGTTTCTTACCCGGATCAGCAATCGCTCGATGAAGACCGGCCATTTCTTCCTAAGGGTGCTTTTGTTGATCTTCGTATTCCTTTTTAGGATAAAATACTGGTAATCCTTTTCCTCGTAGAATACAGGATAGGTTTCCATTTTCTCTAAGTAGAAGCCATTATCCCGCCAAGACGCCAATAAGTTTGCCGTGTCCAAAGGCTGGTCGATGATCTGAAGCTTGTCTGGTTCCTGTCGGATATTGTATTCCAGAAACCTTGGCGCGGGAATATGGATAAAGACAACCGAATCCGCATGCGCGTGCCTGTTGATTTTTTCAAAAAGAGCGGCATGTTGCTCCACAGGGATATGTTCCAAGACATCGGGAAACACAAAGAAATCAAAAGTCTGTCCAGGCTTGTTGAAATCACTCATATCCGAAACCTCAAATGCCAGATTGGATAGACCTTTCCAAAGATTCCGTGCCTTCTCGATGCTCTTTTCACTGATGTCTACAGCCAAAACATTTCCGTTCGGGGTTTTCCGCGCGATCAATTGACTCACCGTCCCGATGCCACAGCCCACTTCCAAAACACGGTGATCGGACTTCAAGCCAGCCTTTAACAACTTGTCAATGATGCTCAAATGCCGGGAATTGATGCCTATCTTTTCCTGTTTGCCGACGTAATGGTCGTAAAACTCCTTTACCTCCTTGGTATCACTCATGATTTGCTTGGTTTGAAGTAAAGAACGAGTCCACCAATCAGCACCAACACGACCAAATACTGAAACAACACCGTCCACAGCTTGGTCTTGTAGAAACTGTCAGGTTCGAAGCGCAGTTGAATAGTATGCTTGCCTTGGGGGACCTCGATGGCGCGAAGCAGGTAATTGGCACGCATAATGGCCGTTTCCTGCCCGTCAATCGACGCTTTCCAGCCAACGGGGTAGAAAATCTCTGAAAACACCAACATTCCTGCTTGGTCCGCCTGGACTTCGTAGGTCAGTTGGGAAGGGTTTTCTGCTTTGACCGATAAAACCTGTCCGCTTCCAGCTTTTGGATTTCCAAATTCACTTGAATTCACCACAGCAACATCAGCGGAAGGCAAGGTTTTGATCGCCTCCATCTCCTCGTCATTGGATGTGACGGTCTTGATAGCGGTTGGAAACCAAGCGGCGCCATAGCTGGCTGGGTTTTGGAATACCGCATTTTCCGCCGATCCGGCGACAATGTACTTCGTGTTGAGCATGTTCAAAATCGGAATCTCATTCCACGCAAAATCTCCCGCTTGTGCTTTTTGGATAAAGTTTTGGATCTCTTGGCCCAAGGCATTTTCGACCAACTCTTGGTACCGTTTCATCTTGGCGCCGTGATATCCCCCGACACTGTTGAAATAGTAGCTTGTCCGAGCTTTGTTGAAAGGATCATCGAGGTTCAAAACCCGAAAATGTCCTGTGTCCTTCTGGATGGCTTTGTCAGCGGGCGTTGCCGCAAAATACTGTTCGGAGGGATTGAATTGTAGGGACTCTTCGTTGACATAGCGTTTGTTGATGATCCAGAGATCCAAGCCAATCAGCAAGGCTATTCCAATCCCGGCCAACTGGGCTGATACTTTTTCCTTGAAAGCAGCAAATACCAATCCCGCCGCCAACCCGATGAATATCAAACTTTGCAAAGCGCTGCTCCGCAAAATGGCTTTACGGTCATTCTGAAGCGGTTCGACCAACCAATCGGGCAGGTTCGCATCCACACTTCCCCTAAATCCAAACATGCCCGCCAATATCCAAATCACAAGTGCAAGCCCGCCAGTGCTCAAAAATGCAATTCCCAGTTTCTGAAGTAGTTTCGGATCTTTGGAATTCCTGAATGCATGCTCCAATCCCAAGCTGCCCAATACGGGAATCGCAAACAAGGTCATCGAAAAGGCCATGGTTACGGCCCTGAACTTGTTGTATCCGGGAAGAAAGTCGAAAAGTGCATAATTGAACCAAGCGAGGTTTTTACCCCAAGCCAATAAGATGGACAATAACGCAATGCAGACAAAAATGTACACGTCCTTCTTGGGTGCAAAAATAATTCCCAGCACCAGCAGAAACAACATCACCACACCGCCATAAATCGGTCCGCCTGTACCCGGCTGCTCGCCCCAATAGGTCGGCGCTTGATTGATAAATCCATTCAACTGGGCATTGTCCACACCGTTGGCACGGAGCGCCTGCTCGGTTTGGGAGTTTTCCGGAAGCGGTTCGGTACTCGCGCCGCCGTAGATGTAGGGCACGAGCAGTGTGAGTGTTTCCAATTTCCCTTGGGACCAATTGAAGGCATAGTCTTTGTCCAAGCCACCTTGCCTTTCGGCGGATTGGCCGATATTGGATGCACCTCTTGTTGAATACTTCCCATATTCCAACACCGTCATGAACCTCGTAAGATTGGCACCTACTGCAAGCACGGCCCCAATGACAAGTATCCCAATGGCCTTTGCGAAATGAGGTGCTGCTTTTTCCCTGATTGCCCATACCAGTTCACCCAACCCATAAATCAGGACGATCACGACGGTGTAATAGGTGATCTGCAAGTGGTTGAACTTAAGCTGCAGCATCAATCCCAAGGCAAACAAGGCCAGACCTAAAAGTCTTTTTCCTTGGAACGTCAGGTGAATCCCCGCCAAAATCAAGGGAATCAGGCAAATCGCCCAGATTTTGGCGTTGTGGCCAGCTTCGAGGCTGATGAGGTGAAAGGTATTGAACGCAAAGGCGATCGCTCCTGCAATGGAAAACTCAGGCCTCACCTTGTAACCCAACAGCAGGATATACATGCTGACCATGCCAAAAAACAGCGAATTGATCGGGTGGGGGAGTCCCAGCGTGATGACTTTGATCAGTGTGTTGGTGATATCTCCCGGGATTTCCAGACTGACAAGGTAAGCAGGCATGCCGCCAAACATTCTATTGGACCAAAGTCCTTCCTCACCCGTCGCTTTCCGGTAGTCCAAAAGCTCCTTGGCTGCTCCTTCCCACTGAAGGATATCGTATTGGAACAGGATCTTTCCGTCAAACACGATGGGGGAAAAATAGAACAGCACGAACAGGTAAAATATCAGAATCCCCAAAGCATGGGGCATAATGTCTTTCTTGAAATTCAGTGGCATGAAATATCGCTGTGTGAATGAAGCTGCAAATTAAAAAAATAAACGAACCCGAGGCATCCCTGAGCGAGATAGAAACTTACCGACCTCTTCGAATAGCCACAAATTACGATTCGGCACCTATCTGCTACTGGAAATCTTGGTCAAATGCCTCATGATTCCCAGTCCCCATTTCCCAAATTAATTCCTATTTTTGCAGCAAATCGATCAAAGTATGTTTGATAATCTCAGTTCCAAGTTAGACAGGGCCTTCAAGACACTGAAAGGTACCGGAAAAATCACCGAAATCAACGTCGCCACCACCGTCAAGGAAATCAGACGGGCCTTGATAGACGCCGACGTCAACTATAAAGTAGCCAAAGAAGTCACAGATACCATCAAGGAACAGGCGCTCGGAAGGGACGTGTTGATCGCCGTTTCTCCTGGCCAATTGTTGGTAAAGATCACCCAAGAGGAGCTCACCAAATTGATGGGTGGATCCAAAGTAGACATCAATATCAAAGGTGACCCGGCAGTGATTCTGATTTCCGGTTTGCAGGGTTCTGGTAAGACGACATTTACAGGAAAATTGGCCAGCTTGCTCAAAAAGCAAGGTAGGCAGGTGTTGTTGGCGGCTTGTGATATTTATCGACCAGCTGCGATCGACCAGTTAAAAGTATTGGGCGAGCAAGTCGGCGTGGAAGTCTATGCCGAGCCTGAAAACAAGAATGCACTTCAGATTGCCAGCCGGGCGATCGAGCACGCGAAGAAAACCGGTAAGAAAATCGTCATCGTCGATACTGCGGGCCGCTTGGCTGTGGACGAACAGATGATGCAAGAAATCGAGGCTTTGAAGAAAGCTTTGAATCCTTCCGAAACCCTTTTCGTGGTCGATTCCATGACTGGTCAGGATGCCGTAAACACTGCCAAGACCTTTGACGAAAGGCTGAATTTTGACGGTGTGGTGCTCACAAAGCTCGACGGGGATACGCGCGGTGGTGCGGCAATTTCGATCCGCCACGTAGTGAATAAGCCGATCAAGTTCATTTCTACCGGTGAAAAGATGGAAAACATCGACGTTTTCCACCCTGATAGGATGGCCCAAAGGATTTTGGGAATGGGCGACGTGATCTCTTTGGTAGAGCGTGCACAGCAATCTTTCGACGAAGAAGAAGCCAAACGCATCAACGCCAAAATCCGCAAGAACCAATTCAATTTTGATGACTTCTTGTCGCAATTGGAACAAGTCAAAAAAATGGGAAATATCAAGGACCTCATGGGCATGATTCCCGGTATGAACAAGATGATGAAAGGATTGGACATTGACGACGATTCGTTCAAACCCATTGAGGCAATCATCCGCAGTATGACACCGAAGGAGCGTGAAAATCCTGACATCATTGACGGAAGTAGGCGGAAGAGGCTTGCGGCGGGTTCAGGCCGAAATATCACCGAGGTCAACAACCTGATGAAGCAGTTCGACGATATGCGGAAGCTGATGAAGCAGATGAACAAAATGGGCGGTGCCCAAAAGGCCCTCGGAGGCATGATGCCGAAGATGGGAAGAAGATAAAACCTGGTTGATCCAAAGTCAAATCCTGCCCGAATCGTGTTTTGGGCAGGATTTTTTTGTTCAGCAAAGCCGATACTTCTTCCCTGGTAGTGATTTTATAACTCCATCAAATTCAAGATTTAATAGTATCATGGCTAAAGTAGATATCGAAATATCTGATAGAAACGCCAGTTGGTCGATTTCCAGTTCGGTTTTTTCGATCAAAAATCCCAGAACCTTCTTTTCGTCTCCCTGATACTTTGAAAGATCAAGGGATTTTGATGTGGGTTTGTTTTCGGCAAAATTGTCTTTCGACCAAGATAAGGACTCTTCCAGGACTTTCGGTCCCGTATAGATGCCGGCCTTCAGCGTTTGGATGAGGTTGTTGCAGCCTTCGCTGTAGGGAGACATCAGATTACCGGGAACTGCAAATACCTCCCTGTTGTAGCTGTATGCGATTTCGGCGGTTATCAAAGCACCGCCTTTTTGAGCAGCCTCGACGACGATGATGGCATCGGAAAGCCCTGCTATAATTCTGTTTCTTTTCGGGAAATTCGTAGGATGCATTTCGGAACCCGGCGAGAATTCGCTTAAGATCCCGCCATTTTCCAACATGGCCTGCGCTGTGGCTTTATGCGCAGCGGGATAAATCTGATCGATCGCCGAACCCATGATTCCAAGTGTCGGGATTCCGGCACCTAGCGACGCACGGTGGGCCTCGATGTCAATTCCATAGGCAAGTCCGCTGATAATTGTCGGTTGGTAAACTGCAAGGTCTTCGATGATTTTGCGGGTGATGCTGCGTCCATACTCGGTGGCTTTTCTGGTACCGACTATCGCGACCGTTCGCAGCGGATGCAGATCGAAGTTTCCCTTCGCGTACAGCACCATAGGGGCATCCTCCATCAATTTCAACCTGCCAGGGAATTCAGGCCTCGCCAAAGTCAGGATCCTAATCCCCTTTTTATCGGTGGATTGGATGATTTCGTCTGCCTTTCTGAGGTACGTGTCTTTGTTTTGTATTGCTTCCCAAAGGGATTTGGTCACGCGGGTAATTTTGCTTGCCTTGCCAAACTTCCAGGCAAAAAACTCCTCTACCGATCCTGCATGGGCAAGGATACCTCTATAAATCGAAGGGCCGATTTTAGGTATTAAACTGAGCGCAAGTTCATGTCTGAGGGACTCAATGCTTGGTGCTTGCATGCATATTGTCCCTGATTTCGATCAAAAAACGGCGGATTTGATGCAGTCTATCCACCATGGCCGCTTTGTCAAAAACTTTTTGCTGGTCATTTTTGATGACTTCCTGAGCACCCTGCAAAGTGTATCCCTTGATCTTCACCAATTGGTAGATGAAGCGGATTTTCTCAATGTCTTCTTTGGTGAAACGTCTGTTTCCCTTCTTGTCTTTTTTGGGCCTGATGATGTCAAATTCCCCCTCCCAATACCTTATCAGCGAAGGTGCTACTTTAAACATGCTGGCTACTTCCCCAATGGAGTAGTATTTTTTTTCGATTTCTTTTTCTTTGTAGGGCACGGTGTTTAAGCTTTACTTTAACCAAAAATAGTAAAAATAATGGTTTGTCAAGTGCTGAAGATTTTTTTCATCAAAACCCATTTTTCTCCCAAAGGTACGTTTGGCAGTGGTTTTTGATAAGTGGACATGAGTTTTTCCCATTCCCGGATCACTGGATTTGATTCGTCGATTTGCTTTTTCCGTTCGAAGGAGAAGGAATCATCCACCTCAAAAATCATCACAAGTCTTGTTTCCCAGCGGTAAAGCTCCAATTTCAAGATGCCCGCATCGATAAAACTCTGCCTCACATCAGGCCAAATATCTTCGTGGTACTTTTCATACTCAGCGATCCGAGCGGGATCATCGACCAAATCCAAGGTGAAACAAAATCGTCGATTCATGCTGGGTACAGGCAAACAGGTTTTCGAAAAGGAATACTCGGAAAAGCCGGGATAAGTCAATTTTTCCGAATATTCCTTATTGGTGAAGACGGATTACTTTTTATCGGTTGGTTTGTTTTCTTCCGTCGGATCAGGATCGTTTCCTTTTAGGTAGGAAGGAAGGTTAAGTCCAGCCATATTGAATAAGTCATTGAGTGGCGGAACAGTCTTCATCAGGCCGGAGACAAAATTGGCAGTGGATCCTTGGCCATTTTCTCCATTATTCGCACCGGAGTCCCAAACAGTAATCTTATCAATCTTGATGTTTTTGACTGCTTCCACTTGTGTTCTGACCAAGTCAGGGAGCTTCTCGATGAGCAACAGTTGGAAGGCTTTGTTTGGATCACCGCCTGCCGCTGCTACGACATCCCTGTAGCCTTCGGCCTGCTTGGTAAGGATTTCGTAAAGACCGCGAGCCTCGGCATCCATTTTTGCAAAAATCGCATCAGCTTCGCCTTTCGCCTGTACCCGGATTCGTTCCGCCTCTGCTTCCGCCTCTATAATCGCTTTTTGTTTTGCGATTTCAGTAGGCACTACGACGTTGGCGATTTGGGTGGATCTTTCCCTCTCAGAACGGGCAGTTTCCGCTTTCTGCTCTGCCAGGTAGGATTCCTCAAGTGCTTTTGCCTGCTGGACTTTCTCTGCAGCCAAGGCAATCCTCAGGGCCTCTGCCTCCTTTTCGCGCCGGATGGCGTCGGATTGGGCGATGGAAATCTTGGCCTCATTTTCCCCTTTTACCGCAATGGCATTGGCCTCCGACGTCTTGACGCGGGTATCCCTTTCCGCTTCGGCCTTACCGATTGACTCGTCTTTTGCAGCTTCAGCGATACTGATTTCCCTGTCTTTGTTGGTGATGGCGATCTTCACATCCCGGTCTCGGTGTGTTTCGGCAATCTGCACGTCTCGTTCCCGATCTGCCAAAGCCTTACCTGTCTCGCCGATCTTTTCCTGTTCAGCCACGGAGATCTTGGCTTCATTGATCGCCTTCGCAGCCGCCTCTTTTCCCAATGCTTCGATGTAACCAGACTCATCCTTTATGTCGGTGACATTGACGTTGATCAGTTTTAAACCGATTTTTTTCAATTCGGTGTCGACGTTTTTGGAGATGTTGTCCAAAAATTTATCCCTATCCGAGTTGATCTCTTCGATCGTCATTGTCGCGATCACAAGCCTCAACTGACCAAAAAGAATATCCTTGGAAAGCTCTTGGATTTGGTCGGGCGAAAGGCCTAAAAGCCTTTCCGCGGCATTGCCCATGCTGTCCACATCAGTGGAAATGGCAATCGTGAATCGACAAGGCACATCCACACGGATATTTTGCCGGCTAAGCGCATTTGTCAAGTTGGCCTCAATTGAAATCGGTTTGAGATCCAAATAGGCATAATCTTGAATAACAGGCCAAATAAAGGCACCACCGCCATGAATACACTTTGCTGAAGTTCCTCCTGTACGACCGTAGATAACAAGAATCTTGTCGGACGGACACCTTTTGTACCGAGAGACCAAGGCGGTCATCGTGACGAAAACAACAACTACTGCTGCAATAATTAAATAAATGGGCTCCATATAAGACTAGAAAGTTTAGATTTTTTCGACGACCAAAATGTTTTCTGAATCGATAGATTTCACTTTAACCAAGGCACCTGTGGGGATTGATTCGAAATCGGTCACGGCTGCCATTTCCTTAAACGTACCTTTGACGCTGATTTGGATCTTTCCGGTTCCGGACCGCTTGGCAGGTACGGTCAAATACACCTCTGCTGTCTTCCCCAGAGCTTCCTGCACTTTGAAAGTATTATCCTCAGCAAGGCGCTGCAGTTGCTTAATGATCACGAAAAATATCAGCACAAAGCCCAGTCCTACAAGGAAGGCCAAGGCAACCAATAGAAACTCGCTTTCGATCAACTGATAAAATGCAATCCCAGCCCAGCCAAAACCCATCAAAAAGTTGATGAGATTTCTGAAGGAGAAAAACTGAAAAGGTCCACCAGCATCGTCCAAATTACCGTCAAAGTCAGCTTCCAGACCTTCCCCTGCATCCACGCCGATAAATGTCATCACCATTTGGATTAGGAATACAAGCGAACTCGGGATCGCGATGTACCAGAACACTTTGAGCAAGGGCTCCATTTCATTGAACATTTCCATATCTCAAATTTTAGTTTTCTAAACTAGGTAAATTACCTTTTGACGCAAAAAGTCTTCGAGAATTTTTTTTCCGACAGGCCAATCCCCGAACTATTTTCCTATGAATCCAAACTCTAAAGGGTGCTTAAACAAGAATCCAATTTTTGCTCTTGACAAGTTGTAGGTTCCAAATCAATTGATCCTAAAAAATTACGATTCGGGAAAGGGAAAACCGTCAAATTGTTTTAAACATAAATAGCTGAAAATCAGTATTTAAAATACTAAATGTAATTCAATTTATAGCTTTTATTTATTTTTTATCATTAAAGACAAGCTTCTTGTATGTTAAAAACTGTATTTCATAAAAGAAAAAGTTTTTATAGCAAATCCAAAAGCTTATATTAACCTCGAATTTGGAGTATTATGGTTAGTTTTTATCGTCCCGGAAAAGTCAGTGCAGTAGCTTTTTTGCTTCTCCTCATTTTTTTTAATGCTCAGGGACAAGTCACGACGATGGGCAAAGAGTTTTGGTTTGGCTTCATGGAAAACAACGGCGTTCCTCCTGACGCGCCGGATAGGGGAGTCGTGGTTATCACTGCTGCAGAAGCTGCTACCGGGACGCTAGAATATGATGGAAGGACGGTCAACTTTTCATTGAATGCCGGTCAGCAGTTCATGTACCAAATCAACGATTCTGACATGCTGCACAGAATCTCGGGGATGGTCCAAAACAAGGGTTTGTACATCCAATCCTCTGGAAATGTATCCGTGTATGCCTTCAATGAGCGATTTCGCTCGGCTGATGGCACGGTTGTGCTACCGGTTCCGACATTGGGGAAGGAATACCTCGTGACATCCCATTTTGAAACGATGACCTACCCAGTCAATTACAATGCCAATGCCAATAATGAAAGTCTGCTGCTCGTAGCGGGAGTGGAAGACAATACCAAAATAGAGATCATACCCTCAGTGTGGACATGGACCGGCCAAGCTCCGAATGTTCCCTTCACCATTTCCCTCAATCGGGGACAAAGCTACCAAGTCAAGGCAAGAGGCGACCTTACCGGTACCCGAGTAAGGGTAATCGGCGAAAACGTGGAAGAATGTAAAAATATTGCGGTGTTTGGAGGCAACAAATGGACCAGTGTAGGGGACTGCGGTCAGGCAAACGACCACCTTTTTCAACAAGCCTATCCGATCAATACTTGGGGTTCTGAGTTTTTTCATATCCCCTTGGCCGGAAGAAGCTCAGGTGAGCTTGTTAAAGTCCTTGCTTCTGAAGACCAAACCCAGGTATGGGTCAACGGGGTAAATCGGGGCACATTGAATGCGGGTAAGTTCATGACCTTGAATTTCCAGCAAGATGAGGTAGCTTCCATCAAGACAGATAAGCCATCCGCTGTGACGGTTTTTGCAAAGAGCCAAAACTGTAATGACCGAAATCAGCCCTTTTTCGACCAAGGTGATCCTTTTATGATCACCTACAGCCCAAATCAACAGCTACTCACCAGTATCACGTTCAATGCACTCCAGTTGCCGTCAATTGTAAATCACTATGTCAACGTGATCGTCAAGACAGCCGAAGTGGATGCCACCCGGCTAGATGGCAACAACATTGGAAATCGGTTTTCTCCGATTCCCGGAAGTTCCGAGTATTCTTATGCAAGAATCAACATAGGCGCGGGTGTACATTCTTTGAATAATAGGGGAGGTTTGATAGCCTATGTGTACGGCTTTGGATATATTGAGTCTTATGGATTTGCTGTGGGCGCGAGTTTGGACAATTTGAATTTCCTAACGGACAGCGAATATGAGTTTGATGTCGTTGGAGAGCGTGTAGCCTGCCTTGGACAGGAAGCAGCCTGGCAAATCGTACCTGACAACGAACTTTTTACGTTTTTTACCTGGGATTTTGGTGACGGTACCGCTGAGAAAAAAGGGAAGGAAGTGGATCATGTTTTTTCCACTCCAGGTGAATATGAAGTAAAAGTAATAGCGGCAGTCAGCGAAAATTCCTGCGATCAACAACAGGAAGTCATCTTCAAGGTGAAAGTCGAAGAAGTAACCGGTGAAATAAGAGGCATTGCCAAGGTTTGTCCCAATGTCGAGGAAATCACCTACGGACTGCTGACCGAAGCTGAGATTTCAAAAGTCGATTGGGAGGCAATAGGAGGAGAGATCATTTCAGAAGACCCGGCCAATAATCGTGTTACGGTACTTTGGGGACCAGCAAATCCGGCAGCCCAGATCATTGCGAAACCTTACAATATTGAAGGTTGTCCAGTAGCCCCGATTGCCATGACTGTAGTTATCAATCCATTGATTGAGGCACTTGTACCGGTCGGGAAAACTGAGATTTGTTTTGATGCTGAAGCGGAATGGACATATGAAGTTGGTACTTTCACGAGCGGACGAGGATACGAATGGTTTATCGAAGGAGGGGAGTTCATCGGTTCCAATGAGCTTAACACGGTGAAGGTAAAATGGAATAATCCTGGCGTAACGGGTCAAATCTGGTACCTGGAGTATAGCCTCAAGGATGATTTTTGTGAAGGGCTTTCGCCAAAGCTTTCTGTGTTGGTAAATGCGGAGTTGTCAATTGCGCTTCAAAACAAGCAGGATGTCATATGTTTTGGAAGTCAAACCGGAGAGATATCTGTTCTTGCAACAGGTGGAAAACCACCTTATGTCTACACTTGGAGTCACAACACTAATCTGAATAATGGGACGGCTGGAAACTTGGGAATTGGTAACTACTCAGTTTCCGTCCGGGATGCATTTGGGTGCAATGTTGAACTAACAGGAATATCTATAACCCAACCGGACCTTCTAACCATTGCAAACATCAGAACAGAACCGACTTCGTGCTTTGGAAGGCCCGACGGCAATGCACTGGTTGAGGTCAAAGGAGGCGTACCTCCGTATTCAATCGACTATGATGAGTTCAGCTTTGGAAATTCCGAGATCGCCCTTAACGGATTGGAGGGGCGGAATTATACCTTTATCGTAAAGGATGCCAACGGTTGCTCGATTCCTGCGAATTTTCGGATCGAGTCCCCAATGCCGGCTGAGGTCGACGTGAGAATGGTTAAGGCCACCTGCCCGGGCGGTTCTAATGGGGAATTGGTGGTCGGGTCGGCAAAAGGACTGGCTCCGTTCAGCTATGTTTGGGCATACGATAACTCCACCGGTACCAACCTGACCGGATTACCAAAAGGTCGGTATGAGGTAAAAGTAAGGGACGGATTGGGGTGCATCAGCATTGGCTCTGGGGATCTGTATGAGGAAGTTCCTAAAGCGCGCATGCCGACCGGATTTGATCCACGGGACGGGAATTTTGGCCCAGTAGCCAATTGCGAAGTCAATTATACGTTAAAGGTTTTCAATAGATGGGGTGGAATGGTTTATTCAGGACGAGAAGGCTGGGATGGGACCTACAATGGTGAGGATGCGCCACCCGGCACCTATACCTACCAAATCGTATATGAGGCTACTGTCAACGGAATATATACAGTTGATGAACAAAGGGGAGTCGTGACACTACTTCGATGACAACCTCAATAGACAAAACACTTTGGTTAGACAACAATCTTGCTAAACAAACCCTTTAAACAAAAACTAGTCTGGATAGACAAAATTTATTGATAAATTAGGAAGTTTAGAAATCACCGGGTTTGGATGCGTACTGCCATTAAAGTCCTTGTTTTGATTTTGGGAATTCAGGTTGTTACTGTCTTTCAATCTCCGGTATTTGCCCAACTCTCGACGATAGGGAGGGAATTTTTTGTCGGTTTCATGGAAAACAACCGAATTGTTCCTAATCGCTTGGATCAAGCCACGATTATTATCTCGGCTGCGGAAGACGCCAATGGATTTATTCAATATGCTACCGGCACCCATATGTTTTCGATAAAGGCGGGCGAACAGTACGTGTATGATTTCCCAAAAGACGGGTTGGATGTAATTCACCGTTCCTCCGGGCAGGTTGAAGATTTGGGTATTTATGTTTTTTCCGATGGCAACATAGCCGTTCATGCCTTCAATTTCAGGGAGCGAAGCGCGGATGGCACGGTTATTTTACCCTTGTCTTCACTGGGAAAGGAATATTTTATTACGGCACATCACGAGGATTTTGCTCCTGACGTCAACCCTGGAAGCAACGTCAATTATGAAAGTTCGATGCTCGTCGTGGCGGTGGAAAATGACACAGAGATAGAAATTGTGACCACTGCCCCAACCATCAATACCATTCCGCCCGGTGCACCCATCAATGTCAAACTCAACAAGGGACAATCCTACCAAATCAAAGCTAAGGGTGATTTGACAGGGACAAGGGTAAGGGTTTTGGGTAGTCAGGATGGTGACTGCAAAAACATAGCGGTTTTTGGGGGCAACAAGATGACAGCCATTGGACGGGACTGCGGCGGTACGACGGGTGACCATTTGTTTCAACAAGCCTACCCTGTATTCTCTTGGGGAATGGAATACATCCACATGGCATTCAAAGGACGTTCGTCGGGAGAAATGGTCAAGGTATTGGCTTCAGACAACAATACAGAGGTCTTTATCAATGGCGTTTCTCAAGGAAAAATCAATCGCGGTAAGTTTCTCACTTTCAATTTTGGCGAAGACGAAATCGTCAACATCAGGGGCTCAAAACCCATAGCGGTCACCACTTTTGCGAAGAGTCAATGGTGCAACATCCAAAATGGCCCATTTGCCAGTAACGGCGACCCTACAATGGTGACGCTTAGTCCAAATAACCAACTGATAAAAAAGGTTGCTTTTTCGGCAGTGAGGGTCGTCGGGATTGTCAACCATTATCTGAATGTAATCGCAAAACGAGGTACGGAATCACTCACATTCCTTGACGGAGTGAATGTGGGCAACCAATTCCAGCCAGTCCCAGGCAATTCCGATTTCTCATACGCTCGAATAGAGATATCCCAAGGCCCACATACACTTTCCAACCTGGAAGGAATCATCGGGTATGTATATGGTTCGGGATTCATTGAGTCCTATGGATATTCGGCGGGGGCAAGCCTTGCCAACCTCAATTTCAGGACGGAGGTCGACTATGAATTTGAAGTTGAAGGAGACAAAGTAGCTTGCCTGGATAAACTTGGAACATGGAATGTGATCCCTTTTGATCCGAAGTTCCAGATATTCGAGTGGACTTTTGGTGATGGTACTCCGATGCAGGAGGGAAAAGTCGTTGATCATAAGTTTGAAAAACCAGGTAAGTATGAAATCCGAATCACCGCTTTTACGGGAGACAGGGCTTGCGACCAAATTCAGGAAGCGGTATTCGAGGTAGAGGTCGTAGAATCCCAAGGTTTATTAGAGGGCCCAGATACGGTTTGTCCCCTGATTGATGTGGCAACGTACACGTTCGAAAATATCGAGAACACGGCAAAAGTGCGTTGGGAGGTGAGCGGGGGACAGATTGTCCAAACTACTGACTACACCGCCCAAGTGAGATGGGGAGCGCCAGACCCCAACGCAAAGGTAGTGGCCTTTCCCATGACAAAAGAAGGTTGTGAGGGTGAGCCTTTGGAAATCAAGGTATTGATCACCGAGTCCATTCAGCCGGGTGCGCCAAAAGGAAAATCGCAAATTTGCTTTGGTGAAGCGGATACCTTCAAATACCAGGTAAAGGACCTTCTTCCCAAGCGAGGCTATGAGTGGTTTGTAACTGGCGGGGAAATCATCTCGGGACAATCCACAGCTGAGATAACTGTCAAATGGGGCGGAATCGGGTCCTCTGGCGAAATTTGGTACCGTGAATACAGTTTGGAAAACCCCACTTGTGATGGATTTTCCACTCGTCTGCCCATCAATGTCAACCAACCTTTGGCTTCCTCGCTAAAGACGATGACTACCGAAATTTGCGAAGGATCCACTTTTGGACGAATTGAAATCGAGTCTACCGGTGGTACGGGTGATTTCACGTACAAATGGTCCCACAGTACTACACTGAATGCTCCGATAGCCGAAGGCTTGCCCACTGGGATATACGCAGTGACGATTACGGATAAAGGAGGATGTGAGATTGTTATTGAAAATCTTGAGATCAAAACTTCGATACCATTTTCCCTACTCGGCCCGCCGAAGATCACCAATGCAACCTGTTTTGATTCAAATGACGGCTCGGTTTCGTTTGAGCTGGTTGGCGGAACGAAGCCTTATAGAATTGAGGGATTTGAATCCACCATCACGGGAGGCAAAGTTGACGTCAGTGGCTTGAACAGGGGTCAATATGATCTGGAGGTGAAAGATGCTGTCGGATGCTCGTTTTTTGTTCCGGTCAAGATTGAATCTCCGGAGCCCATCTCTATCGAATTTGAGATTGAGCGCTTCGCATGCGGTGGCTTGGCAAACGGCACGCTGCTGTCGATTCCAAAAGGAGGCGTTTCTCCTTATATATTATCTTGGGAAGCGGATGCAAGTTCCGATATACGCCTCAGCAACATTGCCTCTGGCAGATATGGCTTGCTGGTAGAAGATCAAAATGGCTGTCAATTGCGTGCCTTTGGAGAAATGCGGGACGGCGCACCCACATTGCGAATGCCAACTGGATTTAATCCCTCTGATGGGAAATTTGAAGGAGTGAGCAATTGCCAAATCAGTTTCGAACTTTGGGTCTACAACAAATGGGGCCAATTGGTGTACGCAGGTGCAGACGGCTGGGACGGTAAAATCAGGGAGTACGATGCGCCCGCCGGAACATATACTTTCATGATCGAGTACGCCTTTGAAATTGACGGAAAAAAAGAGAAACTCCAGCAAAGAGGGGCTTTCACAATTGTAAGGTAATTTTTCAAAAATTTCCCCAACAATTGCTGCCAATTCACATTTAGGCTTATAATTGCACTGCATTTTTAAATTTATCACCTATGAAAAAAATTTTAATCACCGGCGGAGCGGGTTTCATCGGCTCCCACACGGCAGTTTCCTTGGTTCAGTCTGGCTTTGAACCTGTTATTTTGGATAATTTTTCCAATTCCGATCACTCAGTCATCGGTAGTCTCGAACGAATCTTAGAAACAAAGATCAAATGGTATGAGGCAGATTGCTTGGATAGAGATTCGGTCAGGGAGATTTTCTCCGAGAACGAATTTGCCGGTGTAATTCACTTTGCTGCGTCAAAAGCAGTTGGAGAAAGTGTAGCCAATCCTCTGAAGTATTACCGCAACAATGTGGAGTCATTGCTTATTCTACTTGACGCAATGGCTGAATACGGGGTTAAGGATTTGGTTTTCTCATCCTCCTGTACCGTATATGGGCAGCCTGAGATACTTCCAGTTTCGGAATCAACGCCAAGGCAAGAGGCTGAAAGTCCTTATGGTAACACCAAAAAAATATGTGAGGACATTCTCAGGGATTACATCAAGAGTGGCGCAAAATCAAGAATAGTCGCTTTGCGCTATTTCAATCCAATCGGTGCGCATCCTAGTTCCGAAATTGGTGAATTGCCAAAAGGCGTGCCGGCCAATTTGGTACCTTTCATTACGCAGACCGCAGCAGGCATAAGGCAGCAGTTGACAGTGTTTGGTGATGATTATGATACACCTGATGGTACATGCGTGCGGGATTATATCCATGTTTTGGACCTTGCGGATGCCCATGTGAAGTCAATCCAGTATCTTTTTAAGCAGCAAGATACCTTCTACGATGTTTTCAATGTCGGGACCGGCAACGGCAATACAGTGCTTGAAGTAATCAAAGCCTTCGAGAAAGTATCGGGGAAAAAATTGAATTACCGCATAGGCCCGCGGCGGGAAGGAGATGTCGTGAAGACCTGGGCTAATACGGATAAAATCAAGAATCTGCTTGGCTGGACTCCCAAATACAGCCTGGAAGATTCGATGCGGGATGCTTGGAATTGGCAGGTGAAGCTGGGATCGGCCGGGAAGTAAAAAAAATATGTTTCTGAGATAGAGGCAGGTAATTTGCCAGACGGGAAATTTTCTTGCTCGATTTTGCAAAACACGTTCAATTCCCTACATTTGCACCACTTCAAAAGAGAAGGGTCACGGAGTGGTAGTTCAGCCGGTTAGAATGCCTGCCTGTCACGCAGGAGGTCGCGGGTTCGAGTCCCGTCCATTCCGCTTTAGTTTAAGAGTTTCAGTTATTGGAGTGGTAGTTCAGCCGGTTAGAATGCCTGCCTGTCACGCAGGAGGTCGCGGGTTCGAGTCCCGTCCATTCCGCAAATAGCCTCAGCAAATGCTGGGGCTTTTTTTTTGGCTTATTGTAAATTTTCAGGCACCGGAATCGATGGTGATAAGGGTTGATCGGCCCGAGATTGGGCTTGGGGCTGATGAAACAATAGACATCGTCGGGTAGCGGTTAATCATATTATTTCTATCTTTGCCAAAGCCAAAAAAACCAATTATGCTGTTAGAATTCGAAAAACCGATTGCTGATTTGGAGTCCAAACTTCAGGAAATGAAGGATTTGGCTAAGGGAAAAAGCATTGATTTGACCTCAGATATTCATTCCTTGGAAGAGAAGATTCAAGCCCTGAAAAAAGAGACTTTTCAAAACCTTACCCGATGGCAACGGGTACAGCTGTCTCGCCATGCGGATCGCCCATATTCCCTAGATTATATCTATGAAATGACCAATGATTTCATCGAGTTGCACGGTGACCGCACAGTCAAGGATGATAAGGCCATGGTTGGGGGATTGGGAGATATTGATGGGCGAACGGTAATGTTCATTGGTCAGCAAAAAGGAAGAAACACCAAACAGAGACAGGAGCGAAACTTTGGGATGGCAAATCCCGAAGGATACCGAAAGGCCCTTCGTCTCATGAAAATGGCTGAGAAGTTCAATAAACCAATCATCACGCTGATCGATACTCCGGGTGCATTTCCCGGCTTGGAAGCTGAAGAGCGGGGGCAGGGTGAAGCCATTGCCCGCAACCTCAAGGAAATGTTCATGCTGAAGGTCCCGGTCATTTGTATCATCATCGGTGAAGGTGCCTCAGGTGGTGCTTTGGGAATCGCGATCGGCGACAGGGTATATATGCTTGAGAATACCTGGTATTCGGTCATTTCGCCCGAGTCCTGCTCTTCCATCCTATGGAGGTCTTGGGACTATAAGGAACAGGCCGCCGAGGCCTTGAAACTGACCGCTTCGGACATGCAGAAAAACGGTCTGATTGATGGAATTATTGAGGAACCGCTTGGAGGTGCCCACAAGGACTTGAAATCGATGGCAAAAACCATCAAGGCAACAATTATTCAAGCATTAAAGGAATTAGATAGCATTAATCCAGAGGACAGGATCAACCAAAGGATCGACAAGTTCTGCTCCATGGGCGTTGTTGTCGAGTAAATATTTACAAATCAACCGCAGAATCAGGGTTTTCCATATTTGGATTCCTGTTTTTGCGTTTTTTTTTTTGAGCATCATTTTATGAATCTATATACAGTCAATACAGGATTCTTTAAGTTGGATGGAGGCGCCATGTTTGGTATCGTACCGAAGGTGATTTGGTCACGCACCAATCCCGCCGATGAAAACAACCTCTGCACTTGGGCCATGCGTTGCTTATTGGTTGAAGACAATGGGCGTATCGTACTGATTGACAATGGGATAGGGGATAAGCAAGATGCCAAGTTTTTTTCCCACTATTTTCTCCATGGAGAAGATAGTCTCGCCAAGAGCCTTAGAAGTCTTGGCGTCGGTTTCCACGATATCACAGATGCCTTCTTGACACATTTACATTTTGACCATTGTGGCGGCGGAATCAAATATGGCTCCCATGGACAGTACGAACTGACATTTCCCAGAGCCACGTATTGGTCCAATTCTGATCATTGGAATTGGGCGACGGTGCCAAATCCACGGGAAAAGGCATCTTTTCTCGAAGAGAATATCCTTCCCATTCAAGATCATGGAGTATTGGAATTTG
The DNA here is from genome assembly GCF_021491425.1 of Mariniradius sediminis. Taxonomy (NCBI): domain Bacteria; kingdom Pseudomonadati; phylum Bacteroidota; class Cytophagia; order Cytophagales; family Cyclobacteriaceae; genus Mariniradius; species Mariniradius sediminis. The sequence goes on along the minus strand of NZ_JAKEVZ010000005.1, from coordinate 105,360 downwards.
TTGATTTGAATAAAAAAAGGCTTTTTGAAGGATTTGAGATCATTACGGTAGATGGCCATACCGACAAGCAGATGCTTCCGAAGATAGAATACAAAGGCCGAACTGTTGTCTTTGTGGCTGATCTATTGCCTTCTGTGGGACATATTCCATTAGCCTATGTTATGGGCTACGACACGAGGCCTTTGATTACCCTCGAGGAAAAGCGACTGTTTTTGGAGGAAGCGGCCCGCAACGAATGGGTGCTTTTTTTGGAACATGATCCAATCCACGAGTGCTGTACCGTAAAAATGACCGAAAAAGGCGTACGTTTGGATCAAACATTTGCACTGCATGAGCTCTGATCTTAAGATAGGCATCGCACTTTCCGGAGGGGGAGTACGAGGAGTGGCCCACTTGGGGGTGCTCAAAGCCCTCAATGAGGCGGGTATTTTCCCCAACAGATTTTCGGGAAGCAGCGCTGGTGCTATCGCGGGTGCGCTCTATTGCAGTGGGCATTCGCCGGAAGAAATCCTCGAGATTATCCTCAAGACCAACTATTTCAAGTTTTTGAAGCCAGCTATTTCTTGGACCGGAATCTTGAAAATGGACCTGGTCGAGGAGTTGTATCATAAATACCTGAAATCCAATAGTTTTGAATCGCTGCAGATTCCACTAAGCATAGCGGCAACTGACGTCCGGCGTGCCAAAGCGGTTTACTTTTCTGAAGGTGAATTGATCAAGCCGTTGATGGCCTCATCCTGCATTCCCGGCATGTTTGACCCGATTTTAATAGACAACCATTACTACATCGACGGCGGTGTATTGAACAATCTGCCCGTCGAGCCATTGGATGGTGTTTGCGATGTTGTCATTGGCGTAAATTGCAACCACCTTCCTGTTGAACACAACATCAAGAACATTAAAAGTCTGATCGAACGGTCTATCATCATGACGATGAACTACAACGTGTACAGTCGAAAGCATGTATGCGACTATTTCATTGAGCCACAAGGGCTGGCGCGCTACGGTGTATTTGATACCAAAAAGGCAAAGGACATTTTCCAAGCTGGATACGAGACCGCCGTCAAATTTTTAGAGGACAATCCGAGTATTTTAGAATTGAAATCAAAAACAGGCAAAAAGAAAATCAAATGATGAAGTTCCTCTCCAGATTGGTATTTTGGATTTCTGGCTGGTCCCTGAATGTCGGTTGGCCGAAGGACCTCAAGAAGGCGGTGTTGATTGCCATTCCCCATACAAGCAACTGGGATATTTTATATGCGCGGGCAGCATTCTTTCTAATGGATATTCCCGTGAAATTCACGATAAAGAAAGAAGTGATGGTGGGCCCATTGGGCTGGTTGCTAAAAGGACTCGGCGGAATTGCCATCGACAGGCAGCGTATTCCTGGTGGAAGGAAGCAAACCTACACCGAGGCGATGACCAGAATGCTCAAGGAATCGGATGAACTGGTAATCATGGTCACACCGGAAGGAACCCGCAGCTATGCTCCAAAATGGAAAACAGGCTTTTACCACATCGCTTTGGGTGCAAATGTCCCCGTAGTCATCGGGTATCTGGATTACAAGAAAAAAGAAGCAGGCATAGGGCCCATCATCTATCCCGATGGAAACATGGACGCCCAAATTGAAGAAATGAAGGCTTTTGGCAGAACCGTCACAGGTAAACATCCCGAAAAAGGGATCCGTTAATCCACCGTCAAGGTAATATCATCGAAGTAAACTTTTCCGGATGTTCGCGGCGCCATAGCCAGGTAAACGACTAGGTACTCGACTTCGGGTGGCATATTGTTGAGCACCAACTCGATCGGTCTCCACGTAAACGTGCTGTCTACAATGATCCGCTCCTGAGAGGTGATGTACCTGCCTGCAGTATTGCCGTTGCTGTCCTCGACCGGAAACGCCCGCAAACTGATAAAAACATTGCTTCCCGGGGCAAACCTCTTGATTTCTTCTCCTTTCAAATAGGCTCGCAGTGTAAGTTTTTGGCCCTCTCTGGGCAATGGGGAATTGATGGTCTGTCTCCAAGTGGTCGGGTCGATATTGGTGCTATCGCGACTTTCGATAAAAAGAGAGGCCGAAGCTGACCTGAATTCATCCCTACTCATTCCAAGTAGAAAACCTGGACTAGTCACCGAGACCCAAGGTTGTGGCGAATTGGGGGATGAAATATCCGAATTCCTCAACAACTGAGTTCCGGCAGGCACTTGATCGTCCAGTTGATTGCATCCGAGCAGGGAAAGGAAAATGATGAATAGCGTACGACGCATGAAACGGGGAGTTCAAAGTTTGATACGAAACGATTTGCCTTAGGTTGGCAATTCAAATTTGGGGGAATGGTTTGAATTCGAATAATTTTCTTAAATTTTAAAAAAACATCCCAAAAGAACCGACCACCAACATGCAAGAAAGTATCCTCACTTCTGTCTTCCTACCCCTAGCCTTGGCATTTATCATGCTCGGCATGGGACTCTCCCTTACGATTAAGGACTTCAAGAATATTTTCGTTTACCCCAAAGCCATGTTCTTGGGCCTATTCAACCAATTGATCTTGCTTCCAATATTTGGCTATGCATTGGTTCAATTGTTTGGTTTGACGGGTGCACTGGCTGTAGGCGTGATGATAATCGCCGCCTGCCCCGGAGGCGCAACATCCAACTTGATCACCCATCTGTCCCGGGGGGATTTGGCTTTATCGATCTCTTTGACGGCGTTCAGCTCCTTCCTGACAATCTTTACGATTCCTTTGATCGTGAACTTTGCGATTGCTCATTTTGGGGAAGCGGGTTCGGTGTCACTACCGGTTTTTGAAACAATCGTCCAAATCGCCGGAGTAACAGTTATTCCTGTTTCGATCGGAATGTTGCTTCATTATCGCTTTCCGAAGTTGTCCAAAAAAGCAGATAAGCCAGTCAGAATTGCTTCTGCCGTGTTTTTTGTACTTATTCTCCTTGCAGCGATTTTGAAAGAAAGGGCAAACATCATCGATTATTTTATTATTTCCGGCCCGCTCACCTTGCTGTTGAATCTTTTGACGATGACCGTTGGCTTTTTCCTCGCCGGGACATTTCTCCTTTCCAACAGACAGCGGATTACCATCGCCATCGAGTCCGGAATCCAAAATGGAACCTTGGGAATCATGATTGCTGCGACGCTGCTGAAAAACTCAGAAATGACCATCCCAATCGCAATCTACAGCTTGATCATGTTTATGACTTCTGCACTGGTGGTTTTTTTGGCCAATAGGAATAAGGGACTTATAGAGGCTTAAATTCCAAAGAAAGCTTCTGAAGCATATCCGTAAAATGGGTTGGCAAGTCTGCTGTTATGTCTATTTGTTGCCCTGTATTTGGCTCCTCAAAAGCCAACTTCCAAGCATGGAGGTACATTTGTGTTGAACCGAAGCGATCTCTAAAGAAATTGTTCTGTTTGTTATCGCCATGCGTAGTATCACCGATCACATAATGCCGCGCCTTTGCCATGTGGCGACGGATTTGGTGCATCCTGCCGGTGTGAGGATAGACTTTCAGTAGGGAATATCGACTGGTCAAATACCGATCGGATGAAGAAAAAGGAATCTCTGTCTCCGACAATGTCCAGAACTCTGTCCTAGCCTCCCGTAGTTCTCCCTCCAGTTTTTTTGATAAAGGAAAATCCAAAATGCCATGCGCCGTTGGCATATGTCCCCGGACTATACATAGGTAGAGCTTTTTCACCTTTTCGGTGGTAATCTGGGGCTGGAGTGCTGAGGCAGCATCAGAAGATTTTCCAAAGAGCACAATTCCAGAAGTTGGCCTATCGATACGATGCAGTGGAAAAACCTTGAAACCAAGCTGCTGCTTCAATATCCGCTCGGCGATCAATGCATGTTCTTCAAAAGCGATATTTGTCCTGTGTACAAGCATTCCGACCGGTTTGTTGATGGCGAGGTAGTTTTCGTTTTCAAAAATGATGTCAATCGATTCTTCCATAATAGAAATGAGCTGCCCAATTTCAGATTCCAAACAAACAGGATTCAACATTGATATCCAAATGCGACGCAGGTTTGCAACGGCGTTCACTCATGCTTGCTTCCATTTATCCTTTCCTAAGGATATTCATATAAATCGAAAGGTTGAAGCTGGCAAATACCGTAAATTCCCGTACTAACCAATCGGAATATACCCATGAAAAAACCATTACTGTTGCTATTCATTTTGGCTTTTACTTGCCAATTGGCCTGGTCCCAAGAAGAGAGGGCCATCAAAATCGAATCATCCTCCGTGACCAACGGTGAAGTCACCATTAAGGGAAAACGTGTACCCTATAAAGCTACAGCAGGGACCATGCCTGTGTGGAACGAAGCCGGAAAGCCGATTGCCACGCTGTTTTTCACTTATTATGAAAGGACCGAGATCAGTGATAAAGCAAGCCGTCCACTTGTATTTTCCTTCAATGGTGGACCAGGTTCCGGCTCACTTTGGATGCATTTGGCGTACACAGGCCCTTATGTGCTGAATATTGATGAGGAGGGATACCCACTTCAGCCCTATGGCGTCAAGCAAAACCAACATTCAATTCTAGATGTAGCTGACATCGTCTACATCGATCCTGTAAATACCGGTTATTCAAGAATCGTGGATAAGGATGTTCCGCGAAGTACATTCTTTGGCATCAATGCGGATATCAAATATCTGGCGGATTGGGTAAAGTCATTCGTCACCCGTCAAAATAGATGGGCTTCTCCAAAATACCTGATAGGGGAGAGTTATGGTACAACCAGGGTGGCCGGTTTGGTCCATGAGCTTCAAAATGCCCATTGGATGTATTTCAACGGAGTGGTGCTGGTATCACCGACAGGTCTCGGTTTGGATCGGGCAGGTGCGGTCGCCAAAGCAAACTATTTGCCTTACTACGCAGCGACTGCTTGGTATCATAAGGTGCTTCCCGCTGAGTTGCAGAGTAAAGATTTGGACCAAATCCTTCCCGAAGTGGAGAAATACACGCTTGAGGTCGTGATTCCCGCCATTGCCAAAGGTGGTTCCCTCAGCGCTTCCGAACGCGCCCAGATCGCCAAAAAAATGGCGTATTATTCTGGATTGAAAGAAGAAGTAATTTTACAACATGCTTTGGCAGTACCAACGAGCTTCTATTGGAAGGAACTATTGCGTGATCAAGGTATGACCGTTGGTCGCCTTGATAGCCGCTACAAGGGAATTGACCAGACGGATGCAGGCGAAAGGTTTGATTTTGATCCGGCTCTGACTTCTTGGAACCACGCGTTTTCTCCTGCAATGAACATTTATGCCAAAAACATCCTAAAGTACGATACCGATCTGACCTATTACTTGTTTGGCCCTGTGCAGCCTTGGGACCGCACCAATGAAAACACAGGCAACCAATTGGCACAAGCAATGCTCCAGAACCCTTATCTGCATGTATTGACCCAATCCGGTTATTTTGATGGAGGTACCGACTACTTCAACGCCAAGTACAATATGTGGGCTTTGGATCCTGCAGGAAAGCTTCAGGACAGGCTTTCATTCAAGGGCTACAGAAGTGGACATATGATGTACCTGAGGGCGGAAGACTTGGCGACATCCAACGAGGATATACGGCAGTTTATCCAAAAATCCTTACCTGGTAAAGGTGTCCCGGCAAAGAATTAAATTTGAAAGGATAACAAGCGAAAAAGCCACCATTAAAATCGGTGGCTTTTTCTTTGGTAAGCTAAATTAGAATCGAGCAAGCTTTTTTGTGCATTATACCAGAAGGTTCATTTTTTCCTCAATTTTTCTGCGGAGACGGTTAAAGAACTGACGGCGTTCCTTTTCACCCACCGAACTAATGAGCGTTGATTTTTTCATCAAGTTATCAAGGTTAAAGAACAATGCATCGTTGAATTTCGGGTCCATCGAACCGATAAAGTACATGACCGAATGGTTGAGATATGTGATTCGGAAATTGTCCAATTGAGCCAAAAACGTGTTGTCCCCAATTACCATTTCATTTACAAACATGTTATAAGGTGCAGAATCGTTTGTTGGCTGCTTTCCGATATCGAATTTTTTGCCTGATTCGGCCATTTTCTCGAGGTGGTTGACCAAATCCGTCAGTTGACTATAGAGCAATCTAGCGTCATCGGCTGATTGGACAATCCCCATTTCATAATACATAAATATCTGCTTGATCGTCACGTTGATCCCCTCTTCATTCCAAATCTCAGTAGTCGGAATCATGTTGTAGACTTGGATGATTTTAAGTCCGGTTTCTTTCAGAGGCTGAAACATTGGATTGTTCATCGAGAACCTCTCATTCCGAAGATTTTCGAGGTTCAAAATCGACTTCATCCAAAAGAAATACTTAAATGAGGCCAACTCCGGATAGTAGAACTGATAGAATGGCGGCATGTCCTTTACAAGGTAATAGATATGCTTGCTCTTTTGCGAGTAAATGAACTGAAGCTGCTTCAGCGCATCCGCCAACCAATCCCCAAAGCTATCCTTTGTAAATGAATTGAGTTTCCCATGAAAAACGATAGCGTTGCTTTCCAAGTTAAAAACCTGGTCAAGAGAAATGTTAAAGTGTTGGCTGATTTTTTTGATTTCTTCCAGATCAATGAACTTCTCGCCGCGAATACGTCGGTAAGCCGAATCATTGCTGATCTCGAGCAAATCCGAGATTTCATCCACGAGGGATTTATAGGGAGGGAGAAGGTTTTTGACATGTTGAAAAAACTGTACTTGAATTTCCGAGGTACCCATAGTTCAAAAGATTTACAGCATTATTTGTTAAAAACAGACGGTAAACATTAGTTGGGCTAGTCAGATGGGGAGCCTACTTGCGTCCGGCCCAGATTTTATGACTAAGAATTTCCAGCTTGGATTAAGTTACAAAATTCAAATTCAAATTTCCAAAAAATCGCTAATAGTAGCTATTCGATTTTTTTATCCAATTATTGGATAAATCAAAAAATAATATTGTAAAAAATAGAAAAATCTATATTTTAATCTCTATGGCTTCAAATGGTATCATTGATTTTTAGTTAAACAATTTATTTTTTTTTGACTCAAGGTGTTCACGTCGCTTTTTTTTTCGTGTTCCACGGCGAAATAGCAATCTTCAACAGGATTATCATTTTTTAAAAAAAAAGCGGGATTTATCCCGCTTTCATTAAGCTCCTTCTGCAGCAGCAGCGGAATGCAATTTGCCCAGTTCTTGGTCAATCGTCCAAAGGCCGATGCCTTCCTCTCCGATAATGTCAAACAACTCCAATGCCCTACGGGACATGGTTTCTTCTTCCCGCTGTTCAGTCACATACCATTGCATAAAGCTGAATGTGGCAAAATCTTTCGCAGAAAAAGCATGGTCAACGATGGCGTTGATGGACTTGGTCACTTTGATCTCATGCTCAAGGATCAATTCGAAGACTTCCCTCAAGGAGTTGAAGTTATGGCGAACGCCAGTAATTTCGGGCTGGATTGCATGGCCACCTGCTTCGTTCACATAATGGAAAATCTTCATCATGTGCATTCTTTCCTCGTCGGCATGAGTGTAGAGGTACTTTGCAGCGTTGGCATAGCCCATCATATGACACCATGATGCCATCGATAGATAGTAGGCAGAAGATTTCCCCTCCATTTCTATCTGTTGATTGAGGAGTTTTTCGGTATCGTGTAGCAATGAACGCTGTAGCGTTACGATTTCTTTCTGTTTCATAGCAAATACAGTTTATACACAAACTTAACCCAAAAATGGCGAGATGGTTCCCAATAACCGCGTAATCGAGAAATTTAGATTTGGTATAAGTAAAAATCTAAAAACCCGAGTAAGGGTGGACTATTCATTTACTTTGGTGACATCGCCTGATTTTTGACCGATGGTTTTTCCATTGTTAAAGTTTAGGCCTATTTTTATTCTTGACCAATCGTTCAAGAAATTTTCTAAAAAACAATAAACCTGAAAACCTATCAATTCATGGCAACAAGAAGAGATTTTATTCAAAAAAGCATTTTAGCCGGTGCGGGGATTAGCCTTTCGCCCTTCGTCAGTGCCGAGTCGCTTCATTCATTTTCAAATCGAATTGCGCCTTCCGACCAATTGAACGTGGCGGTAATCGGCTGCAAAGGTATGGGCTGGTCCAATATGAATGCCCATTTGAAAATTCCAAATGTGAATTGCATCGCCTTGGCGGATATCGACCAATCAGTGCTGGCACAACGGTCGGAAGATGTAAACAAACTTCGGGGCAAAAAGCCTCAAGTGTATGGCGATTATCGAAAAATGCTGGAAAATAAGGACATAGATGCGGTCATTATCGGCACGCCGGACCATTGGCACTGCCTCAATATGGTGGACAGCCTATCCGCAGGCAAGCATGTGTATGTCGAGAAACCAATCGCAAACACCATCGAGGAATGTAACCTGATGGTGAAAGCCAAGCAGCGCTATGGCAAAATGGTACAAGTGGGGCAGTGGCAGCGGAGTGGTTCGCAATATGCCGAAGCTATCGCCTATGTGAAGTCAGGCAAATTGGGCCAAATACGCCTCGTGAAGACTTGGGCATACCAAGGCTGGATGAAGCCCGTGCCGAAAGTAGCCGATGGTCCTGTACCCCAGGGAGTCGACTATGACATGTGGCTGGGTCCTGCGCCTAAACGTCCATTCAATTCGAATAGGTTTCATTTTAACTTCAGGTGGTTTTGGGACTACGCAGGTGGATTGATGACTGACTGGGGCGTGCATGAGATTGACATTGCACTCTATGCCATGGGGGTGACTGCGCCAAAATCAGTGATGGCCTCAGGAGGGAAATTTGCATACCCTGATGACGCCTCTGAGACACCCGATACCCTCCAAACCGTGTATGAATACGATGGATTCAACATGCTTTGGGAACACGCGACCGGAATTGACGGTGGAAATTATGGAACGACAGAAGGTATTGCCTTTATTGGTAACAACGGAACACTTGTTGTCAATAGGGGTGGATGGAAAGTCATTCCCGAAACGGAAAACAAAGACGGTCAGCGGGTAAACAAAATAGAGGAAGTACCGCATACACGTCCGTCAGGAAGTGCGCTGGAGCTCCATGCACAGGGATTTGTCAATTCAATTCTGCAAAACGACGCATCCAAACTGACCTGTGGAATCGAAACTGGAAGTATTGCCGCAATAAATGCACAAATGGGGAACATTGCCTTCAAAACGGGAAAGAAAGTCTACTGGGATGCAGCCAAAGGTCAATTCACGGACAACGAAGCCAACCAACTCATGAAGGCAAACTATCACAATGGATGGAAGCTTCCAAGTGTATGATTTTCATTGATTAAATGAACTGAGGTTGAGCGGTAGCGTATTGCTGCCGCTTACCCTGGTACCTTCTGCCGTGAGGTAGTCATAGGTGATTTTCACCAAAGAAGTTCTTACATCAAACAATAGCTGAATCGTCCCTGATGAGGATTCATGCACTGTGCCAAAACTCGTCAAATTAGGCTTGTAGCCTATGCCGATCGAGGGGCCGTAGCTGAAGCTCGTACCTTCTAAGGTTCCGATGATATTGGGATCGGAAAATCCAGTTGGTGGAAAGACATCATAGATCCCATTTGCCAAAGGGAATTTGGGAAGGTCAAAACCGGTGTTCACAGACATCAATGTAATCGACATGATGTTGGTGTTTTCTCCGAATGGTTCCTGGAAAACGGGAGCGCTTGAGAGTTCCAGCTTGGCACGTACGTGGGAATTCACTCCTGTAATATTTGCAGGTCCTGTGATAGAAAGCCTTGCTGACTTAAAATCCAAAATCTGCGTTCCAACAAACACCGCGTTCAAATTCTGCAAGGGATCGGTTCCTGTATCTTCTATGGTACATGAGACCATTGACGACAAAAGAAAGGTTGCGACCACAATATTCAAGAGGACTTTTTTCATTTTTCGATTGAATCTACCTACCACTCATTTTCACGTTTTACAAACTCCCATTCATTTTTCAAAATGCTATAGTAGATCGTGTCCCGCCGTCGTCCTTTTGTCATCAAAGTATGACTCCGCAAGACACCTTCTTCTATGGCATTGATGTTTCTAAGCGCCTTTCTTGCTGCCATATTCAACACATCCGTTTTGAATTCTACCCGTTCCAAACCCAGCGATTCAAAACAATAGGTCAGCATCAGTTTTTTCATGGATTGGTTGAATCCACGTCCTTGGTAACTTTTTCCAAGCCATGTCCATCCAATTTCGATGCGTCCATCCCTCGGTGAAAAATTGCCCAATGCACTGCTGCCGATAATTTTGCCGGATGTTTTATCTATTACGACAAATTGGAGGCGATCTGACAGAAATGCAGGCAAACACCATGCCTCAAGTTCTTCCCTTTGGGACAAATCATGAGTATAATATCTCCATAAATCCGGATCGGATGCAAGTTCCTCCAATTCCCCAATGTCTTCTCTCGAAAGCGGACGTAAAACTACTTTGTCGTCCTCCAGCTGAATATTAAAATCAAGCATATCAGCTCAAAATTTCCCTGAGGGCAGCAACGAACATTTGGACTTCTTCCACCGTGCCTGTGCTGACGCGGCACCAGTCATTCAGTGGGGGGAAAGGACGGCCGACAATGATGCCTTTTGCGGCCATCTGAGATGCAAGTTCCTTAACATCCCGGTTGGCATGAAAAAACACAAAATTAGCCTGGGAAGGCAAATAGGTCAACTTCAATTCGTCCAAGGTTTTTTCGATGAGATTTCTGCACTCCAAATTCTTTTTCAGGCTAAACTGATAGAATTCGTCATCCTTCAATGCTGCCTTTCCTGCCTCGATTGCCATGATATTCGTATTGGCCACGACCCTATCGGATAGCTTTTTGGCAATATCTGGCCTAGCAACCATATATCCCAACCTAATCCCGGCAAGTCCATACACTTTGGACAAAGTCTTTGAGACGATCACATTTTTTCCCTCTTTGACCAGCTTGACCATGGAAGGGTAATTCTTGTCCTCGATATAGTCGCAATATGCCTCATCGCTGAACACCATCGTCTTTTTACTCACCGTTTCACAAAAATCGAGTACCTGATTCGCAGGAAGTAGTTTTCCCGTCGGATTATTGGGATTGCAGAGAAAAACGAGTTTGGTCTTTTGGGATACACGTTTTTCAATTTCGGGTAGATCATAATTCAAGTCCTTATCCAAAGGCACCCAATTGATGCTGGCGCCCCAGATTTCCGCATATGTCATCATCGACAAGAAAGTAGGCAATCCGGAAATGATTTCATCTCCCGGGCCGGCAAAGGTGATACCAGCAACCTTCAAGCCCTCCGTGGAACCTGCGACCAACACAATATGGTCAGGGGTGACACCCTCACGCTCGGCGATCATTTTTTGAAGTTCCGAATTGTAGGCCCAAGGGTACCGGCATCCGAGATCAAAGCCATCCTGCATTGCCTTGCGCACCTTTTGGGAAGGTCCGTATGGGTTTTCATTGGAACCAAGTCTAACGGGCGTATTTAGGGGTCTGGGATTGAATTTCTTGATTTCCTCCTCAGTCAAGGAGGCGAATGAATTCGTTCCTGACAGCAGCGCAAAGCCACCTGCCAAGGATGCGCTTCTCAACCAATCTCTTCTCGAAAATTTCATTTTGACACTGATTTTTGGTCAAAATCTACTAAGTATTGGCAAGCTTTCCTAATCGAGGTTTCTATTCTAGGGCAAGATGGGTAGTTTCTACCAGGCAGGACGACCCTTTTACCATTTTTCCAATGGAGAGAAAAAATCTTCCTAGAATATTGCCAAAATCAAAATAAAATTCCTAAATTTTAAAGAAAACTTACGAGTTCAATTATTTCCCAAAATAACAAAACCATGAAAAAAATATTATTGCTTCTGGTTTTGGGTATATGGAGCCTTTCATTGACTCATGCCCAACAAACGCGCTATTTGGTCTTTGAATTTATCAAGGTGGAATCGAACCAAACGTACGACTTCATAGAATTCAAGGATTTTATGGAAAAGGTCTACCGCGTGGCGATCAACGAAAAGAAGATCCAAGGATGGGATTTCTGGTCTTTGCAGTCCGGTGCGGATCCAAGTGAATTCCAATACATTACCATCATTTACTACAAAGACCCCGTCTCAATGATGAACGGTATCTCTGAAGAGGAGATGATCCGCTATTCAATGGCTGCCTTCCCCGACCTAAAGGAAGCCCAAATCAGGGAGAAAATCGCCAATGCGGCACAAAGTAGGGATTTGGCGCAACGGGCTTATATGGTCGAAATCGCCTCTACGAAAGACAATTTTCAAATGAAAAAGGGCACTCTTGCCTCATTTGACATAATGAAAGCCGCGGAGGGACAGTTTCAGGCTTATGAAAACGCCGAGAAGGAGGTTTTCCTTCCTATTCACCAAAAGAGGATAGAAAAAGGCCTTATGGGTAGTTGGTCCTTTTTGAGAACTGCATTGCCGCTGGGGAGCGAAGCCAAACTCACCCATATGACAATGAATATTTTCAAGGACTATATGCAGTTTTTCAACAATCAGCAGTACGAAGACATGGAATCCACAGCGGAACAGAAGGCAGCAGTAGAAAAAGGCCTGAAGGCCCGCGACCAGAAAAATATTTATCTGTCCACCTTGGAAACAGCACTGCGGTAGGAAGTCTTTTGATGAAAAAGTCCCGTCCTTCTGTCTCATTTGAAACCAGAAGAACGGGATTTTTTTATGCTTCTATAATTGCCTTGATCTCGGCCAATTCGCCCGCACTGAAGCTGGTATTTTGAACCGCCTTTACATTGTCTGCGAGTTGTTCTGCTCTGCTGACCCCAACAAGCACGGTCGTGATGCGAGGATCCTTTAGCAGCCAAGAAATCGCCATTTGCGCCATGGTTTGTCCTCTCTTCTTGGCAATCTCATTGAGCGCGGTCACTTTGTCGATCACCTTTTGGGAAATTTGATCTTGTTTCAGATATCGGCCGTCCTTTGCGACACGACTGTCTGCCGGAATCCCCGACAAATACCGATTTGTCAAAATACCCTGTTCCAAGGGAGAAAAAGCAATTGAGCCGACACCTTTGTCGCCCAATACATCTAGCAATCCGTTTTCCACCCATCTATCAAGCATGCTATATCTGGGCTGATGGATCAATAGCGGTGTCCCCAGACTCTTCAACATTTCATATGCTTTTGCAGTGTCTTCAGCATTGTACTGTGAAATTCCCACATAAAGTGCTTTTCCCTGCCTTACGATATGATCCAAAGCGCCCATTGTTTCTTCCATAGGCGTCTCAGGATCTGGCCTGTGGTGGTAGAAAATATCCACATAATCCAAACCCATTCTTTTGAGACTTTGATCCAATGAAGCGATCAAATATTTTCTCGATCCAAGATTTCCGTATGGACCCGGCCACATATCCCACCCAGCTTTGGTGGAAATAATCAATTCATCACGATACGGTCTGAAGTCCTTGTGCATGATTCGACCGAAATTTTCCTCAGCCGAGCCGTAGGGAGGACCATAATTGTTGGCCAAGTCAAAATGCGTAATTCCAAAGTCGAAAGCCTGACGCAGGATTGTTCTCGCATTTTTGAAATCAGCGTCATGCCCGAAATTATGCCAAAGGCCCAAGGAAATCATCGGTAACTTGATGCCGCTTTTTCCGCACCTCCTGAATGGCATTTGCTCGTATCTATCTTCTTTCGCCACGTAGGATGTTAAGGGTTGGTGGTCATTGATGCGCATAGGGATATTGTTGATTGGTTTAAATCGTCAATTTAGAAATTTCGGGGGAATTTTATTGGAAATACCAAACGGCGCAAACGATAGACAGGGCTCCAAAACCAAACAATACCAAGATCGGTTTCCAAGCCTGTTTGATCCAATCGTTGTAGGAAATCTTTGCAGCCGCCAATATCGCCATGATCGCTCCGTTACTCGGGGTCACCAAATCCATCAGCCCGGCGCCATATTGATAGGCCAGGACAACTACTTGCCTTGACATCCCAGTCAAATCCGCAACCGGCGCCAACAGCGGCATCGTCAATACCGCTTGTCCCGAAGTGCTCGGGACTGGAATATGGAGAAGTGCCTGTGAAGCCATCATACCCAGGCCTGCGGCACTTGCAGGGAGGTTTTGAACAGGGGTAAAAAGGCCATAAATTATCGTATCGATAACTTGACCTTCGTTCAAAACCAGATATATACTCCGAGCTAGCCCTACTATAATCCCAGCGAAAATCATCTCGGAAAAGCCCTCAGAATAAGCCTTCGCTGTCCCATTGACACCCAATTTTCCAATCCAACCTACCAAAAGTCCCATGGCAAAAAAGATCGCAGACATCTCATTATAGCCCCAATTCCAATTGCTGAGTCCAACGATCATAATGGCGAACGTCGCAGCAACCAGCAATAGAATCAACTGATGAAATGGAGCAAGCTTGGTTGATTTCAATTGATTTCCTGAAATTGGATTGACACTATCTTTGCCTGTCCGTAAAAAATAAACAATCCAGAACCCAAGTGCCAAAACAAGAAATACCATCCGAAAAACGCCACCAGAAAAGACCTCAACACCCGCGACTTTTTGGGCAATCAAGACAGAAAAGGGATTCGACGGACCAAACGATCCGCCGATGACGGCGCTTCCAAGGGAAATTGCAATGACGGAAATTGAACTGTAGCCGATATTTCGGGCTAAAATCATCAAAACGGGTACCATCGCGATGATTTCCTCCTGTAGGCCGTTCAACGCACCGGCAGCTGCAAAAACAATTCCCAACATAGACAGCAGGAGGGAAGTCGCACTTTCAAACCTGGTGACGAGGAATTCCAAGCCAGCCTGAAAGGCCCCTGTCTTATCAACAATATAAAACGCCCCGCCCAATATCAGGATCAACACGACGACGTCGGCACCTGCGATAATGCCCTCGGGAACCTTCACCAGCATACTCCAAAACCCAACGGGACGGCTCTCCGCTTCGCGATAGCTTCCAGGGATTACGATTTCACGTTCCGTAGTGGGGTCGAGTCTTCTTTCAAACTTGCCCGCAGGAATCACATAGGTGAGTATTGTCGCCAAGACGACAAAAGCCAACATGATAACCATAGGGTGGGGGAAAGTCGCTTTTTTTATCATATTGGGTTTGTTTCGGGGAAAAGGACTAGGCGGTTTCCAGCTCCTTTTTTGTAATTGGCTGTTTTGAGGTATAGTTTTTCGGCAAATGCTTTTTCAATGCTTTCTTAAACAAATGAAAATCCACCGTGATCGTGTGTCTAGGGGTATCCACTTGCCGGTAATGGGGATGAGTCACCTCACGTTCACACAGCTCTCGAATATTTTTTGGCCGGGTCCATTTTCCCGCAATTTCACTTGCCATGATTTTGGCTTGTAATTCAGCGCCTGGCCAAATACAACCCAAGGGCTGGAACATGCCGATAAAATAGAGGTTAACAAACTCGGGATGGAACATCTTGAGGTACAATGGTACTGGACCTGAACTGTAGTCAATAAGCTCTTTACCAAAAAATGGATGAGAAAGAAAATATCCCGTACAAGCGATGATGGTATCGTACTCTTCCTCAAGCCCATCTTCAAAAACAACTTTCTTTCCGTCAAAAGATTTGATATCCAATCTGGGTTTCACCTTTCCATGTCTAATCTTGTAAAGGAGTTCATCATTGATGGTAGGGTGGGTTTCTCCAAATTTGTTGGTGACTTTTCTGAGTCCATACAGATTGTTATCTCCAACCATGATTTTAAGCAGCAGGTCAAAGAGAAAATTTCTGATCGGAAGGGGCACCCATTTACTTCTTTCGCCGATTTTATCCGAAGGAAGGCCAAAAAAGAATTTGGGAATGATCCGATAGCCCCGTCGCCAAGAGATCGCTGTAATTTCGCTTACCCGACTAGTTTCAACAGCCACGTCACAGGCAGAATTCCCGCCTCCTATCACGAGTACTTTTTTGCCGCGAAATGGCTCGGCTTTTTTGAAATTGTGTGAATGCAGCATTTCTCCAGAAAAAGTGCCTGGATAGCTTGGCCAGCGGGGATTCCAATGGTGGCCGTTGCAGACGACTAAGTCGGTAAAAATGGTGGTCGATTGAATCCCTTCTTTTTCTGTGGTTATTACCCAATTGCCCTCTGAATTCCTTTGACAGTCCAAGACCATCGTCCCAAAATGTATGTAGGGATACAAATTAAAATGTCGGGCATAAGCCTGAAAATACCGCCTCAGTTCGTCATGAGAAGGGTAATCGGAGATTGAAGGATCAAAATCATCGAAGGTGAAGTCCTCGTATTGGGACAGCGTTTTGGAACTGATAATATGTGTCGTTTCGAAAACGCTCGAGTGGCTTTCCTTTTCTGTATAGATCCAGTTTCCGCCCACATCGTGGTTTCTGTCAAATGCCACAGCATCGAGTCCTTGGTCCAATAAGTTCTTGAGTGCAGTGATTCCGGACGGACCTGCACCTATGACGGCGATTTTCCTATGCATATTTCCGAATGATTTCTTTTGCCATGATTACCGTACCAATGGTAGCAGGTTGCCTGATTTTCTGAAGCATCGGATCAGGATTGACGGCAGGTATTTGCTTATCGATGATGTATTTGGGGATATTTTTTTGCGTGTATTCGATCAGTCCAGCTGCGGGATATACGAGCAATGAAGTACCAATCACCGCAAATATATCGGCGGACAGGGCATGTTCAATGGCGGATTCCATCATTGGGACCATTTCCCCAAACCAAACGATATGTGGACGAAGTTGACTCCCTTTCTCGCATTTGTCGCCTAGCTTCAATTCCCAACCATCCAAGTCGTATATCAGGTTAGGGTCAAGTGTGCTGCGTACCTTGAAAAGCTCGCCATGTAAATGGATAACTTTGGATGATCCGGCTTTCTCATGTAAGTTGTCCACGTTTTGGGTTACAATCGTCACTTCAAAATGCTCCTCCAGTCGGGCGAGCTCGAGATGGGCTGCGTTGGGTTCACAGGAGAGTGCTTGTTTTCGACGCTGATTGTAGAAATCGAGTACGAGTTCTCTGTTTTTTCTCCAACCTTCGGGCGATGCGACTTCCATCACATCATGACCTTCCCAAAGTCCGCCGCTGTCCCTAAAGGTGCTGATGCCACTTTCAGCTGAGATACCCGCACCTGTCAATACAACCAGTTTTTTCATATTGCTAACCGATCCAATTTATCGGTCATCGATTGAATTTCAAAATCATTTTGGGTTTCAATTGCGTGGGTGATAGATGTACCAAACTTTTGATTGGGCTATCCGAATGCCTTAAAAATAAAAGGCGGGAAATTAGTCCCGCCTTTGCTCATGCTTTCTTTTTGACGAATTTCCCTTTCTTCTTGGAGGTATCTGGCTGTTTTTCAATGATTTCAGTCACCTCTGCGAAAGTAATACTTTCAGGTTCGGTGCCTTTTGGTATTTTGAAATTTTCTTTGCCAAACTTGATGTAAGGCCCCCATCTGCCGTTTAGTATTTGAATATCTGGATTTTCAGAAAAGGTTTTGATCATCTTCTTGTCATCAGCGTCACGCTTGTCGAGGATCAATTGGATTGCTTCACTCTCGCTAATACTCAGAGGGTCCATTTCTTTTCCGAGAGAAACAAATTTGTTGTCGTGACGGATATAAGGCCCAAACTTCCCGACACCGGCTACGATTTTCTTGTCTTCAAAAAAGCCTACGTCCCGAGGAAGTTTGAAAAGTTCCAATGCTTCATCCAACGTAATGTTCTCGATGAATTGGCCTTTCTTCATACTGGCAAACTGCTTGGCTTCATCGTCTTGTTCACCGATTTGCACCAAGGGACCAAATCTCCCCAAACGTGCCACCACTGGTTTTCCCGATTTAGGATCTATACCCAAATGCCGCGAACTGTTTATTTCCGAACGGTTGACGGTGGCTGTAGCTTCCACTTTGCTATGGAATTTTCCATAAAAAGAGTCAATCATATCCTGCCAATCTTGACCGCCGTGGGCTATGTCATCAAATTCCTTCTCTACTTTGGCGGTGAAAGAATAGTCGATGACATTTGGGAAATGCTCAACGAGGAAATCGTTGACGACCATAGCTATGTTTGTCGGAAACAACTTGCTCTTGTCAGCCCCTGCGATCTCCATTTTTGAATCCTTTCGGAAGTTCCCTTTTGAAATCTTCATTTCCACGTATTTCCTTTCCTGGCCTTCTCTCGATTCCTTCACGACATAATCCCGCTTTTGGATCGTGGAAATGGTCGGCGCATAGGTTGAAGGTCTGCCTATTCCCATTTCTTCAAGTTTCTTGACAAGGGAAGCTTCCGTATATCTCGGTGCTGGCCTGCTGAATGTCTGCCTGCCTTTCATTTCGGTCAAATTCAGGGCTTGACCTATAGTCAATGGGGGAAGAAGCCCTTTGTTTCCATTTTCCTCATCATCCGGTTCGTCGTCCGTATCTTCCAAATAGACTTTAAGGAAGCCTTCAAACTTGATCACTTCTCCTTGGGCAATCAATTTCTCAGGCACAGTCGAAATGCTGATGGTCGCAATCGTCCTTTCCAACTGGGCTTCGGCCATTTGCGAAGCAATCGCACGCTTCCATATCAAGTCATACAGGCGCTGCTCGTTGCGGTCACCCGAAACCTGTTGTTTTGAAAAATCGGTTGGACGGATCGCTTCGTGCGCTTCTTGGGCACTTTCAGACTTTGTTGAAAACTTGCGCTGTTGGTGGAAATCAGGCCCAAAACTACTCAGGATTTCCTTTTTGGCTCCCGCCAATGCCTCTTCCGAAAGGTTGACACTATCGGTTCGCATGTAGGAGATTTTCCCCGCTTCATAAAGTTTTTGGGCTACAGACATGGTTTGCGCTACAGAAAAACTCAACTTCCTGCTTGCTTCCTGTTGCAGCGTGGACGTGGTGAATGGTGGGGCAGGGGATTTTTTGCTCGGTTTTTTCTCAAGATTCTCAATATTGAAAACAGCACCGATACAGTTTTTCAAAAATTGTTCAGCGTCTTCTTCTGTTTCAAACTTTTTGGGGAGTTCAGCCGAAAGCGTTTTTCCGCTTACATCAAAAAGCGCTGTGATTTTAAATGATGATTTAGACTTGAATTTTTCAATTTCCCTTTCTCGCTCCACGATCAACCGGACGGCAACAGACTGCACCCTTCCAGCGGAAAGTCCTGCCTTTATTTTTTTCCAAAGAATCGGGGACAGTTCAAATCCAACCAAACGGTCCAAAATCCTTCTTGCTTGCTGGGCATTGACCAAGTCTATGTCTATCTGACGCGGACTTTCAATTGCCTTTAGGATCGCATTTTTGGTGATTTCCCGGAACACGATTCTTTTGGTTTGGGAATCTTTCAGATTAAGTACCTCTTTGAGGTGCCAGGAGATGGCTTCTCCCTCACGGTCATCGTCACTTGCGAGGAAGATTGTCTCTGCATCTTTGACTAGGCTTTTTAGCTGTTTGATGACTTCCTTTTTATCTGGAGTGATTTCGTATGTCGGCTTGAACCTGTTTTTGATGTCGATTGCATTGTCCCCCTTTGGAAGGTCCCTAACGTGGCCATAGCTGGACGCCACTTTGAAGTCCTTTCCCAAGTATCCTTCGATTGTTTTCGCCTTGGCGGGGGATTCTACGATTACAAGATTCTTCGACATACTTCTAAATTTTAAACAATTGAACGCTTAAGCGCTCCAAATAAAGCGCTAAAAATAGAATCCATCTACATGCCATCCAAATAATCCTTTTATTCATCTTTTTAATTGCCACCAAATTCCCCAACTTTCGGTGGTCTAGATCTATGCCAGCATGCTTGCTTTATACCTTTTAAGACATGGTGAATCCACGCCGGTAAACAGTGTTTCGGGCGATATTGGCCGGAATTTGACGTCTACAGGGAGGGAAAAGTTATTGCAGCTTGCAAAACTTTTGAAAAGGAAAAATATAAATTTTGATCACTTGTTGGTGAGTCCAGCCAAGAGAACTATGGAAACCAAATCTGTCTTGGAGTCAGAATTGGGTGATTTGGACTTCGAAATAGATGAGAGCCTATATGAAGGAATTCCCCGTGCACTCATTGACGCGATTTGTAGGCAGCCAAAGGAATTTAAGTCAATCCTACTGGTTGGGCACAATCCCGGGATATCGGCGGTTGCCTCTTATTTTTCAGGAGATAATTTTATCAGCTTGTCGCCTGGGATGATGGCAATAATCTACTTCAATTTGGAAGATTGGAAAATGCTGTCGGCAAATTCGGGTACCTTGATGGAAATTTTGCATTGACAAAAAGAGTCAAGATCCAGTGATGGTCAATAGGAGCTCGGATAAAATCCAAAACTAACTGATTGAACAGATTTGACAGGCGTATTTTTGTAAATGGCTGGCTTCCAACGCGGCAATTTTGAATCCAACAAAGCATCGAGGAACTGCGAGTCCAATCCACCACCTATACTGCGTTTGATGATTGGATCGGTAATGCGTCCATCTCTTTCGACCACAAATTCTATCTCAATCACTCCGCCCAATCCCATCTTGAGTTCCCAGTCCGGCAAATTGACCATGTCCAGCACTCGTTCCTCCCATTCACCTGGCTTACCGGGGAAATATGCACTTTGGTCGATAGGTCCGTGTGGTCTCAAAATTTCGTCATCCAAAGGAAGGAGGCTGTTTTCGCGAAGCCTATCAATCAACTGCCTCACTTTCCGATAATCGCCCTCACTTCGTATGCCATCAAAAGCATATTCGAACATGCCGATCTGTGCGACGATTTTTTGCCCCTCCAGTTCACTGATGTATTCAAAATGTTGCGGATCAGTCAATTTCTTCATCTTGATCCCAATCGTCAGGCTATCCTTTGATATGAGGAGTTTCTGCTTTATTACATCGATCGTAGATGTAAGTCTGTCCGGCATTTGACGAATATCCTCCGGTGCCCGTAGTGAAATCAAACCCATCAAAAGCACCGTGATTGGAAGAATCGCGATCAGCTTGATAAGACTTATGTTTTTCCCGTTTTTGATCATTTGAATTCGGGAAAGTGTCAAGGATTTTGCAAAATGACTCCCAACGGAGAATTCTATGCCGCGAATTGCCTGCGCAGCGATTAACTTGATATAGGAGTTGGTCTCATCGTTCCGTTTCACCATTTGATCGTCAGCGAGATATTCATGCAGTTCGGTAATGGCGAGACGCATGAGGTGGATGAATGGATTGAACCAAAACAGGACACTGAGCACCTGGAAATAGACAATATCCCAAGAATGGCGTTGTCGTATGTGGACAAGCTCGTGCCTGTAAATCATCTCCTTTTCCCGGGGTTCCAGATCGGCGGTATCGTCCCAAAATAGTCTGTCAAAAAATGAAAACACGGGACTTTTCCCGAAAGTAGGAACGACCAGGCATTTGTTAATACTGTCATAATGTGACTGAAACCAACCACGCTGATACAGGGTTCTGATTTGCGCAAGACCCCAAATCAACCTCGTCAACAGCACCGTTACAACAAAAATGTAAGCAAGAAGAAGATAATCCTTAATCTCCAGAATGAGCGGCAATTTGGTGCTGTGTACCGTTACCTCAGGAAGCCCATAAGTGGCTACAAAAACTTCGGGCGCCTCCTGTTCGGAGAGCGCCCGGAAAAACTCAGTCTGATTGAGAGAAATACCTGGCTTTTCAAATTCGACCGGTATATTGATCAAAGGACATATCAACGCGATAATTGGGCTGATTATCAGGTACGCCCTAGATACGTTAAATGCTTTTTGTTTTTTCAATAAAACCAAATAGACTCCATAAAAGACGAGGAGACCGAAGGTCGATTGCCAGATATAATCAATCAAAACAGCCATAAGGCTATTTTTTCACGTCTTCTTTCACTTCAGCCATGATCTTGTCAATTTCTTTCAGATCAAGGTTTTTGTCTTTAGCGAAGAAAGAGGCAAGCTTGGAGAAAGATCCACTAAAATATCCAGTGAGGAGATTTTTAATGGAGAAGCTCCTATACTCGTCTTTCGATACAATCGGGAAGTACTCGTGGGACTTTCCGTAGGCTTTGTGATTGACGAATCCTTTTCTTTCCAAAATCCTTACAATGGTCGAAACCGTATTGTAAGCTGGCTTTGGTTCGGACATTTTCTCAAGGATATCTTTGACGAAACCTTTCTCGATATCCCAAAGGATTTGCATGATTTGCTCTTCAGCACGGGTTAGTTCTCTCATGATTGTGTTTAAGTTTAAATTCGTTTCCAACTTATCCATTTAGTTCCTTAATTCCAAACATGAATGCCAAATCTTTTTATCTGAAATGCGATTTTTTTTTTCAAAGGTAAAAAGCCGAAAATTGGGTTTGAGACTGAATTTACACAATCGATTGAATATGTGTGAATTAATGTTTTTGCTTGCAGTTTTGTTGCAAAATAGCATGATTAGATATAAACTTTTGATCTTTTGGGTTTCTATCAACTAACAATCGGACCAAAAAAAAGAAGCCCCGAGGCCGGGGCTTTATTTGCTGGTGTCATGCAGTCCTCAGGCGGATGATCCCTGAGGCGTGAAGCAGCTTTACCACTGGATAAGTCGGATCAAACTCGTACCATTTGACCGCGAAGTTCGCCCGGTTGGGGAGTTTGTGGTGGTTATTTTGGAACAATTCTCCCAACATAAGTACGTCAAGCAGGAGGCTGTTTTTGGACATGTCATTGTTGTCAAAGTTGGCGTATCCATATTTATGCCCGCTCCAGTTGACTATCGCACCATGCACAGGGCCCATCAGAAAATGGATTGGCAACAGGAAATACATCCACCAATGAGTCCCCGGAAGCTCAAAAACGGAAATACTCAACACATATATAAGTACATAAAAAACTCCCCATCCAACCCTTACGGTCATTGAATCGGCAAAAAGATCAAACTTGCCCCAATCAGGAACATCCTTTGAGAACCTGTCCTCTGGCTTAAGCTTAAAGGAGAAATAGTCGTTGTAGATGTTTTTTGTTTTCCACATCATGGTGAATAGATTCTCGGTATGGTGTGGACTATGGGGATCTTTTGGCGTATCACTGTAGGCATGGTGCATTCTATGGAGAATAGCATAAGCCCTGGGTGACAGGTATGAACTGCCTTGGCAAATCCATGTAAATACGTAGAAGAAGCGCTCCCAGAACTTGTTCATGGAAAACATTTGATGGGCAGCGTAGCGGTGGAGGAAGAAACTTTGGCAAAACAAGGAGAAATACCAATGCAGCAGGAAAAGGACAATCAGAACCACGTTTTTTTATTCTTTTAATGTTAATCTGTCCAAAGATAGAGGCATAAATCTGAAACTTGAAAATCGAAAAGGTAAAATCACTACCAAATGTGATAAATATCAGCTTTTGGGATTAGGATGGTCGGGAATCTCGGTTTCAGGCATTTTGATATTCGATATGTATGAAAAACCTCCACAATGGGCATGGGGCATAATCTAGGCTCAAAATTACTTAGCAAAGAGAATCTTAGCATTTAGTCTTTAAAATATCACTAACTTCCCCACGTAAATCTCCCTATAGGAATCATGGCAAAAACTCATCAGGCAATGAACATTTTGTTACAATTGGTGCTTGGCGCAGTAGCTGTACTTATCGTTCAGTACATTCTTCCAGGTGTCGTGGTGAAGGATTTTTGGACAGCTTTGGTAGTCGCTGCGTTGATAGCGCTTTTGAACATGACTGTCAAACCACTCCTTATTATATTGACCATCCCGATCACGGTGCTGACACTTGGGCTTTTTCTCCTTGCTATCAATGCGATATTGATCCTGCTGACTGCCGAATTGGTTCCAGGGTTCTCTATTGATGGATTTTGGTGGGCTTTGGTGTTCAGTATTTTACTCAGCTTGGTCAATTCTCTGCTTGGGGTGAATTTGGGTCCGAAGGCATAGGCACCATAGCATTTCGGTCACCGATTCGATGGAATAAGGAAAGGCTTCCGTCAGGTGCTTTGAAGAAGCATTTGTTTTTCGATTTGTCAACCCTGATCAGGAGTAGGTTTATGTCTTCTTCAGATTCACCATAGTCTGCAGCCATTTCAAAAACTTCATATTCTAGCCCTAGACTGGGCGACAGAAATGCGGCATTGGCAAGCTCCACCATATGCATTTCCTCATCCACGTCGACGCCGATGATTTTTCTCTGGTCGTTGATTCCTACCAAGATGATTCCGCCTGAGGTATTGGCAAAAGCAGCTAGTGTTTTTGCAATTTTTTGGGGGCTATTGATTGCCATTTTGAAGTCGAGGTTTTCACCTTCGCCCCGTTTGATCAGGGCTTTGATAATATCATCGTTTTTTTTCGGGATAATCATTTTTTTTTATCCTAATTACTTGTATTTTAAATACTTAAATTCAAAAAACAAAAATTACATCTCTCCTCGCTTTTATGTTAGGCAAAAGGATTGTATGTTGTTATTCTTTCCACCAATTTTTGATTGTTATGTACCCAAATCAAGGTTTCAACCCTGAGGTCATAGAAAACCTCAAAAAAGAGCTTGCCTCGAGCAGGAAAAGTTACAAAATCGTCGAAAGTGAGGACAATTCTGATGAGTTTGTCAATTTTTATTTCGTAGGAATGTACGAAGGCCGTGAGGTCATTTATGACGCAGCATTGTATACCTTGAGATTGCATCATTCCTCAGAGGTTTACGACATGGCGGAACACCTTGCAGCAAAGAAGTTTCCCAACTTTAAGGGTATAAAGTATGAGGAGGACGAAAACGGAAACCTAAAACCGCTTACCAGCGAAGAGGAGGAAATCGGCTGGTTTATGACCGAGATCATCATGGAGATTGAAGAAGAAGAATCTGTGAAGGTTCAGGAGTTTGTTGACATCGACACCAACCATGACTACGGCATTGGCTTGGACGCGGCTATCAATGTGGAAGAAATCAATGACAAAGTCATCAGCAAGTTTGTGAAGGAATTCAACGAAGATACATTGGTGCTTGACGACACACTTTATACTTTTCAATCGGAGGAAGAGGACGTGGACGATTAGTTCGATCTCCGACAAAACATTTTCTCCTAACTTGCGCTTGTCCAAAAAACAAGCGCTTTTTGTTGATGCTGAAAATTGCCTGGTCACAACATTATTGTCATCCACTTCCTGCCGGTCATCGCTTTCCGATGGAAAAATACGATTTGCTTCCAGAGCAGTTGCTGTATGAAGGGACAGTGAAAGAGGAGAATTTTTTCCAACCGGCGAAGCTTGATGACCGATGGATCACAAATACCCATTGCAGCACCTATTTGGAAAAACTCAGGAATCAATCGCTTTCGAAGTCAGAGATCCGGAAAACCGGATTTCCGCTCAGCCAGCAGTTGGTCGAGCGCGAGGTCCATATTATGGCAGGTTCGGTACAGGCTTCGCTTTATGCATTGGAATATGGAATCGGGATGAACATAGCGGGCGGAACGCATCATGCCTACGCGGAAAGGGGAGAGGGATTCTGCTTGCTCAATGATATCGCCATTTCAGCCAATTATCTTTTGGACAATGCATTGGCAAATAAGGTACTCGTTGTAGATCTTGACGTCCACCAAGGCAACGGAACTGCCAAGTTGTTTGAGGAAAATACCAGCGTGTTTACGTTTTCTATGCATGGCGCGGCCAATTATCCCATGCACAAAGATAAGTCTGATTTGGATATCGGTCTGCCGGATAAGACTGGTGATCAGGTCTATTTGAATATTCTTTCCGAAAACCTCAAAAGGCTTATCGACAAGTTTCAGCCAGATTTCATGATTTACCAATGCGGTGTCGATGTACTTGAGACCGATAAAATCGGAAGGCTGGGGATGTCGATTGGCGGGTGTAAGCAACGCGATAGAATCGTGCTCGAAGCTGCAAAAGCCAACCAAATCCCCATTATGTGCTGTATGGGTGGCGGATATTCGGAAAAGATCAGCCATATCATCGATGCGCATGCCAATACTTTCAGGCTGGCCCAGGAACTCTATTTTTAGATAAGGCAAAATAGATTGGTTAAAATTGGCGGCTCTGGACAAATGGAATTGGAAATTATCCTGCTAACAGCATTAACCGAATTTAACATGGTGCATTTCAAATAAAATTTGCATAAATCTAACTTTGTTTATATTTGCGCCATTCAAAAAGACAAACCCACGTGAAAAAATTACTCAAATCATTGGTTATCGCGGGAGTGGCTGTTTTCGCCATTTCTGCTTGTAATAAAGCTACTCAATCTACTGACACAGCGACCGCCGAGGAAACTGCTGCTGCCGCAAAAACCGATATTAAAATCGCTTACGTGCAAACTGATAGCTTGATTGCCAAATTCAGTTTCTACAAAGAGAAGTCGGGCGAAATCACTGAAAAAGGAAAAAGATATGAAAGCGAATTGGGCACAAGGGCACGTGGCTTTGAACAAGAAGTTGCAAATTTCCAACAAACGGCTACGTCAATGACCATGAATCAGGCACGTGCCAAAGAAGAGGAACTTGCCAAGAAGCAAAACAACCTTGTCATGTATCGTGACAACTTGATGCGCGAACTTTCAGAAGACGAGGCTAAATTGTATGCAGATGTGTATGACCAAGTACAAGCATACTTAACAGAATACGCAAAGGAAAACGGAATTGACATGATCCTTTCATACACCAGAGGCGGTGCAGTTTGGTATTCGGATGCTGCTTTTGACGTCACAGAGAAAGTTTTGGAAGGGCTAAACAAAAAATATGAGGCTTCCAAGACTGCGCCTGCACCCGCCGCAACCCCGGAAAAGAAATAAGCAATAACGGCACAAGACCAAAAGCCCGGAGTTCCTTCGGGCTTTTTTTATGTCCTTGATTTTGGTACTTTTGCCCCCGAAAATCAACAACAGGATTCATGAAAATCACAGAATTTTTGAAGCACAACTTCCGTCACTTCAATGCTGCGGCCTTGATTGACGCTGCTGAAGGGTACAAAGCCCATTTGGACAACAACGGTAAAATGATGGTGACCCTGGCAGGGGCGATGTCCACGGCGGAGTTGGGGATTTCACTGGCCGAAATGATCCGTCAAGACAAAGTGCAGATCATATCATGTACGGGTGCCAACTTGGAGGAAGACGTTTTTAATCTTGTAGCGCACAATTATTACGAAAGAATTCCGCATTACAGGGATTTGTCCCCAGAACAGGAACAGGATTTGCTAGACAGGCACCTAAATAGAGTGACCGACACATGTATTCCAGAAATGGAAGCCATGAGACGCATCGAAAACGTTATTTTGGAAGAATGGGTGAAGGCTGACAAAGCGGGAGAAAGATACTTTCCGCATGAGTTTTTCTACAAAATTCTCCTATCAGGAAAAATGGATGAAAGTTTCCAGATAGATCCGAAAAACTCATGGCTGCTTGAAGCTGCGAAGAAAAACCTGCCAATGATCGTACCGGGTTGGGAGGATTCTACCTTGGGCAACATGTATGCCGGCCACGTCATTTCGGGAGATATCAAAAACGTGCACACAGTCAGGACGGGAATTGAGTACATGATGTTCCTTGCCGAGTGGTATACAGAAAACGCGAAGGACGATAGCACCATCGGTTTCTTCCAGATTGGAGGCGGTATTGCCGGAGATTTTCCAATCTGCGTGGTACCGATGCTTCACCAAGATCTACAGAGGGACAATGTGCCACTTTGGGGATATTTCTGCCAGATTTCGGATTCGACCACTTCTTATGGATCCTATTCGGGTGCAGTTCCAAATGAGAAAATCACTTGGGGCAAGTTAGGATTGGACACTCCTAAATATATTATCGAATCAGATGCGACCATTGTGGCGCCACTGATTTTCGCCATTGTCCTAGACCAATAAAAATGTACGGAAAGAAACGTCAAATTACGAAAAAAGCAAGCGGGCTCGCCCTTCTTGCTTTTTCCTTTTTCTCAGGTGTTGTTGCTCAGCAAATAACACCTCTTAAAGTACTCAATAGTCCCTATGATGAGCAGCATCCCGTTTTTTCACCCAACGGAGAGTTGTTTTTTACCGTGGGCTTTCATCCGCAAAATACCGGTGGGGCCACTGATTTCGGTGATGTTTGGACGAGCTCCAAAGATGCACAGGGAAATTGGCTCGCTCCGAAAAGAGTGGAAGGATTATCGACGGCTGGAAATGACGTGGTCGTCGGTTTTACTGACGCCTTGACGATTCTTGTTTACCACAGCGGAGGACCGAACATGAGGCAAGGAATCCACCAATATGCGAGATTCGGCAGCACATGGAACTACGTCAGACCCTTGGAGATTTCCAATTTCAAGAATAACTCAAGCTACTTCAGTGGCAGACTTTCCCATGATGGAGAAGTCATCGTGATGTCTTTGTCATCGTTTGGTACTTACGGGAATGAAGATATTTATGTCACAATCAAAAAAGAAGACGGAACTTGGACTGCGCCATTGAACCTTGGCTCTTCGGTAAATTCCTTTGCCCAGGAGCAGACTCCATACCTATCCAAGGATAACATGACGCTGTATTTCGCGTCCAACAAACTTGGAAACAGACAAGGAAAAGATATTTTCTATTCACAAAGAAGTGGTTCAGGTTGGGAAGATTGGGCAGAACCGATACGTGTGGAGGCAGTTAATTCACAGGGTTCTGAAATGAGCTATGTCACCTATGGCCCAAATCCAGCCATGGCGCTGTTTTCAACGACTCAAAACAGTGAGGGCTTTGGAGATTTTATGTTGTCTGATTTCCAGAAAGTTGAACCGCTCAATGCACCCGATACCCAGGCTGAAGTGGCTGAAATTCCGGCGCAGGAGGAACTCCCACCAGCTGTGCAAGAGGCGGCAGTGGTCACTGCAGCGGTTGCTGAGCCAGTGGCACAACAGCCCGTAGCCGAGGTGAAGCCAACCGTGGAAGAAGAAGTGAAACCCGCTGTTGTCCAAGAAGCAAAGCAAGAGGTTGCTCCTCCGAGTTTGGAGGTAAATGAGCCTGTATACACAAAGAAAGAATGGCTGTCGGTGAAGGTAGTCGACGCTTTTACCAACGAAGAAATTGGCTATCAAATAGAAGTTTCCAATGAAAGGGGAGTCAAAAAGGCAATTTCGACCCAACAAGAATGGCTTGAACTCGCAGAAGACCCACAGTGGACGAATATCCTGATACAATCTAAAGGCTTTATCCCACAACTTTTGTCAAAAGAAAACTGGGAAAGCCTGCAAGGCAAAGAGTTGGCACTGAAGCCTGCGAAAGCGGGTTCGTCCATCGTTTTGGAAAACATCCAATTCAATCGGGGCACCTCTGATTTTGCAGATGCGAAGTCGATACAAGTATTGGATAACCTGGTGGGCTTCATGAAGGAAAACCCTGCCATTAAAATACGTTTGGAAGGCCACACTGACAATGCGGGTGACCCAAGCCTGAATAAAGACCTTTCCATGAAAAGAGCCTCCAAAATCCGTGGTTATTTGACCATTAACGGAATCGAATTTGAAAGAGTAAGGATATCAGGTTGGGGAGGTACGAGGCCTGTCGCAGATAATAATACGGAAGAAGGTCGCGAAAGGAACCGACGCGTAGAGATGGTGATAGAGAATTGATACAACGGCCCATGCTCATATAAAAATCATGGGCCGTTTTCTTTTTACTTTAAAACAGGATGCGGCCTAGTTGATTTTGGCGCATCATTTTTTTCGTGATTCAATACGACGTGCAGGTTGTGATTTAGATTTTGACTTCAAATTCCTATCTTCCGAAACATTGACCCAAAAAACCCATAACAAGACATCTGTCATGTTTGAAAAGAGAAAGATCACGCTCAAGGATATTGCCAAGGATCTGGGAATTTCTGTTTCTACCGCCTCCCGCGCGCTACGGTCCCATCGCGATATTAGTCCCGAGACGATCAAGATGGTCAAAGACTATGCTGAGCAGCATCACTATGTTCCCAATTTTCAAGCTGTAAATTTCAGGAAAAGCAGGACCTTTTCAATTGGATTGATTGTGCCGGAGCTGGTTCATCATTTTTTTTCGACCGTAATCAGTGGTGCTATCAGTGCGGCAGGCAAACGTGGATTCAACGTACTCGTGAGCCAGTCAAACGACACGCTTGAGGGCGAAATCGTCGCTGCCCGTTCGATGTTGGCGGGAAGCGTGGATGGCCTATTGGTCTCGATATCAAATGAGACTTTGGAAGGTGCCCACCTCTTGGAGTTTTTAGAGGAGGGAAAGCCGGTGGTACAATTTGACAAGATATCTGGCCATTTGCCGACGCCCAAGGTGACGGTCGACGATTTCGAAGGTGCCTATCAAGCCGTTTCGCATTTGATCCATCAAGGGTTTTCAAAAATCGCGCATATCCGTGGACGGCTCGACGTAAAAAACTCCATTGATAGATATGAAGGATACGTACAAGCATTGATCGATAAAACATTGGAATTCAATGAAGAATGGGTAAAAGTTTGTAAGGATATTTCCGAGGAAGAGGGCTACCTATTTGCCAAAGAGTTAATGGAAACCGAAAATCCTCCGGATGCAATTTTTTGCATCACCGACTTGGTTGCCTGGGGTGCGATCAAATATTTGAAGAAGAAGGGATTCGAGATTCCCGCACAAGTTGGCGTAGTCGGTTTCAGTAATTGGAAACTCGCCGAAGTGATGAGTCCAAGCCTGACGTCCGTAGACCAACATGGCTTTGCGATAGGCGAGCAATCAGCACATGTGCTGATTGACCTGATAGAAAGCCAAAACCTGGAAAGTCAAGAAACTCATCAAATAAAGACCAATCTAATCATTCGTGAGTCGTCCAAACGACGTTGAGATAACATTATGTTCATTTTTGCTTCACATTATTTTAATATCTGTTGGTCTTTTTGGTTTTCAAATGTATATTTGTGTATTCAAAATGCATTATGGAGACTTTCTTTTCGCTTGTGATCCTCACGGTTTCGTATAGCCTCCTGATTTTGGCGATTTTTCCGGAAAAATATCTCAGAAAACTCAGCCACATACTTCATCATAGAAATTCACCAGACTACATCAAAGTTTCCTTGGCAGCGCCGATATTTTTTTCATTTCTTATAGGGTATTCCCTTGCTTCCACCATGCTTTACCTATTCATTTATTGATATTAATTCGCATTTTCATTGGACTTCATTTCCAATAATTTCTATTTTAGAGGTACAATAAGCTCAATAAAAATCAATAAACAACCATGGGAAAAGGTGATATCAAATCCCGTAAGGGCAAAATCAACAGAGGCTCATTTGGGGCCAGCCGACCAAGGAAAAAAAGAAATGTGGCGACCAGAAAAGCCAAACTTGGAATGGCCAAGAAATAAAGTCCCAAAACACCGCAATGCGGTGTTTTTTGTTTTTGGCGGAATGGGAATTTACCCAAACTGTGTTTCACGTTTTGCTTGGGAGCCTCCAAATTAGTTTCTCTAAGTTTTGTATCCCTTTTGATTGGCAGCCAATATTTGCCTATTTTAGTCTCAACCAATTTGATTTTTCGTGGATAAATCCCTCATTCCCCAACTCGTCAAAGATTCTCCTTGGCTGGAGAAGTATGCATCAAATATTTTAGACAGGCTTGAAATGTACAAGGCCACCTTGGGCCATGTAGAATACGAATATGGTAGCCTTTTGGAGTTCGCCCGGGCGCATGAGTATTTCGGAATCCATTTTGAGCCTTTCCGAAATGGGTGGGTCTACCGTGAATGGGCACCACAAGCGTACAATATCTTCCTAATGGGTGATTTTAACGGCTGGAATAAATACAGCCATCCCCTCAAGAAAGACGTGCGCGGCTATTGGGAGATATTTCTCCCTTATGAGCAATACAAGGACAGTTTTGTTCATGGAAGCAAAATAAAAATCCATGTTGAAGGAAAAAACGGTGCGCTTGACAGAATCCCTGCCTACATCAGAAGGGTCATTCAGAACGAGGAAACCCATGATTTTGCGGGTCAGCTTTGGTTCCCAAAAGAAACGTTTAAATGGACAGACCAAGATTTCGACCCGCGTTCAAATTGTGCGCAACCTTTGATCTATGAATGCCATGTAGGTATGGCCCAAGAAAAAATGGGCGTCGGTACCTATATGGAGTTTGCTGAAAACATTCTTCCTAGAATCAAAAAGGCGGGCTACAACACCATCCAAATGATGGCCATCATGGAACATCCCTATTATGGATCGTTTGGTTACCATGTTTCGAATTTCTTTGCACCGACATCAAGATTTGGTACACCGGAGGAACTCAAGTATTTGGTTAACAAAGCCCATGAGATGGGAATTTCCGTGATCATGGATTTGGTACACTCACATGCGGTCAAAAACGTATATGAAGGCTTGAATGAATTTGACGGTTCGGACCACCAGTATTTTCACCCAGGGGAACGGGGATACCATGAGGGATGGGATTCAAAATTGTTTGATTATGGAAAACACGAAGTGCGCCATTTTCTTCTCTCCAATGTCCGCTATTGGTTAGAGGAGTTTCATTTTGATGGTTTTCGCTGGGACGGAGTGACGTCAATGGTCTACCTTCATCATGGACATGTGTCTTTTGATGATTTGGGAAAATATTTTGATGCCGGAGTTGATGTAGACGCACTGATCTACATGCAGTTGGCAAACAAGCTGATCCATGATTTTTCGCAATTTGCCATTTCCATTGCAGAGGAGGTGAGCGGCATGCCCGGACTTTGTAGGCGGCAGTCAGAAGGCGGAATTGGATTTGACTTCAGGTTGGGAATGGGCATTCCTGATTTTTGGATCAAGACCCTCAAACACAAGCCCGACGAGCATTGGGACATGTTCGAGATGTGGCATGAATTGACCAATCGACCAAAGCATGAAAAGACCATAGCCTACGCAGAATCCCATGACCAAGCTTTGGTAGGGGACAAGTCGATCGCATTTTGGCTGATGGACAAGGAGATGTATTCGAGTATGTCCAAACTCCAAACGAGTTTGGTGGTCGATCGGGGAGTAGCCCTGCATAAAATGATTCGGATGATCACGATTTCTTTGGGGGGAGAAGGTTACCTCAATTTTATGGGCAACGAATTTGGGCATCCCGAGTGGGTTGATTTTCCACGCGCCGGAAACAAGTGGAGCTATCAATACGCCCGTAGACAATGGACATTGGTGGACACGGAACACCTGAGGTACCATGACCTTTTCGAATGGGACAAAGCCATGATTAGCCTCATCAAGGAAAATGGGGTGCTCGAAGCTGGCTTTGCAAACCAACTTTTCTTGGAACCGGATAAAAAAATAATTGCCTTCGAAAGAGGTGGATTGGTGTTTGTGTTCAATTTTCATGTGACAGAATCCTTTTTTGGATTCAAATTGCCTGTTCCACAGAAAGGCAACTATCATATCGTGCTCCATTCGGACGAGAAAAATTTTGGTGGATTTGAAAGGATAGAAGGAAATCCAATCTTCCTGACCGATAGAAAAAACAATATCCAAATCTATTTACCCAACAGAACCTGTATCGTTTTTCGCAAAAAATAAAAGGAAAAGGGGCTTTGCGCCCCTGTTTCCAACCATACAATGACATCTATCAACCAAACTAAAAGAGAAAAGCCTTACTCTCCGTGTGAGCAGTAGGATTTACCCCTGCCATTGCATTTGAAGAGTATAACGACCCCAAAAAGTGTTGGTTTTCTTAAAAATCCTAATTGGCAGAATAATCGGTTGGGCGGTCAAATACCTCAAGGATAGGCAAATTTTATTTGGCCTTGCTTCGCCGCATTCCCATCAAACTCATAATTTGGAATAGACCCTTCTACACTGCTCCAGCCCAAATCAAGCCGGCTTCTACACCTCGGATTTCCGCGAGTCCCTTTAGCCTGCCAATAGCAGTATAACCAGGATTCACGATAGGTTTTGCGATATCATCCAGCATCTGATGACCGTGGTCCGGACGCATAGGAAGAGAGATTTTGCGGTGCTTTTGGACTTTCAGAATTTCGGCGATTACTGCCTCCATCGGTACGTCACCCGTCAAATGGTCATCCTCATAAAAATTGCCTTCTGCATCCCTACGAGTGGCACGGAGGTGAATGAAGTGAATATGGTCTCCAAATTCTTTGACCATTGCCGGCAAATCATTGTCCGCCCTAACGCCATAGGAACCGGTACAAAATGTAAAGCCATTGTTTGGACTTGGATTGTCCTCGAGTAGCCGCTTCATGTCCTTAGCCGTGCTCATAACCCTCGGCAAGCCAAAAATGTCAAATGGCGGATCGTCTGGGTGGATAGCCATCCTGACTCCGTTCTTTTCAGCTATTGGCAGGATTTCGTCCAAAAACAACCTCAGGTGGTTTTCAAGCTCACTGTGACCAATGCCCTTATAGGTATCCAAGGCGTTTTGAAACTGCTCCATCGTATAACCCTCTTCAGAACCGGGGAGGCCTTTCAATATATTGTCCTGTAACCGCTTTAAGTCGGCTGGTGAAGCGTTCTCGAAAAAATCCCTCGCACGTGTGATTTCCTCGGCTGAGTAATCCAAATCTGCGCCTTTCCTTTTGAGTATGAGCAAATCAAATGCAACTACCTCCTTTTTTTCAAATCTCAAGGCTTTTGCGCCATTGGGAAGTGTCCAGGCCAACTCGGTGCGGGTCCAATCCAAGATAGGCATGAAATTATAACAGACTGTAAATATTCCCTCGGCCGCAAGGTTGGCTAGGGTCTGTTTGTAATTTTCGATGAATCGCCTGTAATCTCCAGATCGGGTTTTGATGTTTTCGTGAACAGGAACCGATTCGACAACCGACCAAACAAGCCCTCCTGCCTCGATTAATTCTTTTCTTTTTCTGATTTCATCTCGCGACCAAACCTCGCCATTTGCAATATGGTGAAGTGCGGAAACGATACCCGTAGCGCCAGCTTGACGGATATCCATCAAACTTACCGGGTCTTTGGGACCATACCAGCGCATGGTCTGTTCCATTTTATATGCCATAGTTTTTTAGATGTGAGAGTTGAGAAAGGAGAACCAAGAACCAAGAGACAAGAAGCAAGATGAGAGCTCATCATTTAAATGTCTCAAGATTGACGATTCACGAATTTCCACATATCCTTTCCAATCCAATTGCTGATTCTATACTTGGTACCAATAACAAATAACGTAATAACCACTAACAGTCTCAAATCTTGAGTCTTATGTCCTGTTTCTTATGCCTTGCGTCTTGCTACACTCCAGAATAAGCGGAAAAACCGCCATCAACTGGAATGATTGTACCAGTTACAAATTTGGAAGCGTCTGAGCAAAGCCATTGCAGTACTCCCAACAGGTCA
This sequence comes from Mariniradius sediminis, assembly GCF_021491425.1. Lineage (NCBI taxonomy): Bacteria > Pseudomonadati > Bacteroidota > Cytophagia > Cytophagales > Cyclobacteriaceae > Mariniradius > Mariniradius sediminis. The sequence goes on along the minus strand of NZ_JAKEVZ010000005.1, from coordinate 70,105 downwards.
TCTGGTTTACCAAATCGATTCATGGGGGTATGGCCGATGATCTTTAGGCCTCGGTCAGTGAGACTTCCATCGGTTTTTGTCAGTAGGTTTCTGTTCTGTTCGGTTAGAAAAAACCCGGGAGCGATAGCATTTACCCGGAAATTTTCCCCATGCTTTTGGGCAAGTTCCACTGCGAGCCACTTGGTTAAGTTGTCGATCGCCGCCTTTGCCGATGCATAACCGACTACTCTTGTCATTGGCCTACTGGCAGCCATAGAGGATATGTTGATGATATTTCCAGCCTTATTTTCAAGCATCAATGGAAATAGACACTTTATCGGTACCAAAGTACCCTGATAATTCAAATCCATCACTTTACTTACAGCCTCGACGGACAAATCGGAGAGTACTTGCTCAGGCCCGACGATTGCCTGGGGCATATTTCCCCCTGCTAAGTTCACCAAAATATCTATGTAAACATGTTTTTGGCCAATCTGCGAAGCGACCGATTCCACCTGCTTTTCATCCGTCACATCCGCAATAAATCCTTCGGCTTGACCACCTGAAACCCGGATAGATTCGAGAAGCGCATTGATCTTATCGGGGGTACGACCAATGATCAACACTTGCGCTCCTTCGTTTGCCAAATGTTTGGCCATGGACTCGCCCAATACGCCCGTAGCACCGGTGATCGCGATTTTCTTATCCTTGACCGAAAACATCCCCATGATTATGTGTTTGGGAAGCCAAAATAATTCTTGGCGTTGAAGTAACAAATATCCTGAACAATCTTTCCAATCCAAGCTTCATCGAGGGGGAGAAGCCCGTTTTGCATGTCTTTCCCAAATAAATTACAAAGAATCCTACGGAAATACTCGTGCCTCGGAAAAGAAAGGAAGCTCCTGGAATCCGTGAGCATGCCGATGAAACAGGAAATCAGCCCCATGTTGGAGAGGGTATTGATCTGTGCTTCCATTCCGTCCTTTTGGTCCAAAAACCACCATCCTGATCCAAATTGGATTTTGCCTTTCACCGAACCGTCGTTGAAGTTTCCAACCATCGTAGCAAATACCTCATTGTCCGAAGGATTCAAATTATAGAGGACAGTTTTTGCAAGTTGATCTGTGTTGTCCAGTTCGTTAAGAAACTTCGAAAGCGCTTGTGCCTGGCTGAAATCACCAATTGAATCAAAACCTGTGTCAGGACCCAATTTTGCCAACATACGGGAATTGTTGTTGCGCAGTGCTCCCAAGTGAAACTGTTGTGTCCATCCCTTTTGATGGTACATGCGGCAGAGTTGCAGTAAGACCGCATATTTGAAATAGGCCGCCTCTTCCGTTTCGATCCGCTGTCCATTCTTTGATTTTTCAAAAATCAATGCCTCATCATGCACACCAGATTCAAACCAATAAAGTCGCTCCATGCCATGATCGGAAAGCCTACATTGGTTTAGATGAAAAAAATCAATCCTCTTTTGCAAGGCCTCCAAAAGCGCTGGATAGTCGACGATATCCACCCCCGAAGAAGTACCCAATCTTTCCAAGTATGTCCAGTATCCAGGCTGATCGATCGCGAATGCTTTGTCCGGCCGAAATGCTGGGAACATTTTGAAATTCTCAGATCCTTTGGAAAAAGATTGGTGATGCTCCAAACTATCGGCAGGATCATCTGTGGTGCACACCACTTCGACATTCATCCTTTCCAACAACCTTCTCGTACTGAAGTCGGAGGAATTTGTAAGCTCGGAACACTGGTGATAAAGCTGGGTTCCGTTAGTCGGGCCGAGGAGCTGATTGATGGCGTAATATCGCGACAACTCCATGTGAGTCCAATGGTAAAGCGGATTCCTCAGGGTATATGGGACAGTTTCGGACCACTTCTCAAACTTCTCCAGATCACTTGCATCGCCTGTGATATACTGCTCCTGAATCCCCAAAGTCCGCATCGCCCGCCACTTGTAATGGTCCCCGGCGAGCCAAATTTGGGTGATATTTTCAAATATGCGGTTGGCAGCGATTTGGTCCGGTGGGAGGTGGTTATGGTAATCAATGATCGGAAGTGATGCGGCGAAATCATGGTAAAGTGTCTTGGAATACTTGTTTTCCAATAAAAAATCTTCGTCCAGAAATGAATTGGGATAATCCTTGCTCATGTATCGCGGCATTAGGATTTAATAGGTTAAGAGATACTTAAAATTAGGCGAATAATGAGGCAGTCGACTTACCGGAGTTGGAAAAGCATGCAAACGTTTTCGAGATTTCGTTTTTTTCAATTCCCTGTTTCATTCAAGAAAATAAAATTGAATCTTAGGGCACCGAATGCGATTTGTACCTATAAGCCACCATGTCCGAAATCAATATAAAACACCTCGCGAAAATGCTCAATTTGGCCCCATCGACCGTTTCGAGGGCTCTGAATGACAGTTACGAAATTTCGCAGGCGACCAAAGACCGTGTACAGGCGTTGGCAAAATCGCTTCACTACCAACCCAATCCGTTTGCAAGAAGCCTCCGAGCCCAAAAAAGCAAAACGATCGCCGTCATCATTCCCGAGCGTATCAACAACTACTTTTCGCAAGTAATCGAGGGGATTGAATCCATTACCCAGGAATTTGGCTACCACCTGCTTGTGTACAGCACACATGAAAATTTGGATACAGAAAAAAAGATCCTTTCCTATCTGGTGAATGGGCGGGCGGATGCCATTGTCATGTCCGTTTCGAGTCAAACAAGGGAGATTGACCATCTTGAAAATGTCTTCCAAAACAAGGTTCCCATTATATTTTTTGACCGGATTTGCAGGGAAATACCGACTACAAAATTCATCACAAACGACTACCAAAGCGGCTACAATGCCACGATGCACTTAATTGAAAAAGGTTGTAAAAAGATCTTTTTCCTGCTTTTGTCCCGAGATATCTCGATAGGAAAGGAGCGACTTCGCGGCTACATAGATGCAGTTAAGGACTCAGGTTTGGCCTTCTCGGAATCTTGGGTGGTACAATGTTCCCAAGATGAGGCAGGCAATTTGGCATTGATCAAGCGATTCCTTTATGGGATGGATCGTCCGGATGGGATACTCGCTTCGGTTGAGAAACTGGCAATTTCGACCTATCAAGCAGCCAAGGAGATGCGTTTGAACATGCCCAAGGATTTCAAGATGATTTCCTTTTCAAACATGAAAATTGCGGGCCTACTCAATCCGCCACTTTCGACCATTTCACAGCCGGCATTTCAAGTCGGTGCAGAATGCGCCAAACTGCTGATGCAAAAGCTCACCAAACCAAAACAGCCGCCCTTGGAAGACAGAGTCATCGAAATTCCCTCAAAAATGGAACTCCGGGAGTCATCAGGGGATTAGATTAATCCATGCAAATGATTTTGGCTATTGCATCACCAAAATATTCATTGCCACATCCTTTGACATAAAGATGGATTTTTTGCCATCGACCAAGATCTCAACCGAGCCGTCAAATTCAACTTTGTCCAAAACCTTAATGCGCGCGCCGATGTACGCGCCAACCTTGTCCAAGTATTTCAGGAATGCGGCACTGCTGTCCTTGACCGCTACGATCTGCCCCGATGCACCTACCTCCAATTCCGAAAGGGGGAACCGAGGACGAGATTTCACTTCGCCAAACTCGTCAGGTATCGGATCTCCGTGGGGGTCAAACTTTGGATAACCCAAATATTCGTCGAGCCGCTGCACAAGGATTTGTGACCGTACATGCTCCAGTTCATCGGCGACCTCGTGCACCTCATCCCAGGAGAATTTTAATTTTTCTACCAAAAAGACTTCCCAAATCCGCTGTTTTCTGATGGTTTGCAAGGCTAGTTTTTTTCCATCTTCAGTAAGGTGGACGCCGTAATATTTCCTGTATTCGATGACGCCTTTTTCACCTAGTTTCTGCATCATATCGGTCACGGAGGCAGGTTTTGTGCGCATCGCATGCGACACGTCATTGGTAGCGACACCTTTTTTTCCGCCATCGGATAGGTGATAGATCGCCTTCAGATAATTCTCTTCTGCAAAAGTCAGCACAGGTGGTTCAATTTGGAATTATGGCAAAAATACCATTTTAGACTATACTAAAAAATAATTTTCTTCAACCTAATTCGGGTGTGGATAAGTCAGCATAGATTGTGGGGTAGGTTTTAGAATTGGGTAAAAATATTTTTTGGATTGGCTAAAAAATGATCCATATAATTGTATTTCAAATATTTATGAATATAAAGGGCATTTGAAAACTCGAAATTTCACGAAGTGATGGCAGTTTCCGTGCTAGCAAACCCAGTATCCACCGCGGGGTATTTGTGGATATCTTTTTAAACCGAGGATATGGAACTGGCAAAGGCACCATTGGGAAACAGTGCCTTAGAACAGGAGACGCGATCAGAAAGAATTCTTAACTATTACGAGTCAAGGATTCACTTCACAAAAGATGCTATTGTGTCTAAAAATTCGGTTTCCTGACTTTTCCAAGTAAGGCTCACGTCAGGATTTTTAGTGAAAAATGAGCGGTTATCCAATTCAAGAACTACATTCGGAATACCTGAAAAATCTCGGAAATCAACAGCAAAACCTCCACCAAACGATTTTACAATTTCATCCCACTTTGGATTCGGGCTGAATAGGCAAATTTTTCCAAGCGCCAGTGATTCATACAGCTTGCTTGGAACCTTATCCCGTATGCTTTCGATTTGCCAATAGGGTAACAACACAATGTCTGCTTGATGGTAAGCATTGAGTATCCGCTCATAGGGAATAGGGCCGGATGAAATTTCCAAAGTCAATCCAACAAAAGGCATCTCCTCTTCTAGCTTTTCCTGAAAGCTTTGCTTCGGGCAGTGTCCGATCACATGGAGTTCACTATTTGGCCTCCGCTTTTTGAATTCCTTAACCCATTGAATTCCGGTCAAAGCCCCATATACCTCTGTAATTGTACCAGAAATTAAAAAGCGAAGAGGACGTTCTGTTGAAAGTTGATAGGATTGGATCGATACGACCGGCTTAAAAAACCTATTCTCCAATACCGTGGCGGGCCTAAATTTTGGCAACTCTTCCAAATAACAGCGTTCTGCCAAAAAGAAATGGTCCACAAATGGCCTCGAACATGATTCAAAAATTCCAACAATCGCCGTTGAAATCGACCTTGCAAAGCCGCCAACTGTTCTGTTTTGACTAATGTTCAAAATATAATTTTCCTGTACATCGTACACCAATTTGTACTTGAGTATCCACTTTGCCAGGACGGAGACGGGCAAGAGTTCATAAGTGGTGACGATTAGAATTTCAGGCCTTATTTTCCAGATTTTCACTAGAAATGCCCATGAAACCAATAGCCTTTTGGGGTGGGTTCGTTGCTTTGAAAATAAAGTTTGAAAATGGATGTCTCCCTCGGGCGGTTCACTTTTTGAAGAAAATCCTATGATGTTAATCTCGTATTTATTTGTTTCACGCAGCGAAAAACCAAACCTGAAGTAGGCCCGGGGGTCTTTGACTGGTTTCAGGACCGAGGCAATCGCAACGCTGTTTTTTCGCATGTAAAAGTTTCGAATCAACCAAAAATATGGATTTACAATCGATAATTGAAAACGCTTGGGTAAACAGGGATTTACTGAAAGAGAAGGATGTCGAAATCGCCATCAAGACTGTCATCAATGAATTGGACACCGGCATGCTGCGTGTGGCCGAGCCTTTGGAAGACGGTTCTTGGAAGGTAAATGACTGGGTCAAAAAGGCCGTAATTCTCTATTTCCCGATCCAAAAAATGCACACAATCGAAGTCGGCCCATTCGAATTCCACGATAAAATGGCTTTGAAAACCAATTACGCCAAGCAAGGTGTTCGGGTCGTTCCCCACGCGGTAGCGCGTTATGGGGCATTCCTTGCAAATGGTGTGGTGATGATGCCTTCCTACGTAAATATCGGCGCATACGTCGATAGTGGCACGATGGTTGATACGTGGGCAACCGTTGGTTCCTGCGCCCAAATTGGGAAGAATGTGCATCTCAGCGGCGGGGTCGGCATTGGCGGGGTTTTAGAACCAGTCCAAGCAGCACCGGTAATTGTGGAAGACGGCGCATTCATCGGGTCAAGGGCCATCATCGTCGAAGGCGTGAGGATTGGAAAAGAGGCAGTAATCGGAGCCGGGGTCACATTGACTGCGAGTTCAAAGATCATTGATGTGACTGGACATGAACCCGTGGAGCACAAAGGATATGTTCCGCCACGTTCGGTGGTCATCCCTGGTTCACTGACAAAAAGATTTCCGGCCGGTGAGTTTCAGGTGCCATGTGCCCTCATCATCGGACAGCGAAAGGCTTCTACTGACCTCAAGACATCCCTCAACGACGCGCTGAGAGAAAACAACGTGGCAGTATAAATATCAAAGAATGAAAGTATCACATTGGGTTTTTGCCGCCCTGATTGGCATCATGAGTTTGGTTTCTTGTTCTGAAAACCTTTCCAATAAAGGCGATCAATTGTACAGTGAGGGAAAATTCCAAGAAGCAGTCATTGAATATGACAACGTCTTGAAAAATAAACCCAAATATGTGAAGGCGCTTTACAACCGTGGTAGGGCCTATGAGGAAATGGGGGATTTTTCCAAAGCGGAGAAGGATTTCTTGGCAGCATATGCGCAGGATACTAAAAATACCCAAGTACTCTTGAGCCTTTCCAACATTTACCAAAAACAAAAAAACCATAACTCAGCCCTCCTATATGCGGATGCTGCAACCCAAGTACCCGGGGCTCCGGCCATGGCGTTTTTTATGAAAGGCCGCGCACTCCATCAAATCGGAAGCACCGAAGATGCGATGAAGGAATACAGCTTGGCGATACAGATTGACAAGGATTTTGGTCAAGCTTACTATTACAGGGGCATGCTCAAAATCGCGACGGATCGAAAAAGGTCAGGCTGCGAGGATATTCGAGCTGCGATCAAACTTGATTATCCGGATGCTAAACCCGCATTGGAAAAGTACTGTAAGTGAGGGCAAAAAAAAGCCTGAATCGTTAAGATTCAGGCTTTTTTAATCAATTGATTTTTTGATACTTATATAATATTAACCAAACTTATGGATGAAGTGAATTTCGCAATTTTTCAAATCCATTGAAGTACCGGGGATTGTTCGATGGTTGGTGGTTGCAGAGTTCTTCTGTCACCAATCTGCCTTCACCTTTGCAGGTTCTACAATCGGATTTTTCGGTCAGCGTTCCCTCGCATTTTGGACAGGTAACTTTGCCTTTTCCTTCGCATTTGTCGCAGTCATGGTATTCGACGATATTGAAAATATTGCGCACCTTCACGATTCCCGTACCCATACATTTATTGCAGCCGACCATTCCTATTTGGCGACAAAGGCTACAGGTTTGCTGAATTTGGCGGTCACCATGGCAGGTAGGGCAGTACTCGTACCGATATCCGCGACGGTCGCAAAGTCTACATTCTGCTATCGCTGCCAAATGGGATTGAAGCACGGCTTCAAGGTTTTTTGCCTTTTCATAATTGTCACCGCGGAAGCCATTGATTTCGAGATATTTATTTAAAAATGCGGCTGAATTATCGTATTGGCCAAGTTCAAAGAGTGTTTCCGCGAAAAAGTACGGCATCTCCGGAGGAATCGCCAATCCATTTTCGATGATTTGTCTGAAGTAACTGTTGGCTTTTTCAAAATTCCCCTTTTCCATTTCCGCAAGTGCGCTGTTCATCAAACGCGTGGAGTTGCCGAGATTTGGCCTCACTTGTGAAAACGCCAAATCAGGGCTACAAAACAGGATAATAGACAATAAGAAATAAACAACGGGTCTGGTAACTCTATGCATGCTAAGCTTTTCCAGCGAGACTGATTTGTCCGAAAATTGAAAGATTTTGTTCACTATTCCTAACCACAGGAAAAATTCCGGTTTTTCAATATTTTTTTGTTAATTGAGGATAGTTCGGGGAAAAAACGGGGAATTTCACTAGATGGAACCGAGCTTGGTGGATTTTTCATGTAAAAACCAAAAATTAATTATTATGTTACAGGACATCATTAATCAGACAGCAGACGGCTTGCTTTCGGATCTCAAGGGCAAAATCGGCTTGGATGAGGACAAGGCAAAAGAAACATTAAATGTCTCAAAAGACAGCCTGATTTCCTCTTTGGGAAAAGAGGTCGGGTCGGGAAATATCGACGGGATACTCAATATGCTGAATGCAGGACCGGGGGCTCAGAATACCGATTTGTTCAAAAACCTGATGGCGGGACTGAACTCAAGCTATATTTCCAAACTAGGCATAAGTCCTGAAATGGCTTCCAAAATTGGAAACTTGGTCTTGCCAATGATCGTCTCGGCGATTTCGGGATCCAAATCGGGAGAAATCGGCAAAGTCGATCTGATGAAAATGTTGGGCGAGGGATTCGGCGGGTCCCTAATGGGGAAAGCAGGTGACCTACTTAAAGGAGGACTTGGAAATTTGTTTAAATAATCACTTCACTCTTAAATTTAATAATCATGTCAAAAACAATCACCATGATCGAGGGCATCGGCCCTGCTTACCAAGAAAAACTTGCTGGTGCAGGTATAAAGACCGTAGAAGCGCTCTTGGAAAAAGGTGCCTCAAAAAAGGGAAGGTCGGAAATTTCAGCTGCCAGCGGAATCAGCGAAACATTGATTTTGGATTGGGTCAATATGGCCGATCTGTTTAGGATCAACGGCATTGCCAGCCAATTTGCGGAGCTCTTGAAAGCAGCAGGCGTCGACACAGTCAAAGAACTGAGAACCAGAAATCCGGAAAACTTACACAAAGCACTCACGGAAACCAATGAAGCGAAAAAATTGACTAGGGTGGTTCCCGCTTTGTCCCAGGTAGAGGACTTCATCAACCAAGCCAAGTCTTTGGAACCTGTTGTGACACATTGATGATTGAAACCAGGAAAATAATAAAGCCTGAACACCGATTAGAAGTGTTCAGGTTTTTTTATTTTGCTTCCATAATTCCCTTTTTATTCTTCGACAATGAGCAAATCAGACGAATTCAAGCAGCACTTAGAGCAGGGCTATACTTTCAAAGGCCCGTCCATTATTTTGGGAACGGGAATCCTCAACAACGAGCCGATCTCCCATGCCCAAGTCAAAATTCCGCTTAAAACCCTCAACCGACATGGTTTGATTGCCGGTGCAACGGGTACCGGAAAGACCAAGACGCTCCAAGTGATTGCCGAACAGCTTTCACTCAATGGTGTGCCCTCTGTGCTGATGGATTTGAAGGGTGACCTTTCAGGCATTGCGATGCCAGGTTCTGTTAATCCCCATGTCGAAAAGCGCCGTGACCTAATTGGTATCGACTATAATCCGACCGGACTTCCCGTTGAGTTGATGACCATCAGCCACGAGAATGGCGTGAAGCTTCGGGCAACTGTTTCTGAATTTGGGCCCGTTCTTATGTCCCAAATCATGGAATTGAACGATACCCAGCGGGGCGTGATGGCATTGGTGTTTAGATATTGTGACACCCATCATTTGCCCTTGCTTGATCTGAAGGATCTGAAAAAGGTCCTGCAATACGTCACCAATGAGGGCAAAGAGGAAATTACAAAGGAATTTGGTGCAGTATCACCAGCAACGGTAAATACCATCATGCGAAAGATCATTGAACTCGAACAGCAAGGGGCGGAGGATTTTTTTGGGGAACCTTCCTTTGAAGTAGAGGATTTTGTGCGGACGGTGGATGGAAAAGGAGTCGTGTCAATCATTAGATTGACCGATATTCAAAACCGCCCGAAATTGTTTTCCACCTTTATGCTCAGCTTGTTGTCTGAGATTTATGAGACATTTCCAGAACAGGGCGACGCGGAGAAGCCCAAACTTTGTCTGTTTATTGACGAAGCACATTTGGTTTTTTCCAACGCCTCAAAGGATCTTTTGGAAAAGATCGAAGCAATTGTCAAGCTCATCCGTTCCAAAGGAGTTGGAGTGTTCTTCTGCACCCAAACGCCAACAGACGTTCCGGACAGTGTCTTGGGGCAGTTGGGCTTGAAGGTGCAGCATGCACTAAGGGCATTTACCGCCAAGGACAGGAAGGATATTTCAAAAACAGCCGAAAACTATCCGATTTCCGCATTTTATAAAACAGACGAGACATTGACCTCCATGGGAATAGGGGAGGCTTTGGTTACGGCATTGAACGAAAAAGGAATTCCAACACCCTTGGCCCATGTGCTGCTGCGTCCGCCAGTATCAAGGATGGATGTTTTGAGTGATCAGGAAATCCAAACTTTGGTATCTAAGTCTCCTTTGGTGAGGAAATACAATGTCGAACTGGATCGAGACAGCGCTTTTGAGTTGTTGGAAAAGAAAATCAGCAGGGCAGAGGCTGCTGCTGAACAGGCTTCCGCACCCATTCCAAAGAAAACCACGTCAGCAAGAGCTGCCAAAGAGACATCTCTGATTGATGAACTCAGCAAAAACACAATGGTGAGGCAAATCGGCAGAACCATTTTCAGGGAATTGACGCGGGGAATTTTAGGTTCTTTCTCAGGCAAAAAGCGATAATCCTTGGCCAAGATAAAAATAGGTGTGATTGGTGCGGGTGCGGCGGGATATTTCGCTGCGATTCATGCATCCTCATCCAATTCGGAAGTCACCATTTTGGAAAAAACATCCAAGTCACTCGCCAAGGTGAAAATCTCGGGAGGGGGCAGGTGTAATGTGACCCACGCTGCGTTTGAGATTAGCAAGTTGGCAAAGAACTACCCAAGAGGGGAAAAATTCTTGAAGAAAGTATTTCGGCATTTCGCCGTGAGCGATACCGTCGAATGGTTTGAATCAAGAGGCGTGTCGCTAAAAACTGAGGCCGACGGGCGAATGTTTCCTACCACTGACGATTCCCAAAACATCATCGATGCACTTGAAAAAGAGGCTTCTGAAAAAGGAGTGAAATTGGTTTTCAAATTCCCGGTCCAACAAGTAAAGAGAGTTGCCAAGGGATTTGAAGTTCATGGAAAAGACCACAGTTTTGTATTTGACAGAATTATTGTGTGCACAGGTGGGAGCCCAAAAATCGATGGATTCAATTTTCTTAAATCATTGGTTACCAATATAATAAATCCAATACCTTCACTATTTACTTTCAATACTCCGACCGAGCCAATTCGCAGATTCATGGGCCTTTCGGTACCTGATGCCCATATTAGATTGGAAGGTACCAAACTTGCCTACCGTGGCCCTTTACTGATTACCCATTGGGGTCTAAGCGGTCCCGCTGTATTGAAGTTATCTGCATTTGGCGCGGATTGGCTTCACGCGCAACAATATGTGGCAAATGCCCATATTCGTTGGCAGGCAGATTGGACGGAAGATTTCCTGGCAACCCAAATGGGTCAATTCCAACAAAATCATCCAAAAAAGAGAATAAGTGGCAACCCGCTTTTCGGAATTCCTGCAAGGCTTTGGGAACATCTTGTAGATAAATCAGAAATCTCCGAGGAACTTCTATGGCAAAACCTTCCGAAAAAGAATTTTCACAAACTGCTTCAAAATCTTTTTTGCTATATTGTCCACATAGAGGGCAAGACAACCTTCAAGGATGAGTTTGTGACCGCAGGGGGAGTTGATTTGGCTGAAGTTGACCCAGACACGATGATGAGTCGTACCTGCCCGAACCTTTTCTTTGCCGGAGAGGTTCTCAACATCGACGGAATTACCGGGGGCTTTAACTTCCAAGCTGCCTGGAGTACCGGTTATCTTGCGGGAAAAAGCGCTTTATCAATCTAAATATGTCAACCAATCCACCACCTGTAAATTTCGAACGCGTAGAGGAAATGGCCGAAGGAGACGCTGATTTCAGGGCTGAACTGATATCTGCACTTTTCAAATCACTTTCGGAATTAAAGGAAAAATACCTGGAAGGCGCAGAAAAGCATGATTTGGAAATTCTTTCCCAAATCCGCCATAAGGTGAAGCCTGCTTTGGCATTGTTTGAGATCCAAACCGTCGAGGGAATCATCCAGGAAGGAAAGCAAATTCTTCAGGAACAGGGCTTTGGCGAGGCTTTTTTGGAGCATTTGAGTCAATTTCTTGATGCCATTGATGATGCGGTTGCCGTGGTCGAAGCCGAATTGGGAAATACTCCCGAAGCCTAATCAGGCAATTTTTTCGACCAAATCGACTAGGCGGTTGGAGTAACCCGCCTCGTTGTCATACCAACCAACCACCTTGACCAAATTTCCCTTTGCAGAAGTCAGGCCAGCATCCAAGATGCAGGAATGTGGATTTCCGATGATATCAATCGAGACAATAGGCGCAGTTTGGTATTCAAGTATACCTTTCAGATTGTTCATCGAAGCGGATCTGAATGCGGCATTCACCTCTTCAGTGGTGCATTCTCTTTTCAACAATACAATGAGATCGGTCAGCGAACCATCTGGAACGGGCACTCGCATGGCCGAAGCCTCGATCTTGTCTTTCAAATGCGGCAATACGACTTCCATGGCCTTCGCGGCATGGGTGGTTGTCGGGATGATCGAATACGCGGCGGCACGAGCCCTGCGTAAATCCCGATGTGGCGAGTCATGTAGGTTCTGATCGTTGGTATAGGAATGGACGGTAGAAACGAAGCCTTTTTCGATTCCAAACGCTTCGTCCAATACCTTAACCATAGGCGCAAGACAGTTGGTGGTACAGGATGCATTCGATATGATCGTCTCATTTCCAATCAAAATCTGCTCATTGACTCCCAGGACAATGGTAGGAACTTCCGGGCTAGGAGAGGGGGCGGTGATGATCACTTTTTTCGCACCCGCTTGGAGGTGTGCAGCGGCAGATTCCTTTGACGTGAATTTGCCTGTCGATTCCAAAACGATATCGATATCCAAATCCCTCCATGGGATCATCGCGGGATCCTTTTCCCCAAAAATCTTGACACGCTTACCCCCAACGACAATATTTTGACCTTCAGCCACAACTGAATCCTTGTATTTACCATGAATGGAATCATATTGCAACAAGTGCGCGAGCGTGGCGGGATCCGTTAGGTCATTGACTGCAACGAGCTCGAGGTTGGGCCTTTCCAGTAGCAACTTGAAAGTCAGCCTGCCGATGCGGCCACATCCGTTGATAGCAACGCGGGTTTTTTTCATGGTAATCAAAAGGTGATGATCTCGCTGCGAAATTAGATAAAACACACAGAAGTAATCCCAAATTTTTTCGATTCTGATTCAGCGGGTTGGGACAAAATTCCAAATATTTTTCTGTCTAGTTTTGCAGAAAGCCCGAAAGCCTCTATATTTGCAACACCTTTTGAAAAAGAGGCCCAAAAACCCAAAAATGGTCGGTTCGTCTAGGGGTTAGGACGTATCCCTTTCACGGATAAAACACGGGTTCGATTCCCGTACCGACTACGCAGACACTGATATTTCAGTGTCTTATTTTTGAAAAATGGTCGATTCGTCTAGGGGTTAGGACGTATCCCTTTCACGGATAAAACACGGGTTCGATTCCCGTATCGACTACAACAAATTGATGTTTTTCATCATTCGGATTGCGAAAGCATGACGAATTTGTTTTATGGTTGTTAGTGGTTAAAGTGAGTGAAAACCCGATCTTCTTAGGTCGGGTTTTTTTCGTTATGGCAAAGTGGGGAAGCGATTCTCGCAAAGAAAATAGAGGTGCAAAGAGCGCAGAAAAAGTAAAATCTCGCCAAGACGCTAGGACGCCAAGAAGTGGGTTTCAAAATGCCAAATAGTGTTTTTTCCGTCTCGGAGGTCTTTGGGTGATATCCATTTCCACAAATGCTCGAAATACTTTCTGCCATCTGCGACTGAACACTGTTTCCTTTGCAGTCTTTGCGAGGAGCGTACAGCAAGGAATGCGTGAATCCTTATTTTGTCCCACTGTAAACTGCTACTGCTTTCTGAGACTGCTACTGCCTCCTAGAAAGGATACTTATTCAAGTCAATACCCCATAAATAGGGGAGCAGGAAGAGAACAAAACCTGAGATGAGCAAGATCGAAAGGATGTTCATCCAAAAGCCCGCTTTCACCATATCGTTCATCCGCAAATATCCTGAGCCGAATACCACTGCGTTTGGCGGAGTGGCAACGGGCAACATAAATGCGCAACTCGCCGCCAATGTAGCGCCGACCATCAATCCAAAGGGATGCACGCCTAGTGAAGATGCCACCGCAGCCAAAATCGGCAATATCATCGATGCCGTTGCTACGTTGGATGTGACTTCAGTCAGGAAATTGACTGCAGCCACTACGATCAACAAGAATAATCCAAATGCCAGGTAATCCAAGAACACAAACTGACTGCCTATCCAATCCGCCAAGCCGGTGACTTTGAAACCTTCAGCCAAAGCCATACCGCCACCGAAAAGCAAGAGAATTCCCCAAGGAATGCGTTCTGCTGTTTTCCAGTCTAATAGGTTAGTTTTTGGTTTGGAAGAGGGGAGGACGAAAAGAAGGAGCACGCCCACAAAGGCAATAATCGTATCGTCCAATGCAGGCAGCCATTGCTGCAGGAGGAAAGTCCGGGAAATCCAAGCCACACTCACAAGGCCAAAAACCACCGAAACGCGCTTTTCTTCAACACTCATCGATCCGAGTAGGTCCAATTGCCGCTTGATCTCATCCTTGCCGCCAGTCAACTGTAAATCCTTTGTCAATGGAAAGCCGATTTTGACAAGATAAAACCAACAAAGTATAAGCAGAACGACCGACAGAGGAAAACCAAAGATAAACCAATCAAAAAAACTGATTTCAAAGCCAAAAAGCTCCTTGACCAATCCGGCCAAAATAATGTTGGTAGGCGTACCAATCAACGTCGCCATACCGCCAATGGAAGCGCCGTAGGCAATCCCCAGCATCATCGCCTTGCCCAAATAATTATCTATCAGTGGATTATTTTCTGATTCGGGGGAGAGTTGGTTGACGACCGCCATCGCAATAGGGAGCATCATCAGGGAGGTAGCTGTATTGGATATCCACATGGAAAGAAAACCGGTCGCCACCATAAATCCCAACATCACCAAAGGTACATTGGTCCCGATCCAGGAGATAATCGTCAAAGCAATGCGCTTGTGCAGGTTCCATTTTTCGATCGTGACTGCGATCATAAATCCGCCCATGTACAACAAGACCATGGGATGGGAATATGAAGCAGCCGTATCCGCGATCGGCAACGCGCCCAGCAACGGCAAAAGAACCAAAGGCAACAAAGACGTGGCCGCAATAGGAATAGCTTCGGTAATCCACCAAGTTGCAATCCAAAGGGTCACGGCAAGCATTGCCTGTGCACTTGGCGACAATCCCTCAGCTTTGACTGCAAAAAGGACCAAGAGAAAGAAAAAGGGACCGAGAAATAATCCTAAACGTGCCGGGTTGATTTTTTGCGCCATGGGTTGATAATAGGCTGTATGTTACCAAAAATTCCGAGCATGCACAAGATGGTAGGGATAAGTGGATCGATGGCAAGACATTTCAGTCTTCAAGATTGTAATTGAGGCTGGGGGATGCTAATTGGTTTGAAAGCCTGAATTTGGATGATAGAATTTATTATATTTAACATAATGTAAATTATATAACAAACAATAAGGCCTCTCTAACAAACTATCATCGGATTTGCTATCCAACATTAATACTCCAAAATAAACTTAGACAGATTCTGATGGGAATCCAAGCCAAGTTTCTTGCGCAGCCTATATCGGGAAACTTCCACGCCGCGCAACGTGATACCCATAAGGTTCGCGATTTCCTTGGTGTCCATATTGAGACGCAGAAATGCACAAAGTTTTTGTTCGCCCGGCGTCAAGTCCCGAAACTCCGCCGTCAATCGGGAAAGGAAATCTCCATGTACGCGATCAAAGTGATATTCGAATTGCTTCCAGTCCTCATGAACCTTCAGCGTGGAATCGATTTCCTTGAAAATCCGCTCTAGTGCAAGTTGCTTGTCTTCAACCTTGTCCGTTTTCGTTGCCACTCGGATTTCTTCCTTGATGTTTTCCATGAACTCGTTTTTCACGACCAAGTTCATTGTCGATGCCGCTAAAAGCGCATTCAGATGCTGAAGCTCGGTTTTAGTCTGTTCCTCTTTGACCTCCTGCAGTTCTTTCTGCTTTTTTTCTATTTCCATTTTCCGGGACCGTTCCAGTTCAGCTTGCTTTCTCTTGTAGTATTGCCGCTGTGCTTGGTAAGCTAGGTACAACACGGTCAGTCCAAGCAAAAAGTAAATCACCTTCGCAAAGAAACTCTTATAAAATGGAGGCATGACGATCACTTTCAGCGGTTTGCTTGTCACTATTTCACCACGGGCGCCAAATGTCTGAACCTCAAAATCATACTCCCCGACCTTCAGGTTGGTGTATTCCTTGACAAATGAGTTTGTCCAATCCCCGAAATCTTTGTCAAAACCACTGAGTCTGTACCGGAAATTCTGATTGTTGACATCGCCAAAAACGAAAGATTCCATCACAAACTGCAAAACCCGTGTGCCTTCGGTAATCCGAATCGGCTCGATTTCCTGGGGCCTTTCGCTGAATGGTTTTCTAAAATACAAGGTACTATCTTCGGCTACATTGATGATCTTTCCTACCAAGGGTTCTTTGTTAAAAGACACCCTATCCTCCAGCCGTGGGTCATAATAGATAAAACCTTCATTGGCATTGAACAAAACCCCGTTTGTAACGTTCGTGGAAACGCTCAGCAGGTCGTTGTTGAAAGATTGGCGAAGCTGAAACAAGGACGATGGCACGTCTACGTAATTTCCCGGTCCAACCTGCTTAAAAAGTGCCATCGCGTTTTCGGACTGTACATAGACATTTCTTTGCTTGTCCTGTACAAACTGGTAAATCCAGTCTTTGCCTACTACTTTTGAAAACACGGTCTCCTCCTCTATCGTGCCCGAATTCTGATTTAATTTGAAGATACCTTTTGTAGTGCAAATGTATATTTCGTCATCCACCCTGCTCAGAAACACGTATTGTTGAATCGGTAGCTGACTGGATTCCGATATCTTTTCCACATCTGCTTCC
Source organism: Mariniradius sediminis (assembly GCF_021491425.1). Classification (NCBI taxonomy): domain Bacteria; kingdom Pseudomonadati; phylum Bacteroidota; class Cytophagia; order Cytophagales; family Cyclobacteriaceae; genus Mariniradius; species Mariniradius sediminis. The sequence continues at coordinate 53,105 of NZ_JAKEVZ010000005.1, read as the reverse complement.
CTTAGTGTATTGCTCAAACTAATCATATAGAGGCCTTTATAATATTGGCCTACCCAGATTCTTCCCTTTATATCTTCTTCGAAAAACCGACTTGATTCATTAAATCCCTTGATTTTTTGGACCTCACGCAATACGCCTTTTTCATCAATCTCAAACAAATGAAGACCTGAGTAAGTACCTCCAATCGCATACTTCGGATTTGCACTCAGGGGCTTCACCTGCCAAAGCCCGTCGCTTGTCAATATTCTGGTGGCTTTTCCATTTTCCAGCATAAACAAACCGGTATGGTGCCCCGCATACAACTTCTCGTTTATTTGTTGCAGACCATAAGCCGGACCTTCTGTACCTGTAAGAAACATACTCTCAGCCTTGCCTATCGGTCGAAAGTAAATGCCATTCGATGTAGTGAAATAGATACCCTCGCCTGTCTCAAAAGCCTCATATCCACTCCCCTCCAAGCCAATATTTTGGTTTATCAGTCTTATTGGAGATCTTATATCTATAAGTGCAATCCCGTTCTGCATACCTACCCATAGGCTGCCACCGTTATCTTGAAACACCCGGAGACAGGCATTCGACAGCAGACCACCGTCTACTGTGATGTTTTCCAACTGACCAGATTGCATGTCAAAAATATACAAGCCAGCACGTTGGGTAGAAATTACGAGGCGCCCATCCGATATTTGGGCCACATGGTTGACATATTTTCTCGACAATGCATTTGCGAGATCAGGAAAAATCCCCTTGGAACCCGATGTGTCCAAGAATTCGACTTCACCAGAGTTATAGATGACCACGTACCCCGTTTCTTTTCTCACCACACCCGCCACTACCTGGTTTACGCGTGAATTTCGGCCAAGCGGCATCAATTTGTTTCCGTCGATCTCAAAAAGTTCACCGGACTGCGACTGGGTAAACAACTTGTTATTGACCAAAAAAGACCTGTTAAACCCATTTGGATGGCTGATTACAGAGACACCTTGGCCGTCATAGCGATAGATGCCTTGGAAAGTGCAGAAAAACACATTCGAACCCAAAATGAAAACATCCCAAACCTCATCAAAGTCGCGCTCATCTTCCGGAATCTTTTCAAGCAAAGAAACATAACGCCAATCGTCCTCAAAAAAACCGAAATCGCCCTGAGACCCGACGTACAATCGGTCCAATCCCACATCAAATGCCAACGAACGCTGCTTCTTCCCGGTGTTTCGGGCGTAGGTTTTCCATTGGTTTCCATTGAAGGACAATACACCAAGATTATTTGCAACAAATAGGTTCAAATCCCTGTTCTGCGCGAAGTCGATATTCTGAATCCCAGCACCATATTCAGCTGGCGTGAAATTCCGAATCGGATATTTTCCCGAAAAGGCATGGGTAGCCGAGATCACCGACAGAAATAAGGAAAATATTAGCCAATTCTTCAAAAAAAACCGAGAATCTGGCATAAATCGTTTTAGTCTGCTTGTTGTAGTACTCATATCTAGCAAATGTATTCAGAAAAATCGATTGCACTGCGCAATTTTAAAGTTTTGTAGTAGTAATGAGAAAGAATTGACGTAGTCGTTTTTTTCTTTTTTTCAGGTTGAATTGGGTAATTACAATCGATTTCGGAAACCGCGCCTACCACGCGGTGCTTCGGATCGGTTACGATTAACACCAAAATAACTATGAAACATATTTACCTTTTGGCGCTTACGCTACTATTTTTTAGGGTGAGCGGTTACGCACAATCTTCCCAGGTGACTGTTGTCCAAGATGACAGCGGGATGAAGCTCCAGGTTAATGGGAAGGATTTCATGGTCAACGGAATGAACTGGGATTATTTTCCGATTGGCACCAATTTCAACTACAGCCTATGGAAACAGCCGGATGACATCATCATGGCTGCCCTAGATGCCGAAATGCCGATGTTGAAAAACATGGGCGTGAATGCAGTCAGGCAATACACCGGCGTACCTGCGAAGTGGATCACTTATATATATGAGAAGTATGGGATATACACCATGCTCAACCACTCCTTCGGGCGATACGGATTGACCCTTGACGGTACTTGGGTTGCAAACACAGAGTACGCGGACCCGCGCGTCAGGAAGTTACTGTTGGCGGAAGTGACACAAATGGTAACCGAGTATCGCAACACTCCGGGTCTCCTACTCTTCCTTCTCGGCAACGAAAACAACTACGGCTTGTTTTGGGAAGGTGCCGAAACAGAGAACATACCTATTGAAGACAGAAAGTCCACGGTCAGGGCAACCGCTATGTACAAGTTGTTCAATGAAGCGACCTTGGCGATGAAAAGCATTGACTCGAGTCGCCCCATCGCAATCTGTAACGGCGATTTGCTTTTTCTCGAAATCATCAAAGAAGAGTGTAAGGATATTGACATATTCGGGACCAATATGTACCGAGGCGTGTCTTTCGGTGACGCATTCGAGCGAGTTCGCAGAGAACTGAACAAACCAATTTTGTTCACCGAATTCGGCGCAGATGCCTTTAATGCTGTCGAAAACAGGGAGGACCAAGAGTCCCAAGCGTTTTTCATGGTTGGCAATTGGAAGGAAATCTATGAGAACGCTGCAGGTCTTGGAAAAGCTGGGAATTCATTGGGAGGCTTTACTTTTCAGTTCAGCGACGGATGGTGGAAAACAGGTCAAACCACTGACCTGGACGTGCACAATACGGAAGCTTCTTGGGCGAATGGAGGTTATTTTCACGACTTTGTACAGGGTGAGAATAACATGAACGAGGAATGGTTTGGAATCTGCGCGAAAGGCCCGACAAGTCCCCGCGGTCTTTACACCCTTTATCCGCGAGCTGCCTACTACGCACTGAAGGAAGCCCACAACTTGAATCCATATTTAGCGGGAATGACTGCGGAAAACGTAGCAACCCATTTTGCATCGATTCAGGTGATCGATGCAGCCATGAGGGCCCGTAGCGATCAAGCTGCTCTGGCAGGCGAGCAATCCAAGCTACTATCGGTCAGTCAATTGCGCGCTGAATTTACGACTTTCAATACAGGAGGTTACCTGACTACTACCCCAGAATCTCCCGATCCGGACAACGTTACTTTCCCAAACCAGCAGGGCTTTGACCACCTTCAATCCTTTTTTGTGGGAGTAGAGGCAAATCCTACCTCCAATGTCCGCGCAAACGTCGTCATGAACGTTCTCGGTAACGTGGCATTGAATCCAATCGATGAAATTTTCTACGAAAACAGGGGGCGACCTCTCAATATCCAGACCCAAGCGGGTACCCAGGTATTGGAGTCACTCAACAGAGTGGCAATCTACCAGGCCGAGTACACTTGGAATCATAAGATATTTGACCTGAAGGGTTTTTATCGAACAGGCCACTACCATTGGGAATATGAAGGGGACTTTTTCGGACTTTATCCTGAGGCAAATTACGGTCCAAACATAGATATCTATAATGCGCTTGCGCCATCGGGCGTAGAGATCACGGGAAAAAAGGCCCTAAAAGGCGTGAAGGTTGCTTTTGGCCGTGAGCTTTGGTGGGGTGCCAACCCAGCCGTCCTGGTCAAGTACCAGCGCAAACTTGGCAAATCTACCGTTACAGGTATTTTCCACGAGGACTTGGATGACCCAGGCCAAGCGATAAGCTCCATCGCCATTCCACAACCTAGAACCCGTCGGGTGACCCTTCAAACAGAAACAAAGCTCTTTGAAAACCTGACACTTCAAGCAGGAGGTATTTGGGGTGGACAACCACTTGTGGGTCGTGAATTCCAAGTCGTCCGCGGTTCGGAAGGAAATTACCAAACATATATCGACCAAATCAATATGGCCGATACATGGGGAGGAAAGGTCAAACTCACCTATGCCGCCGGAAGGATTAACTGGTATGCACAGGCAGCTGCCCAAGGATTGGTAGCTAACGGAGGCGGTGACTATACCACCACATTCACCGGCTGGCAGCTCAAAGACAGCGGAAGCGGCAATAAAAACCTTTTATTGACCGGTTTGACCTATACGATGGGCAAATGGCAGGTAGCACCCAACTTTATGTGGCAAAAACCGCTGGTAGATCCTATATCCAAGGAAATTGGTGGTCCCGCACGCCCAAGAAATATCTTGGACGATCCATTCGTAGTGAGATCCAACAGAGAAACCATTGGTGGTGAACTTCTTTTGTCATTTGATCCTACGCCGGGGACTTTCATGTATGAGTGGGATAATGACCGCGCTGAGGATGCTACGCTCGCGGCTAATTTTGGATTCGTCTATCGCCACTTGCCTACTGTGATGGATGCGGCAATCATTTTCCCTGGAACCGGACGTACACCCGTGGCCGCAGACGGTGCGCCACCAGCTTTGGACCTCTGGGAAGTAAGGAGCCGCATTGTCTCCAAAGTGAATCCGAGGCTCGGCTTCATAGTTAACCTGTATGGTGGAAATGGCCAAGCCAATGGTCCTGACCCGAGAACAGTGGAACGCTTCGGTGGGGATGTCAGAATGATCTACAAGACAATCAAAGTCTCCTCTCATGTCAAATTCAATGATTGGGGACCTTTTGACTTCCACAGGGACTTTAACCTAACGTTCCCGCTGCAGCTAATGGCAGATATCTCCACATCCGTGGGCAAACAAGAATGGTACATCCTACCAAATACAACCATGGGGATGCGCTTCACTTGGCGTTCTTTGGATCAATACTCGCCCCGCTACAATCCAGCACAAACGGTTGATATCAGCGGCAACGTGGTTCCAGACCCCAAAGCCATCGGTTATCCAAACGGCAACGAATGGGAATTCAGAACTTATATACATATCAACGTTGGGAAGTAGATTATGCTAAAAAGGATGAATACAACGATTATGAAAAACTTTAGATATACAATATTTACACTTCTTGTGTTTGCGTTTTTAGGATGCACGAGAGAGGAGGTAGAGGACCTTCCGAGGGCCAGATTTAGCAGAAACCCTGAAATATTCACTGATACCTTCATTGGTTTAGGGAGTGATTTTTACTTTCCTTATGCAGGGGCAAAACCCGATGTTTTCTCCGTGGACAACCGCGTCGCCTACAAAGGAATATCTTCTATACGAATCGATGTTCCAAATGCGGACGATCCGGGGGGAAATTTCGCGGGTGCCATATTCAGAATTGACGGCGCTGGCAGGGACTTGCAAGACTTCAATGCTCTGACATTTTATGCCAAGGCGAGTCAGGCCGCAACGATTGCAGAAATAGGATTTGGGCAGGATTTTCTGGGTGATACATACCGCGCGTACATGACAAACGTGGATTTCACCACCCAATGGAAGAAATTCATTATCCCAATTCCTGATCCCTCCAGACTCTTGGAGGAGCGGGGAGTGTTCCAATTTGCCGCTGGAGGCATCGGACCCGTAGGTCAAGAAGTCGGATATACCTTTTGGATCGATGAGCTGAGGTTTGAAAAACTTGGAAAAGTTGCCCAACCGCTACCCAGGATCTTCAATGGAGAAAACCCAACGACTTCATCATTCAATGGAGTCTCCATCCCCGTCACCGGGACCAACGTTGTCTTCAACGTGGATGGTTTGGATGTATCTGTGAATGCAGCTCCTGCCTATTTCAATTTCCGATCTTCAAACCCAAGCGTAGCTACGGTAAACAATCTCGGGCAGATTTCTGTCCTCAGCGCCGGTACTACGACAGTCACGGGAACTGTCGGAGGAGGCAGTAACCCCATGAATGCCTTGGGATCATTGACGGTGAACTCGGCCGGACAATTCAATTCCGCCCCTACCCCGCCAGCGAGAAATCCCGCCAACGTAGTCTCCATATTCAGCGATGCATACCAAAACGTCCAGGTGGATAATTTCAACGGATTCTTCCAATTCCAGACGACACAGGGAGGCGCAATCAATATCGCAGGCGAAAACATCCTAAGCTACACACAGCTGAATTTTGTGAGTATTAACATGTTCCAATCGCCTGATGTCAACGCTTCCGCCATGACCCATCTGCATTTGGATGTTAATGTAAGGGAAGCGCTCAATCCAGGAGATTTTTTAAGGGTTGTGATCATTAACAACAACGGGCCAAACGAGACATCGGGATCTGTAAACCTGGTTAGTTACAAGCCTTTGGTAAGGGATAATTGGGTCAGTTATGACATTCCGATCAGTGATTTTGCAGGCTTGGGGGTGCCGAATGACGTCGACCTGATATTCTTCGTGTCAGATGGAACCATTTCCAACATCTATGTAGACAATGTCTATTTCTACAGATGATCCAGTACAAAAAATTAAAATTGAGAAAGATGAAGATCAACATACATAAATTATGCTATCCCTTATTGATGCCAATATTGGTGGGGATACTGTTTTTCGGCTGTGACAATGGCGAAGAAACTCCCGGAAGTGTTTACAAGACCTTGGTGTGGTCTGATGAATTTGATGGCACAACGGGAGATGCGCCAAACCCAGACTTCTGGGCTTATGACATCGGCACCGGATCCGGCGGATGGGGTAACAATGAACTCCAGTATTACACCAATCGTCCGCAGAACATCTCTTTGGATGGTCGCGGTAACTTGGTGATTACTGCCATCAAAGAGAATTTCCAGGGAAGCGGCTATACCTCTGCCCGTATCAAGACCAAAGGACTAAAAGAGTTCAGGTATGGTCGGATCGAAGCGCGATTGAAGACCCCATTTAGCCAAGGATTGTGGCCGGCATTTTGGATGCTCGGCGCGGATATCGATCAGGTAGGATGGCCCCAGACAGGAGAAATCGATATCATGGAGCTTCGAGGACAGCAGCCACGTGTGGTACATGGATCGATTCATGGCCCAGGATATTCGGGCGGAAATGCCATAACAGACTCGTTTGAGCTCGTTGATTCCAGATTCGATACAGAATACCATGTTTTTGCCGTCGAATGGGGTCCGGACAACATCGACTTTTTCGTCGACAACAGGCTTTATCAACGGATAACCCCGGAAAGTCTGCCCACAAATGCTGAATGGGTCTTTGACAAGCCATTTTTCATCCTGCTCAACGTCGCCATAGGAGGAAATTTCGTTGGACCACCCTCTGCGAACTCAAGATTTCCGCAAACGATGATAGTCGATTATGTAAGAGTTTACCAGTGATTTTAGTACAAATAAACCAAAATAATATGTTCAATAAATTCAGAATTACTCAGCTTTTGGGGGCCTTATCGCTTGCTGCGGTTGCGGTCTTCTGGGGGTGTAAGGAAGAGGAAACGATTCCCAAACCCACCGCCAGTTTCACCTATTCAATCGATGCTGATACGGGAGGTGTCGTGACCTTTACAAATACTTCAAAAAATGCCGATTCCTACCAATGGGATTTTGGAGACGGTACTTTTTCGACATTGAAAGATCCAGTAAAAACCTACATGGAAGATGGGGATTACACAGTTTCGCTTGTCGCCACCAATTTGGGGGGGTCAACCGAAGCCAAAGAGACTATCTCCATTGAATTGAAAGTGATCATTACCGACGACGAAGCTCCGGTAATCACGCTCTTGGGACCTGCGAGCATAGAGATTGAAATCGGTGAGGATTTCACCGACCCTGGCGCTACCGCAAACGACAACGTAGACGGTGACATCACTGCCAACATTGTAGTGACCGGAACAGTCAATAAAATGAACCCCGGCGAATATGTACTCGCATACAATGTGAGCGATGCGGCCGGAAATGCTGCCACAGAGGTGAAAAGAACTGTAAAAGTAACGTTCGACGACGGCTTGCTGACAAACGGTGATTTCCAAGCGGGTGCTACAGGTTGGATAGGCAATGGTCTAGATGTGAGGGAAGATGGTGGAAACAAGTTCTCATTCTCCAACGTCACCGTCGCTGGGAATCCATTTGACGTAAATGTAAGCCAAGTGCTTCCACTGAGAAATGGAAACAAATACAGGCTCTCATTCAACTCATCTACAGATAAAGCCGCAGGCCGGAAAATAATTGCTGGCATTGGTTTGAACGAAGCACCTTGGACGAATGTGACGCAGGAATTCACGATTACCCAAACTGTCCAAAGATTCACTGCTGAATTTGTAGCCAATTTTGATAACGACAACAGCCGCGTAATATTTGACCTTGGCGCAGATGTAGGCGTGGTGGTCTTGGATAACGTCTCACTCGAACTGCTTGAATCAAACACTTCCAAACTCCCATTCAATTTTGAAGACGGTAAGGAAGTATTCTCGGTGTTCAATGGTGCAGCCTTTGAAGTGGCCACCGATCCGGCGAACGGCTCAAACAAGGCAGGCAAAATCACCAACTCTGGTGCACAATGGGAAGGTGTTGCATTTGCGATGGGAACTGCGGTTAACTTCGCCACGGATAAGGTGATCACGATGAGATTCAACTCATCTAAGGCAAACGTACCGGTATTATTGAAATTCGAAAACGGCACGGCAGACCCGGTAGAGACAGTGGCAACGGCAACCACCACAGGGTGGCAAGACCTGACCTTCAACTTTAGCTCTGCTTCTGCATCCTACAGCACGATGGTCATCTTTGTCGATGGTCCGGGAAATACCGCTGGTGCGTTCTACGTCGACGATATCACTCAAAAGAGCGATGGTGGTAGTGGCGGAACTGGCGGCTGCTCCGGTACACCAGTTGCAGCTACAGCGTTCCCAGTTACTTTCGAAACCTGTGAGTCGTTCATCAGCACTTTCAACAATGATGGAAGCATCACAACACAGCTTGCCGAGAATCCATCCAAGACAGGAATCAACACTTCAAACAATGTGCTTAAAGTTGTCAAGGCTACAGGTACCAATAGATGGGCTGGCTTCCAAAACGCATTTCCTGACAAATTCGATGCTTCCCAGCCTTTAAAATTGAAAGTCTATTCATCAAAGGCCAACGTGGTTATGCGGTTTGAATTGAACAGCGAACCACAACCTCCAGGATCTGGAAATCCTCCTCCACAGTTTAGAACAATTGCCCAAGCCAACACTTGGGTTGAGGTTGAGGTGAAGTTTACGGATATCCCAGGTAGCAACACTGGTTTGAATCAATTGGTAATCAAACCAGACAATCCTGATGGTTCAGATGGCGGATTGACTTCATCGACCGAAACCTACTATTTCGATGACATCAGTTTTGAAGGTGGGGGTCCGGGTGGAACTGGCGACGCATTCTTCTTGGAGGACTTCAACAACGCGACTTCTCTTGAAAAATGGACCAGGCTTGCCAATGCAGCAGATAACACGAAAGCAACCGTAACGCACAGCGCAGATGGTGGTGTAGGTGGTTCAGGGGCGATTTTGCTCACGTTGACTGATCCTGCCGGAGGTGCGTATATCTTCAGGTATACCAACGACAACGTCGATTATAAGGGTAATACAAAGATCATCGTGAAATATGATGCCAAGGTAGTGACCCCGATCGTTGCCTCAGCCTTGCACATGCAAACCCAAACACCGAAGCCAGGCGGCGGAGTCAATACTACCAACACTTTCGATACCCAAGGGTCGTTGAGCAATTCGAATTTTACCACGATATCCCAGGAAGTCGAAGCTATTGACCCAGCCGGTAAGTTGTTCATCATCGACTTCAATTTTGCCACAGGTGGCGGCGGTGCCGGTGCGGTTTTGATCGACAATGTCCGGATTGAGAAACAGTAGGATTATACTAACACTAAGCAATATGTACCAACGAACCGAGCTTGAGGGCTCGGTTCGTTTTAAATTCCCCATTTAACCATTCCAGGAATCATATGCGTCAAGGCAATAGCAAACAGAATCCACCGGATGTTTCCCTTGAAACAGTTAAAATCGGTTCGGAAGAATATTTGAAAATCTCGAATTGCGACAGGATGCGACCATTTTTTATGAGCATCGTGAGTGATTCCAACCATTGGCTGTTCATCGGGAGTAACGGCGGTCTGAGTGCCGGAAGGAAAGATCCAGAAAATGCACTTTTCCCTTATTACACAGATGACAAAATCATAGAATCCAATGAAATGACGGGTTCTAAAACCATCGTTCGGATTGAGAATAACGGCCAATTTCAAATATGGGAACCATTTTCCGTTCACTTCGCCAACCTTTACCGACTCAAGAGAAACCTTTACAAAAACGTTTACGGAGACAAGATACTTTTCGAAGAGATCAACGAGGATTTGAACCTTACTTTCCGATATCAGTGGTCCACGAGTGACAAATTTGGATTTGTGAAGACAAGCTCCTTGACAAATCTCGGTGCTGACGAGGCTCACATTTCCATATTGGACGGTATTCAAAACATCATGCCCTATGGCGTGGGAAGTGCGCTTCAGGGAATCCGAAGCAACTTGGTCGATGCTTACAAAAGAAGCGAGCTGGAAAAGGAAAGCGGCCTCGGAATTTTTGCCTTGAGTGCGATCATCGTGGACAAAGCTGAACCCAGTGAAGCCTTAAAGGCAAGCGTCGCCTGGTCATTGGGGTTGGAAAATGCCAAACGGCTCCTCTCCTCTTCACAACTTGAGGCCTTCAGGAATGGCTTGAATGTAGTCGAGGAAATGGATGTCAAAGCGGAAAAAGGCGCCTATTTTGTCCAATCAGACATAATCCTTCCAGAAGGTGGCAAAAAGGAATGGATGCTCATTGCCGATATCAATCAAAACACTTCACAAATTGTCGCCTTGGCAGAGGCGATCAAAAACGACAAGAACTTAGCATCCGCCGTAAAAGAGGATATCAAATCTGGAACCCGACAGCTCGTCCACCTAAACGCAGCGGCTGACGGCCTTCAATTGACCGCGGATCATATGAAAGATACCCGCCATTTTGCCAACTCCATGTTCAACATCATGCGTGGGGGAATTTTTGACAAGGATTATCAAATCGAGAAAGGCGATTTTCTTACCTATCTCAAAAATGCAAACACACAGGTATTCGGGAAACATATCCAAACCCTGAAAAGTCTTCCAAACGAGTTTTCCAGAACCCAACTCCAGAATCTTACTTCCAAAACCGAGGACAACGACCTGAAAAGGCTATGTCTCGAATATTTGCCACTAAAATTCAGCCGAAGACACGGCGACCCCAGCCGCCCTTGGAACCAATTCTCTATAAATACACGCAATGAGCACGATGGCTCAAAGGTGTTGGACTATGCAGGAAACTGGCGGGATATTTTTCAGAACTGGGAAGCCTTGGCCCTCTCCTACCCAGAGTTCATTGACGGCATGATCTTTAAGTTCCTAAATGCCTCAACATTTGATGGTTATAATCCCTACCGCATCACCAAAAATGGTATTGATTGGGAGAAAATCGAAGCCGACGACCCTTGGTCTTACATTGGCTATTGGGGTGATCATCAGATCATTTACCTCTTGAAATTCCTGGAGTTTTCGGAACGCCACGCGCCCGGAAAACTGGAAAGTTATTTCGATCAGGACATGTTTGTCTATGCAAATGTGCCCTACAAGATCAAACCCTACGAAGACATCCTTCGCAATCCAAAGGATACGATTGATTTTGACCACAAGCTGGACCATGCCATCCAACAACGATGGTCTCAATTGGGGGCTGATGCTGCCTTGCTTCAAAACAAAACCGGGGCCATCCACCATGTAAACTTCCTGGAGAAGATCCTTGCAACCGTTTTGGCGAAAGTGTCAAATTTCATCCCAGAAGGAGGCATTTGGATGAATACGCAACGCCCGGAATGGAATGACGCCAACAATGCCTTGGTCGGCAATGGTGTATCCATGGTGACACTTTTTTATCTCCGGCGATTCCTTACTTTTTTCAACAGCATCCTGGCTAAAAGCCCCGTCTCAGAAGTACATGTTTCTGAGGAAGTGCTGACCTTTTTTCAGCAAATCCATCAAGCACTGATTACATATCAGCATTTGCTTTACGATCCAATCAACGATAAAAACCGCAAAGCAATCCTGGACGCATTGGGAACTGCAGGAAGTCAATTTAGAAATAATATCTACAGTAATACTTTCAGTAATCATCAAAAAATACTGAAAATCAGTGATATAATTGAATTTTCGAATGTATGTTTAAGCTATCTTGAGCATTCGATTCGCGCAAACAAACGACGCGACAGCCTGTACCATTCGTACAACTTGATGACGGTCGAAAACGAAACTAAAGTTTCCATTTCGTACCTCAGCGAAATGCTCGAAGGTCAAGTGGCGGTCCTGAGTTCGGGCTATTTGACATCCTCTGAAGCTCTTGAAACCCTTGAAAGTCTCAAGAAAAGTGATCTTTTTAGAAAAGACCAATACAGCTATTTACTTTATCCCAACAAGGATCTCCCGGGTTTTCTCCAAAAGAATAATATCCCAAAATCGGAAGTGGCAAAGTCAGCTTTGCTGAGCAGCCTTTCGAAAGACAAGGACAAGCGTATCATCGAACAGGACGTCAAAGGGGATTTCCATTTCAACGGCAATTTCAAAAATGCCTCCGATCTCCAAAGCGCATTGGATTCCTTGGAAATTGACGGCCAATCGGTTTCAGAATCAAGTAAGAAAGAAGTACTCCAAATCTTTGAAACGGTATTCAACCACAAGGCTTTCACCGGTCGCTCAGGCACATTCTACGGATACGAGGGGCTTGGCTCGATTTATTGGCACATGGTTTCAAAGCTGCAATTGGCCGTGATGGAATGCTGCCAAAAGGCAATCAAAGAGAAAGCGCCTGAATCAGTCGTAAACGGACTTATAGCCCATTACTATGAGATCAATGAAGGCATAGGAGTTCACAAATCTCCCTCGCTTTATGGCGCCTTCCCGACGGACCCATATTCCCATACACCAGCCAACAAAGGTGCACAACAGCCCGGCATGACGGGACAAGTGAAGGAGGATATAATTTCCCGCTTTGGGGAATTGGGGGTTTCCGTTGTAGAAGGACGGATTTCATTTCAGCCACGCATGCTAAGAAAATCTGAATTCCTCTCAAGCGGACAAACGTTCAGGTACGTTGACCTATCTGGGGCCTCGGTCGAGTTGGTATTGAAGAAGAATTCATTGGCTTTTACCTACTGTCAGGTTCCTGTGGTTTATCATTTGGCATCTGAAAACAGGATTGAGGTGGTTTTAAAAGATGGTTCTAGCTCACAAATCAAAGGACTTAGCTTGGGCGAAGAAATGAGCGCGGGTATTTTCAGTCGAACTGGTAATGTAATTCAACTGGAGGTTCACTTGGAGGAGGCGATGTTGAGGTAGCAATTCCAATTTCTTTGAAAACAAACCCTAGGACTAAACCTATTTTCAAACCCTCAGCATGGATAAGAATATCAAAACGGACCCAATAATCGAGCAAAAGATCGATGCGCTGCTTGCTCAAATGACCCTTGAAGAAAAAATCGGTCAGATGTCACAGGTACGCCATTTTGATGACATAACTTTAGAGGATGTCAAAAACAAATACATCGGTTCTGTAATCCATACCCAAGGCCCGCTTCCAGGCAATGATGCCGCGGAATGGCAAGCCAAATTTGCCGAGTTCCAAAAACAGGCTTTATCCACCCGCCTTGGCATTCCTCTGGTATTCGGCGTGGATGCAGTGCATGGACAAAACACCTATGAAGGTGCCACCATTTTTCCCCACAATATAGGCTTGGGAGCTTCCGGAAACACGGAGCTTGTCGCGAAAGCGGCAGAGATTACAGCCATAGAATCAAAGGCTACCGGTTTCAACTGGGTCTTCTCGCCCTGCGTCGCCATTCCATTCAATGAAAAATGGGGACGGGTGTACGAAGCATTTTCGGAAAGCACCGAAATCACTACGGAAATGGCAAAAGCATCTGTGCTTGGGCATCAGGGTGAGTCCTTTTCGCTGATGGCCACGGCCAAGCATTTTATTGGAGATGGGGCGACGGATTTTGGTGTAGAAGGAGGTAATACCTCACTGACCCATGAGGAAGTAATCCAACGGCTGCTTCCACCCTATCGTGCTGCCATCGACGCGGGCGTAGGCTCGGTGATGGCGTCATTCAACACCCTAAACGGTGTATCCATGCACGCGCACCGCGCCATGATCACAGATTTGTTAAAAGGTGAATTGGGATTTGAAGGCATTGTGGTGTCCGATTGGAAGGCGTATTCACGTTTTGGACAAAACGCTATCATCAATGCGGGTATCGATATGGTGATGGCTGTGGATGGCGATCTGGCCATGTTTCAAGAAGGCGTCCGGAACGGCGTCTTGAATCAGGAAATTCCCCAAGATCGAATAGACGACGCCGTAAGGAGGATTCTGAGGCAGAAGTTTCGCTTGGGATTGTTCGAAAACCCTTATCCAGACCCCAAACTGATCGAGAAAATCGGTATCCAATCCCACCGGGATATTGCCCGGCAGGCGGTTCGCGAATCACTGGTTTTACTTAAAAACGAAACAGGTGTCCTACCCTTGAAAAGGGATGCCAAAATCGCTGTAGTAGGCGAATTCGGCGACAATTCCGGACTACAATCCGGGGGTTGGACCGTCAACTGGCAGGGAACAACAGAAAACTACAAAGGCGCCACGACGATTCTCGAAGGAATCAAAAAATATGCTTCTAATGAAGTCATTTACGATCCAAGCGGAAGCGCTGATACCGCGGACATTGATGTCGCGGTGATCATTGTCGGAGAGGCTCCCTATGCGGAGTTTTTTGGGGATGTTGACGGCCCAATGAATTTATTTCAATTGACACTGACCGAAGCCCATCAAAATTATATCAAAGTCTACGCAGAAAAAGGAATCAAAACCGTGGTAGTACTTATTTCGGGAAGGCCACTAGTAGTGACAGAGCAAATCCAGCAAGCGGATGCATTTGTGGCAGCGTGGTTGCCCGGTTCGGAGGGTGATGGGATTGCGGAGGTTTTGTTTGGGGAATATGATTTCAAAGGTAAGCTTCCCCACTCTTGGCCTAAATCGACAGATGACTATCAGGAGAAATATGGTCCTAACTTCTGGCAGAGTACGCCCGAACCGCTATTTCCAATCGGATATGGACTGAGGTACAACACATGATCATCATCGGGACAATAACAAAACGATACAGGTATGACACCAATGGGTTTTAAATCGATCATCAATACGGTTTGCCTCGGAATAGCTTTCATGACGGGAGTTTCCTGCAGCCAAAGACAAGTGGACAACCAATCAGAAAACCTACAAAAACCAAAAGAAGTGACAGCAAAAGATATTTTAGGCAATCCGAACTACCAAGCAATATGCTACGAAGGGTACAGGGAGAAATCCAGGGAAATCCAGCCGACCATTGATCAACTCAAGGAAGACTTGAAGATATTGGAGGCCATGGACATCAAGATCGTCAGGACCTACAATGTACAGTTTCCCCATGCTTCCAACCTGCTCAAGGCGATCCATGAGCTAAAAACGGCCGACCCCAGTTTTGAAATGTACGTCATGCTGGGTGCGTGGATTGATTGCAAAAATGCCTGGACGGATCAAGAACCTGACCATGAGGTAGAAAGCGAACAAAACGCCGGAGAAATAGATCGAGCGGTGGCGCTCGCCAACCAATATCCCGACATCGTCAAGGTTTTGGCAGTAGGCAACGAGGCGATGGTACGCTGGGCGACGAGCTATTTTGTACAGCCTTCGGTCATCTTGAAATGGGTCAACCACCTACAATCGCTCAAGGCCAAGGGGAAGCTCCCGAAAGACCTTTGGATTACGAGCTCGGACGATTTTTCGT
Source organism: Mariniradius sediminis (assembly GCF_021491425.1). Lineage (NCBI taxonomy): Bacteria > Pseudomonadati > Bacteroidota > Cytophagia > Cytophagales > Cyclobacteriaceae > Mariniradius > Mariniradius sediminis. The sequence continues at coordinate 37,456 of NZ_JAKEVZ010000005.1, read as the reverse complement.
CTTGGGGCGGCGGCGATTCAAGTTACCATACAGCCGACTTGGCGAAGCTGGTAAAGGCTGTAGATTACATTTCTTTCCACACCTATCCGTTCCACAATTCCCATTACAACCCCAATTTCTGGAAAGTGCCTGTAGAGGAATCGAAGCTATCTGAGATCGAAAAAGTCGACAAGGCGATGCTCCGTGCCAGGGATTTTGCGAAGGCACAATATGACTCCGTCGCTAGCTATGTCAAAAGCCTCGGGCTGGAAAAACCGATCCATATTGGCGAAACAGGCTGGGCAAGCGTGTCAGATGGACTCTATGGAGCTGACGGTTCGCGAGCGGCAGACGAATACAAGCAGGGCCTCTATTACAAGCACATGCGCGAATGGACAAACGCCGCCGGCATTTCCTGCTTTTTCTTCGAGGCATTCAATGAGCAATGGAAAGATGCCGCTAATCCAATCGGTTCTGAAAACCACTTTGGACTCTTCGGTCTCAAGGGCGAGGCAAAGTTTGCGCTTTGGGATTTGGTGGACAAGGGTGCCTTTGAAGGATTTACCAGAGGTGGCAACTCAATAGCCAAGACCCACAACGGCGATAAGGAAGGCCTTTTGAAAACTGTCAGCGCACCGCCATCCAAGTAGGCAACTCTATAAAGACATTAATAAAAATCCAAACAGTATCCCCACAATAAACTCATCTACCATGTCAGCAACCCATAGTAAAGTCCCGATGGGCCAGAAAATCGCTTTCGGAGTCGGAATGTTAGCCAACCAAATGTTTCCAGCATCACTTGGAATATTCATGGTGGTGTTGGTGCAGAATTTGGGATTCCCGGGATGGATGTGGGGAACCGTGTATTTTCTCCCCCGTATCCTCGACGCAGTGACAGACCCTATCATGGGTTTCATCTCCGACAATACCAAGTCCATTTGGGGAAGACGGAGGCAATACGTCTTTATAGGCGCTATTCTTATGGGAATTACCTTCTCTGTAATGTGGCAGCTTTATGGTGACAACAGCGTGAATTACAATTTCTTCTACTTTCTCATGGGCTCTTTTGCCTTTTACATCGGACTTACCATTTTCAGTGTACCCTATGTAGCCATCGGCTATGAGATGAGTGAGGATTTCCACGAGCGCACACAGATCATGGCCATTGCCCAGTGGATCGGGCAGTGGGCATGGGTGATCGCGCCTTGGTTTTGGGTCATCATGTACGAACCGAGTTGGTTCCCAAGTCCGGAAGCCGCCACGCGTCAACTCGCGATTTGGGTTGGAGTGATTTTCGCCATTTGCGCCATGATTCCTGCGATTTTCATTCCCAGTAAATCGACCAAAAACGAAAATTTTTCTCCCTTGACATTCAACGCCATCGGCGATAGCATTTCCCAAATTGTCCGAGGCTTCAAGGAAGCGTTTTCCTCCCGCCCTTTTAGAAAGCTCTGTCTATCCACATTTTTCATCTTCAATGCCTTCAATACCGTTGCAGGCTTTGTCTTTTTCATCGTAGTCTGGCATCTTTTCAATGGTGATGCTGGCGCAGCCGGCTATTGGACGCCTATTTTCGGCAGTGTGGGTGCCTTGGTTACAACCTTTATAGTCATTCCCATTGTCGCCCGGATGTCCAAGAAGATTGGCAAGAAAAACGCTTTCATGGTATCCCAAGGAATCGCCTTGATTGGCTATGCCTCATTGTGGTTTCTGTTTGTTCCAGGGAAACCTTGGATGTTCATTTTCTCCCTCCCATTCCATTCGTTTGGTATCGGAAGTTTGTTTGTGTTGATGATGTCTATGACTGCCGATGTCATTGATCTCGACGAGTTGAATTACGGTATCAGAAGAGAGGGTGTCTTTGGTGCCATTTATTGGTACATGGTGAAGTTCGGATTTGCCATTGCAGGGGGCTTGAGTGGACTGATATTGACGGTGGTAGGTTTTGATGGAAATGCAGCCGTGCAACCTGAAGGCGCGGTGGATGGGCTGCGGTTGTTTTTCTCCGGTTTTCCAATGCTGGGAACCCTCGCCGCTATGTACCTCATGCACGACTACGATGTGGATGAAGCTAGGGCCAATCAAATCAGAGCGGAGTTGAACGCACGAAAAACCGGGAAAACCGAAAAAACCGCTTCCGTGTACCAAAATCCTTTTCCTTTGGAAAACAAAATGGTGGCTGCGCTCAAAACCGATATCGACCTTAGCAAGGCTTCTTTGGCACAAATCAAAAAACAATTTGCAGAGACCCTGCAAAAAGGGCTTCACGGAGTCTGCTTCAGCCCCTATATGGAGGGTCAAAATATTGGGGATATTTTGTCAAAAGCACAAATCAACAGGCGTATGGCAATCGTAGCACCCTACACTAAATGGGTTCGTTCGTTCTCTTGTACCGAGGGAAATGAGCACATCCCGGTTGCAGCCAAGGCTTATGGCCTAAAAACCATGGTCGGGGCATGGATAGACAGCGACAAAGCAAGTAATGAAAAAGAAATTGAAGCTTTGATCCAATTGGCAAAAGCAGGTCATGTTGATATCGCTGTGGTCGGGAATGAGGTATTGCTACGCAAAGAACTGACGGAACAAGAACTGCTCGACTACATCGCCAAGGTGAAAAAGGAACTGCCACAAATCCCTGTCGGCTATGTGGACGCATACTACCAATTCCGGGAGTATCCCGCATTGGTCGATGCCTGTGATGTGGTGCTGGTCAACTGTTACCCATTCTGGGAAGGTGTAAATATCAATCAAGCATCCGCTCATTTGAGTCAGATGCATGCCTTTGCCAAAAACGTTGCAAAAGGCAAAAAAGTCATTGTAACCGAAACGGGCTGGCCAAACAGCGGAACCAATACACATGAAGCCCAACCTTCGGAGGAAAACGCCATGGGCTTCTTTATCAACACCCAAAAATGGGCCCAAGATGAAAATGTCGATGTCTTCTATTTCTCTTCATTCGACGAATCGTGGAAAGTGCGGCATGAAGGAGACGTAGGGCAAGCTTGGGGAATTTGGGACAAAAACGAAAACTTAAAATACTAATCAATATGTCATTCAATGCAGACAAAGTTTTGGCGCTTGCTGGAAATGATTTCCAGGGAGTTTCAAAAGATGAACTAGCGGAAGTGTTCAATGAAGTCCTCAAAGGCGGGATGCATGGACTCTGCTTTAGTCCCTATGTCGAGGGCCAACAACCCGGAGACCAACTCACCGAAGAACAGGTTCGCAGAAGGCTCGAAATCATTCGCCCCTACACGAAATGGGTGCGCTCCTTTTCCTGCACCGAAGGCAATGAACTGATACCGATCATCGCCAAGGAATTCGGGATGAAAACGCTCGTAGGTGCTTGGTTGGGAAAGGATGACAAGATCAACCAAGCAGAAGTCGAAGGTTTGATCCAGTTGGCAAAGGAAGGCTACGTCGATATCGCAGCCGTAGGTAACGAAGTGATATACCGAAAAGACCTCACAGAGGATGAATTGTTGGGATTCATCCATCGGGTGAAAGAAGCACTTCCGAAGATTCCGGTCGGCTATGTAGATGCCTATTATGAGTTTGAAAAAAGACCCCGAATCACCGAGATGTGCGATGTCGTGCTCGCCAACTGCTATCCCTATTGGGAAGGATGCTCACGGGAATACTCCCTGCTGTACATCAAGGATATGTATAACCGGGCCATGCGGGCCGCAAAAGGAAAAAAGGTCATCATCTCAGAAACGGGATGGCCTAGCCAAGGTACCAGTCTCTATGGGGCCGTTCCTTCCGATGAAAATTTTATGAAATACTTCATCAACATCCAGACCTGGTCCAAACAGGAATCCATCGACATCCACTACTTTTCGTCCTTCGACGAATCATGGAAAGTGGGCGCCGAAGGTGATGTCGGGGCCTATTGGGGCATTTGGGATAAGGATGAGAAACTGAAATATTGAAGCATAAGGGTCTTTTCTGAACTTAAATGGGGAATAAATTTCCCGCATAGTTCCAAAAAGACCGTTGTCAATACAAAATGAAGTCTTATTTTTGCAACAATATTGCATTAATAGGACTTCATTCTTCATTTCATGCCAACGACCAAAAAACTTCCAGTCACAGTCCTCAGTGGCTTCCTCGGTGCAGGTAAAACCACCCTACTCAACCACGTTCTCCACAACAAAGAAGGTATGAAAGTCGCCGTCATCGTCAATGACATGAGCGAAGTCAACGTGGACGCCCGCCTAGTGGAAAGTGAAAACACGCTTTCTCGCACGGAAGAGCGATTGGTAGAAATGAGCAACGGCTGCATCTGCTGCACGTTGCGGGAAGATTTGATGATTGAGGTCGAGAAACTCGCCAAGGAGGGCCGCTTCGATTACCTGCTGATCGAGAGTACGGGTATCAGTGAACCGGTGCCGGTAGCGCAGACTTTTTCTTTTGTAGACGAGGAAAAGGGCATCGACCTGTCCAAATTCAGCTATATCGACTCCATGGTGACCGTGGTGGATTGTTTCAATTTCTTCAAGGACTTTGGCACGGACGAGACATTGATGGACCGCAGTCTGACTGATATCGAAGGTGACCACCGCACGATTGTCAACCTGCTGACTGACCAGGTGGAATTTGCCAACATAATCATCCTAAACAAGACGGACCTTGTCGATGACAAATCCCTCGGAATGCTGCGGGCCACCATCCAAAGGCTCAATCCTGGAGCAAAGATCATCCAATCGCAGTTTGGCAAAGTCGCCCCCAAAGAAATCCTGAATACCGGCTTGTTTGACTTTGACGAAGCCCAGACCTCCGCTGGATGGCAAAAAGAACTCGAATCCGAAGGCCATACACCCGAGACAGAGGAGTACGGCATCAGTTCATTTGTCTTCCGGGACCAAAGACCGTTCCACCCAAAACGCTTCTGGAAATACCTCAACGAATCCTACCCTGCCGGTGTCATTCGGGCCAAGGGACTGTTTTGGTTGGCCTCACGCCCCAATGAAGCCCTGAACTTTTCACAAGCCGGCGGATCCGTAAGGATGGAATCCACGGGCGTTTGGTGGTGCAGTATGCCTTATTCGGACAGGATTCGCTACGAATCCTACGTCCACAACCAAGCCTATATCGAAAGCAAGTGGAGCAAAAAATGGGGTGATCGATTGAATGAACTGGTATTCATCGGCCAAAACATTGACGAAGAAAGAATGGTCGCTGACCTGAAGAAATGCCTGCTACAGGGCGATGAGCTTCACTTGTACGAAAAAGGAATCCGGTTTTCGGATCCATTTCCCACTGGGATTTGACTTGAAAGTCGCTGTTGCGATATAGATTTTTTGATGAAAAGGGACAAATGTTTGTCCCTTTTTTGCGTTTTCCGATCGGGAGGTGTAGATTCATTTCATCTAAATACCGCATCATGGCCCACTACACACCGCTTTCGGAAAATGAACGCGAGGTACTTTTTCAAGTTCTCAAGACGCGCTTCGCAAAATACCAACACCGCCATGCCGGCATCACCTGGGCGGAGGTCCAGAATAAATTGGAAAGCTCACCCGGTAAACTTTGGTCTTTGCAGCAAATGGAAGCTACGGGTGGCGAACCGGATGTGGTGGGACGGGATGAAGAAAGCGGTGAATTCATCTTTATGGACTGCGCGCCGGAAAGCCCAAAAGGCCGTCGCAGTATATGCTATGACCCTGCGGCCTTGGAATCGAGAAAAGAATACAAACCCGCCCACAGCGCCGTGGGAATGGCAGAAGACATGGGAATCCAAGTGTTGAACGAGAGTCAATACCGGTATTTGCAGCAATTTGGCCCTTTTGATACAAAGACCTCGAGTTGGCTTGCTACGCCGACGGAAATCCGGAAACTCGGCGGGGCGATTTTCGGGGATTGGCGATACGGGCAGGTTTTCATCTACCACAACGGGGCCGAGTCGTATTATGCCGCCAGGGGATTTAGGGGAATGCTAAGGGTATAATAATCCAGTTTTGGGGATTGTTAATTTTTCAGAACGCAGCCAATCAAAAGGGGATAATTTTGTAGTTTTAGGCATCGTCCCATAGCCTATGAAAAATCGATTTCTCCTTTCCGAGTTATCTCTATTGCTTTTGATACTGATACTATCGTCATGCAAAGGAGACAAAAAGGCTCAGATTGCCAACGATAACTTGACCTTCCTCAATGAATTTGTCGAGCAATTCAAGGAAGGATTGTCGGCGGAAGAGGACAGGAAGCTTTTGGGTATGCTCAAGTTGGAACGCTCGCAGGAAGCCCTGACCGAATTGGTGAAGGTGCTCAAAAACACCCACCATTCCATCAAATGCGAGTTTGACTTCGGCAGGACAACCTTCCAGAAAATCGGCGAAAACCAACTCCAAGTATGGTTTCCGGTCAGTTTGGTAAATACGAATTATCCCAACCAGGAACCGGAAATCTTTATCGTTTCGGCAAAAGTCGAGAAACTGGACAATTCTTTCGTGATCAGGGAAATGGATGCGGATTTGCTCTACCATAAGTTTACCGCATTTGAAAACCGTGATTTTTGGAAACTCGAACTCGAAGCCGAATACGAAAAGCGCAAGCTGGTTTACGAACTTGTGGAACGTCTGCAGGCAGGTGTGGATTCCGTGATTTGGTTCACGCGCTACCAGGATCAACTGTATTTCTATATTGTCGAGGGAGAATGGGACAACCCAAAGTCATTTGACAACTATCATGTTGATGCTGAGAAAACGGTACCCAAATTCGGTTCCTATAAAATGGGCCTGCTCGACGCCGAGGGCATGGTCGTCATTCCGGCGGATTACGATTTGATCGGTACCCTGGGATTTGATATGGAAAACCTCGTGGAGGTGAAGCGCAACGGCAAGTACGGCATGTATCATCTCCAATCGCGGCTTCCTGTGATTCCGGCGGTTTATGACGTATTGATACCCTTCACAACGTCTGACGACAAGAAATTGATCCTCACCCAGGAAGGTAAACAAACCGGTTATTTCAACAGCGATTTCCTGCGTTTTGAAGGCCTTCCGCCCGTCCCGCAGATTGACGAATACCTTGCAGGCTACAAGTATTTGGACAAGGGACTCCTCATCAAAAACGGCCAACAGGCGATGATGGAGGTTCCCAAAAGGGAATACCTGGGCAACGGTTATGTGGTCCCTCCCTCCTATCTGACGAATCTACAGGTAATGGACAGCATCGAGTTTGGCTACACGACCACAGACCTCGGATTCAATGCCGGCAATGAAAGTCGGGAATTCCTCGGTCTCAGTTGGCAAAAGATCAGCGATACCTTCAATGGGCTCATTGTCCTTATCAAGGATCGCTATATGGATGGCAGGGAGGAGTTTTATTACCGTTCGAGAGTCGCAATCTTGGACAAAGAGAATTCAGTAAAGGCAAATGCCGACTTCAATGGCTCGGATTTGGTTTCCATCAGATTTCTAAAGGATTTCGGCTATTATGAGGCAAAAACAAACCACTATTCTGATTTATTCGACATCGATACTGACCAAATGAACCTTAACCACTATTCCTACTTCAGCTTGGGTCAAAACGGTGAAATCCAATATTTGGAAACACCAAGGATGTTTCCCGAAACCAAGTTCTCCAGAATGGACAGCAGCTATGTGCGTGGAGATTTCTCACTTTTCCTCGGTGATGGAAAATACGTGAACACAGATTTCCTATCTGAAAGAACCATCCGATTCATGTTGGACGGCATTTTGGCTGATAACGGGTACGTTTTCCCTGATGAAGACCGGGAAATGTTTTTTTCCTATTACCGAAAGGAAGGCGATAAAACCACTGACAAAATTGAAGAAGCCATGGCAAACTTTTCCGAAATCGACCGCCATAATTATGATTTCTTGTCAAGCTTATTGCCCAAGAAAGCCATCGCAAGCAGGTAAAAGGCCAAATGAAAAAGTGGTTAGCGCGGTTTTTGGTCTTTTTGGGTTTGTTGTTGATCCTTCCGTTGACATGGACCACGTTCACCTATTTCAATTTTGATCCAAATTTCGGTTTCCTAAGGATCAAACAGGAAGCCGTGGCATCCGGATGGTACTTGCCATTCTATTACTTGCACGTATTGCCGGCTGGGCTGATTTTGTTGGCAGGATTGTTCCAAATCATCTCCGGGTCAAAGCCGAAATACCGCAATGCACACCGTTGGCTGGGAAAGTTCTATATGATGGCTGTTTTGTTGTTGGTGGCACCTGGGGCATTGGGCATGAGTTTTTTTATCGATCGTGGGGTGATGGTTTTCTTGAGTTTTTTGCTGCAAAACATCCTTTGGTTTGGATTTACCTGGCTTGCACTCAGGGCGATCAAAGCGGGGAATTTGGATTCCCACCGCAGATGGGCGATCAGGAGTTATGCATTGGCTTTTGCGGCAGTGACGTTGCGTCTGTACGTTTTTATCTTCAATTGGGACTTTGACCTATCGACCGTCAATGCCTATGCGACCATCGCTTGGGCAAGCTGGCTGGGAAACCTGGTCGTGGCCGAGCTGTACCTCAGACTTTCCCGCCACTAACGAAGTCGCAGTTTTGGCGAATCAACCCACCTCTGGGCTTTCTACTAACGTCATTTCGAATTCTGGTTTTCTCCATGCATCTTATCCCCCACATTTTCAGTCTCTTCCAAAAAAATCCGTAAATTCAGCTCAAAGCAATCGGATGAAACATGGATTCTGCACAGTACAGTTTGGTCGTTGATATCATGATCGGTCTTGCCATTGCGTATTTCGTGCTCGAAGTCCTACTCAACCTCAATGACATCGACAACGACACCTCGAATCTGCTCCTGTACGAATGGTCCAAAGGAAAATTTTTCTTCATCCCCTTTGCACTTGGAGCCATTGCAGGGCATTTGTTTATGGGCACGACGGACAGCTCGTTCAAAATGACCAATGGAATGTACCCCGTTTTGATCTTGTTTGGCGCTGTCATTGCCATGGTCGTCATTGGGTACAAGGTCAAGTTTGAGAAATCGAAACTGTTGCTCACCATCCTGTTGGCAGTGGGCCTTGTGTATGGTCACCTTTTTTGGTCTATGAACTATCAACTTTGACATGATAAGCACCAAACGATACCTGAAAAGACACCTATCCGACATCCGTACGGTCAGGATTATCGTGGCCTCCCTGTTGGGATTGATGGTGGTAGCCGATATTGTGTTGGTCGCTTTGGCCGATAAGGATTTTCCCACCTTCAGTTATGTGGTGCGGGATTACCGGCACAAAATGATCTGGTTCACATTCCTGTTTGGTGGATTGGTATCGAAGATTTTCTACAATCGAATTGCAACCGAAAAAGAATCAGAAGTCACGGGTTTGATTGCATTTTTTTCAATGGTGCTGCTGCTTTTTGTAATCGGAAGGCAACTGGAATCTCCGCCAACATTGTTGCTGCAGGTATTGCTTTTGGTCTGTGGGGGAATTTTGGCCTACAGGGCTTGGCCTCAGTATCAAATACGGCCGAGGAAGATACGCGATGGGAAGTAAGCGGTGAGGGATGAATGGTACCCAGTACAAAGTACCAAGCACGAAGTACAATGTAGGGGCAAGGCATATCAGGAATGTTGGATTGGTTTTCGAAGTTATTCTATGGACTATGGACTTTCGACTATTAACTCCCAATAACCACTAACTCAATAACCAATATCTATTGAAGCTCCCAACTATCCCACCAACTTCATACCAACCGGATCCCAATGGATGGGTTTTCCCTGCTCGACACTCAGGTTGCAGGCCAAAGACGGCGCAGCAGCCCTCAAGCCAAATGACGCATCTTCCAATACTTCTGTGTTGTTACGGACTGCGTTGAAAAATACAACCAAATGGTCCAACCTGTCATCATAGCCAATCGGAGCACTGTAAACTTTCTGCCTCCCGATCTGGTAGCCACTTTGCTCAGTTCCATAAGTTTCTTTGTACCATTTCTGAAACTCGATCTTTTGAGGCCTGGAGAAGCTTTCAAAAGCATCATATCCCCCAAATCCAGGAGCTTTTCCACGCTTCACAGTGGACACCTTGAACTCATGCCAACCGATGTCGATCACACCTTCCGTTCCATACATTTTCATTCCAAATCCACCCTTGCCTTCTCCATCCGCCAAATTTGCACGGGTGTATACCTGAAAGGACTTGTGCTTTTCCGAAGCGGGATAGTCCATCAAGGCATTTATTACGTCGTAAGCCTCCCTACCATCCTGCCAGAACTTCAAATCGCCAAGGCTGAAAATCCGTGTCGGACCAAGGGAGTCTGTCATTGTATGAATCCCAGTCAATAGGTGTACGATCAAATCACCCGCGGCCCCGGTACCATAGTCCTTGTAATTTCTCCAACGGAAAAACCGCGTGGCATCGAATGGTACCTTTGGCGCATCTCCCAAAAAAGTGTCAAAATCCACTGTCTCGGGTGAGGCATCGCGTGGGATGGAATACTGCCAGGCACCACGTGCATCAGACCTGTCGCAAAACGCCTGAACGTAGGTCAACTCCCCTATCATTCCACTTTGCAAGACTTTTTTGGCTTCCAAAACGGCCAAGGCACTAGCCCTTTGGCTACCAACCTGAAAGACCTTTTTGGATTCCTTTTGGGCATCAATGATAGCCTGCCCCTCCTCGATCTTTTGCACCATGGGTTTCTCGCAATACACATGCTTTCCAGCTTTCAAGGCATCGATCGCAATCCGCTGATGCCAATGGTCCGGCGTACAGATCAACACCGCGTCCACATCCTCCCGTTCGAGCAGCTCTCGGTAATCCCGCGTGGTAAACATATCCTTTCCCCACTTTTCCTTGGCATATTCGAGACGGCCCGTATAAAGGTCACAAACGGCAACCAATTCCACACCTACCACTTTCAAGGCTGTGTCGGTATCGTAGTGACCGATAATCCCCGCACCGATCAATCCGATCCGGATGCGGTCGTTGGCGCTGGGTTTGATGTTACTGCTTAGTGTAGTCGACTCAGGACGCGCCGCTGCTTCAAACGCGGTACCTAAGCCTGCCAAAGCCAACGAGCCTCCAACTTTCTTCAAAAACTTCCTGCGTTGATTTGTCATGGGTGATAAAGATTTTGGGTGATAGAACCGTGATTTGGGTGGTGAATCCAGGTGCTTTCGGGTAGTGCACAAGATTTCGACAGCTGCAATTTATGCATAAACTGTGTTCGGCCATAGCAATGCCCAAGTCGATATTCTAGGATTGCATGTTCAAGCGATCAAGATTCAGTAATCTTCGGGCAGTCAAGTAATTATTGCAAAAAATAAAATTAACACGAAATATGAAAATAATTTTACGATTAGATTAAATTTATAATAACGTGAATTTAATCCTTTCGATTCTTTCACTTTTATTTCACCTAGTTTTAGTTTTTACTACTAATAGTTGGTCGGATCGGATCAAAGATTTGGTTATTGAAAAGAATGACAAAGTTTCTATCCGGATGATTGATCGCGATTGTGCGCATTTATGATACTTAGGTTGATCGGTTTAGGTAGGCTTTTGACAATTGAAACGGACATCTTGAGTTTTTAACCAAGGTTTGCTTTAAATGAGTTAGGATTGTTTTTCATTCAACTAGTACGAAAAAAAATGTCATGCTATAAGGAAAAATATCGAGACTATCTGGAGCGATATTGTAAATGGAAGCTTCCTCTCACAAGAGTATGGAATGATGAACAGCGTAATATTCTGACCAACCATAGAAGCATTGCTGGGATTTCATCCGACCAGAAACACTTTAGCTATACTCCAGTAGCTGAATCGTTTGATGGTGCCAAATTTATGGACATCGATGGCAATGAATATATAGATATCACGATGGGATTCGGGGTACATATGTTTGGCCACAACCCCAAGTTTATCTCAGAAGCAATTGCCAGTGTCAATCAGGGATCGTGGGGTCTTGGTCCCTATTATGATGAAATGAGGAAACTAGCCCTGAGTATCCGAAGTCTTACTGGCGTGGAACGCCTTTCATTTTTCAATACAGGAACAGAGGCGATAATGGTGGCGATTAGGACTGCCCGTGCGTTTACGCAAAAGAACAAAATCGTGGTTTTCAAAGGTGCATATAATGGGCACAACGATTCAACTCTAGTATTCAAAACCGACCCAATGTCAGGATTACCCCTTGCACTCATCCCAGGCGTGCCAATGTCCTCCCAGGCAGACTCAATTTTGTTGGATTTTAATTCACCTGCATCAATCGAATTCATAAGGTTACATCAAAATGAAATAGCGGCAGTACTTACAGAGCCCGTTCAAAGCAGGAACCCTGGATGCCACCCTGCTCAATTTCTTCATGATTTGAGAGATGTCACAAACGAAGGAAACATCGTCCTTATCATAGATGAAATAATAACGGGGTTCAGAATAGCGCCTGGAGGTGCACAAAAGTATTTCGGAGTCACGGGTGACCTTGTCACATACGGAAAAGTAATCGGTGGCGGAATGCCTATTGGAATTCTGGGCGGTAAGTCTTCGATTATGGATCTAATCGATGGTGGTGAATGGAAATTTGAAGACGAGTCGCTACCGAAATCACGGAAGACTTTTATTGCAGGAACATTCTGCAACCATCCATTGAGTGTAGCTGCTGCAAATGCAGTGGCGAGCAAATTGTTGGAAGAAGGTGAAAATATCTGTCATGGGCTAAATCAGCTCACCGCTAATTTTGTGTACGACCTAAATACCTGGATGAGCCATCATAAGATTGGGATATCCTGTGCCCATTTTGGATCTCTGTTTCGCCTAGAAGTCCCTAGTACAGCCAAGCTATTTTTTCATCATCTTCTACTGGAAGGCCTTTATGTATGGGAAGGGAAAACAAGCTTTTTTTCTACAGCGCATAAGGCTGTAGAAATCACAGAAGTCACTAAAATCATTAAGAAGTGCGCTTTGCTAATGAAGGCCTCTGGTTATTTTCAAACGGCCCTGACCCAGACCGAGGAAGGAACTGTACAGTGTGCTGAAAAACATGAAATCAATGTTTCCATGAATATTGGAGTTGCCATCAAAATAGATGGATTCATTGATCCAGATATGTTGGAAATGGCTTTTAAGTACACAGTTCTCAGCGAAGAATCCTTGTATCATCGTATAACGCCCGATATCGTTGTCAGGAAGGAAGTCACACACCTTTCACAATTGGATCCATTGCTTCAAAAGTTCATAGATGAAGAGAAGGGATGTTGTGGTTTTGGCCTTTTGATGGTTTTTTCCAATGGTAATCTTTTATGTTATGCCATGGTATCAGATAGGCGCGTTGTCGATGGTTGGTCAATGAAGATTCTTTTGATGAGAAGTTTGAATGTTTACCATTGTTTGAGGAAAGGTATCAAGTTACCCGATTTTCCAGTCTCAAATCTGTTAGGGGTACAGCCAAACAAAAATGAATTGGCTGAGATTAGGGTATCACCTATGAGTAAAGTCTCCTATTCGGAAAACATTGATTATGAGTCCTTGCGTAAGGCTGCACGAAATCTCGGGGTTTCAACATTGGAATACCTCTCAGAGCTATTCGCAATTTCATTTAGGGAAATATTTGAACCGAATGCGGACGAAGTAATCATAGGATCCCCTTTTGCAACTACCGAAAGACGCGGACACAAGGAACAAATCGGTTCATTTACGGTCATTGACTCTCACAGATATCATTTTGATAAAAACTACCCCTCACAAAGACCAAGAAGGTCGCAAAGGGTTTCAGATGGCGCACGCCCAAATTTGATATTGAACTTGGACAAGATCGAATCGCCAATCAGTGGTGAAGGCTTCTTGTTAAGGCCAGTGGCGATCGATCCTTCCTACATCAGGTATGATATAGTTATCAATCTAATGATAGGCGGTCCAGACGGCCTATTAATCGACATCAAATGGAGGTCTGATTTCTACCAAGAATCTTTGATGCATTCATTTGCAAGATACCTACTCCAAGTTTTAACAAATAACAATGTATTTGTACAAACTCACCGACAGTAAGTTGATAGAGATGTTTCACCAGGTTCCGACGTTCTTGTACAGAAGTGATCCGAACTGGATGCCACACTTGATTTCAGAAATTGAACAGATTTTTGATCGAAATCAAAATTCTGGATTCCAAAACGGGGACGCGGAACGATGGGTACTGTTGGATCGCGACTATACCCCTGTAGGACGAATTGCCGCATTTTACAGTTTTTCAAAAAAAGAGATTGGAGTCGGAGGCATTGGGTTCTATGAATGTGTCGATGATGCGCCATATGCGCGGAAATTGTTTGAAGCTGCAGAAACTTGGTTGCTCGATCATGGACTTATCGGAGCGGATGGCCCTGTTAATTTTGGCGAACGCCATCAGTTTTGGGGATGCCAATCTTTTCCTTCTACGACCCAGGTGTATCAGGAAAACTATAATCCTGCTTACTATAACCAGCATTTCGCCGACAATGGTTATTCAGCATACTTCGATTCCCTATCCTACGTATTGAATCTCGTAGATTACCCTTTCCAAAGAATGGAGAAGGTATTCGAGCGACAATTCAAAGAGCATTACAGATTTGAGCATTTTTCACTTCGCGATCCTGAGAGATACATTACGGATTATCTGGAAATTTCCAAGGAAGCGTTTGGTCTCGAAAACCGAATCATTCAAATTGATAAAGAGACGATTATAAAGCAATTGAATATGCAGAGGGGAGTGATGCGGGGCGAGCTTATTTCCTTTGTCTATAAAGCGGACGAACCTATTGGTGTCATTGGGGCGATCCTCAACTTGTCGGGGATTTTAAACGAGTCACTGTTCCCAAACCCAAGCGGTAAAAAGACGATCAAGGCGTTCCTGGCCGCAATCAAAAAGGACTATCAGGGCAAAGGCTTGATTGCGGGACTTATCCACCATGCTACAAAAGAGATTTTGAAAGATTCCCACATCGAACGTGCCTACCTGTGTGGAATAGCAGAACATAGTGCTGGGATGCATTCGCTTGCACAAAAATTAAAAGCAAAGAAATATACCGTACATACAACCTATCGGAAATACTTTGATGGACGGCGTTTCAGTCGTTTTGAAAAAAAAATAAACTAAACATCATAAAAATGAACTTAATCAATGAATTGGAATCACTCGTAGCTGCCGAATGGAAATCAGCACTCGCACATCCCAGATTGGCTGGGTTCTTTGACACGTCGGCGGGAAAAGACAGGACTATTGTTGCCATTTACCTCATTCAGGTCTACCACTATGCTTTTCATACGGCAAGAAATCAAGCTTTGGTTGGTGCCAATTTGGCCAACATGGATACGCATTACATGCAGTTCTGCTTTGAGCATGCACTGGAGGAAACCGGCCATGAATTGATGGCGTTGCATGATTTGAAATCCATGGGTATCGTATTCCAAAGCAGAGCAGAAATTCCGCCCCCACTCCCATTCACTGAACTGCTGATAGCCTATTTGTACTTTATATCTACTCAGGGAAACCCAGTACAGCGACTGGGCTATAGCTATTGGTCAGAATCTTCCTA
This sequence comes from Mariniradius sediminis, assembly GCF_021491425.1. Taxonomy (NCBI): domain Bacteria; kingdom Pseudomonadati; phylum Bacteroidota; class Cytophagia; order Cytophagales; family Cyclobacteriaceae; genus Mariniradius; species Mariniradius sediminis. The sequence continues at coordinate 21,988 of NZ_JAKEVZ010000005.1, read as the reverse complement.
TTCATTCATAAGGGCATTCATGGATATGCTGATCTATACCATGAATCTCGACAAAAGCCAAATGACCTTCTTTTACAGTCATTCTCATATCGATGACAAACATGCGAAAGATGTAGTGGAAATCTTGCAGAAAGTGTGTAAGACAGAACAAGACTGGAATCAAGTCAAGAAAGTTGCGAAAACAACTTTGTCCCTAACCAACACCATGTTTCATGAGACGTTTGAAGAATTCCTGAAGATACAAAGAGGTGAAGCCTCTGATTATGCCTTCATCAAGGATCTAATTATCCAAAGTAAACCAAATCAAACCGCATAATTAAGTGTGAATCATTCGAGGACAAACAACGCGTTTTCTTCCGCCTTAACGGTTCCGGTAAACAATTACTTGCACAAACAGAAAAATGGGAGATTTGCAACGCCTAGTATGTGGGCTAAAGCTGTTTCCCTATTGATATTATTCTTTTAATTGTATGCTATCATTGTCTTAAGCAGTTTTTCGATTCAGATCAAATGCCTTCTTGCGATCATTTGGGGCTTAGTTTCGCTTCTCATTGTCTTCAATATTGGTCACGATGCTGTTCACGGAACATTTTCAAGAAACGAGGCGATCAACAGACTTCTTGGCTATAGCTTTAATCTTGTTGGGGCAAATGCTTACTCTTGGTACCTGAAGCACAATTTGGCACATCACCAGTACACAAACATTGCAGGGAAGGACCATGATCCGGACATGGATCCATTTCTTCGTATTTCTCCGGATACCAAGTACCGATGGTATTTCAAATGGCATTAATATTAATGGCCAGTGGTTTACATGAGTTTATCCCTCTTAATAGTTTTTGTCGTTGACTTTCTGATTTTTTTTCAGGAACCAAAAAAGGGATCAAAATTCTTTCAACCAATCAGTGAATGGCTGATTCTATTGCTTAGCGAGTCATTTTATGGGTTTTATTTCTTTTTCATACCAATGTTTTTTGCCGGTTTTTCTCTCAATGAAGTATTGATAGCGTTTTTCACAATTCATGCCATTAATGGGCTAATGATAGGTATCGTCTTTCAACCATCCCATTATTTCCAAGAAACCTCTTTTTTTCCCGATGACCGTGGCTACAAAGACAACTGGTACCTGAATCAATTGATGTCTACCCTTGATATTTCTCCATGCAGCAATTTGCTTAATTTCTTTCTTGGAGGACTCAACGCAAACGCCTCACACCATCTGTTTCCGAAAATTTCCCATGTCCACTACCCAGTGCTATCAGAGGTGATAAGGCAAGTATGTGAAAAATATGAAATGCCGTATTTCCGAAAAAACTACAGTGAAGCGCTCAAAAGTCATATTTCACTCCTGCAAAAGATGTCAAAATGAACAAATACCGCCTAATTCCATTTCAACCATTGTTCCAGTTTTGGCAATAATCATTAAGAATGGTGGTGTTAACCCAAGACAAATTCCTGCTCTTTTGCCGTGGATTCTCAAGACCATATTTTTTAGCCCCTGCGAATGATAGATGAATATTACTTTTTATCGGTTAGGCACAAAGTTAGAAAGACCCAAACCATATTCATTTTGGGATTTTATCGAAGTGCGACTACTTATTTGCAGCAAATGGTGAGTAGCGCCCCACAAATGCACACGCCAAACGTCTTTGAATCCGTCGCCCCCGAACTTTTGCTGGTAGTCCAAACACCGCTTAAAAAGGTATTGACAATTATAACAAACACCTTAAATATTCAGAACCGTTTCCACAGAATCAAGTTCACTTGGGATTTTCCCGGTGAAGACGATGTGGCACTGAATGCACTTTTGCTTTACAATGATGATTTTAATAGATTATTTCAATACCCATCAAAGGGTATTGAAATACTTCATAGATATTATTCCAATCAAGAAACAATAAGCCAAAAAAACTGGAAAGCTGCACATCTATACTTCACTGACAAAATACGTTTGAGATATCCTGGAAAAACACTAGTATTAAAGTCACCGCCAAATACTGGTCGTATCAGCCATTTAAAAATGTTATATCCTGATGCTAAATTTATTTTCATAAAACGGGAAGAAAAAGAATGTCTCAACTCAAACAAACGGCTTTGGGATATCAACAGGTCATATAGCTTTGAGAATTACTCAGAAAGTACCTCGCTCTTTATGATCCAGCAAATGTATAAAGTCTTTCATGCCCGTTACGAGCAGGACAAGAAACACTTGTATGAGACCGATTTGGTAGAACTGACATTTGAAGAATTAACTACCAATACCAAAGAGACCTTGGGTCGAATTTTCCAGAAATTGGCGATTAACTAAAGGTATTTTCTCGGTCTTTTTTAATAATCCTCCAGTTTTCAAGTTACCAGTCTTGCACAAAAAATTTAAGCTAAATAATCCATTTTTTTGGCGTACTATTTAGATAACACCTTGACAGCGACGCACGACGATGGTTCAAAAATCACATCAATTCAGGTCCATATCACCTTGCTAATAACTACCTGAGTTTGAAACACCCCACATAATAATCCGGGTCTAGCGTCACTTCACCTCCTTCCGTCACTGTGATTTTGCCCCACTGCGTATGTGCTTGAATCCTCATTTGTTTTCCTCCAATTTCTATATCAACAGGCATGTCAAAGCCAGCGACACAATTGCTCCAGCGGAAATTTAGTGTCTGACTGTCAGAGAAATAGTATTCCAGGACCGGTATAGTTGTGTTTCTCAAATATTGATCAAAGAGATTCTTCAAATTCAAGCCGCTTTGCTCTTGGATGTAGGCTTCCACTTGTTCGGTCGTAACTGTCTGATGGTAAAATACTTCGTTCAAGCCCCGCAGGATCGACCTCCATTTTTCATCGTCAGCGATCACTTCCCGGAGCGTATTCAGGAGGTTACCGCCTTTGTAGTACATGTCCCCGGAACCCCGCCGATTGAGGCCATAAATCCCGATAATGGGAATCTTGTTTTCGATCCTCGACCGCGTACCGCGCACATATTCCTGCCCCGCTTCCTTGCCATAATGGTATTCCAAAAAGAGGCTTTCTGAGTAATTGGTGAAGCTTTCGTGGATCCACATATCCGCCACGTCTTTGTAGGTGATGTTGTTGGCAAACCACTCGTGTCCAGCCTCGTGGATGATGATGAAGTCAAACTTCAGCCCCCAGTCCGTACCGCTAAGGTCGGTTCCTTTGTAGCCTTTTTGATAGTCATTGCCATAGGTCACCGAGCTCTGATGCTCCATGCCGAGGTAGGGAACTTCCACCAGTTTGAACCCGTCCTCATAAAATGGATACGGGCCAAACCAATGCTCAAATGCCTCCATCATCCGTCGGGCATCCTGGAAATGGACCTTGGCTTTCTCTAGGTTGTCCCGCAGCACATAGTAGTCCATATCCAGCGTGCCTTTTTCGCCTTCGAATTTCTCGCCGAAGTGCACATAATCCCCGATGTTGATATTGACCCCGTAGTCGTTGATGGGATTGGAGACAAACCAATCCATCGTTACGGTGTTCTCCCTCATTTCCACGCGTCGCGCACGGCCGTTGGAGACATTTTGCAATCCTTTGGGGACGGTCACAGTGATCAAGATGCTGTCCACCTCATCCGCAGGATGGTCTTTGGATGGCCACCAAATACTCGAACCGATGCCTTGGTTGGAAGAAGCGATGAAATGTTTGCCATTGGTGTCTCTGGTCCAAGTAATCCCACCGTCCCAAGGTGGGCGTACGGCTTCCTTGGGTTGGCCTTCGTAGTTGATCAGGATTTTCTCATAAGTACCTGGCACCTGCTTTTTCTTCAGTGTGATAAAATGTGCAGCGCCATCCCGCTTGAATTCCAATGTCTCTCCTTCTTGGGTTACCGAAGTGATTTTCAAAGGTTCCTGCAGGTCGATTTGCATCACTTGATGGGTTGAAGTCACTTTGTATCTGACGAGGTTTGTGCCTTTGAGGGATTTGGTTTCAGGAAAAACTTCCACCGACAAGTGGTAGTAATTCAAATCCCACCATCCCCTTTCAGGCGTGATGCTTCCACGCAAAGTATCCGCACGGGTGAATGGGGTTTGGGCACTTACTTCATTTTCGAAACAAAAAGCGAAGGCCAGTATAAATAAACCAAATACAATCCTCTTTTGAAAAGACATTTCCAACATCAGTTTTTACATTAAGTAAATTATCTATAATTTAATCTATATATCTGTAAATCAGTGGTATTTGAATATTTTGATTAAGAATGTAAGTCGCTGTTGTTTTCACTTGGCAGCTAATTAAGTGCGGCAAATTTTTACGAAGGATTACATTCACTCTAGAGTCCGCGAATCGACAATCTTGGTACATCGTACTTGGTACATCGTACATCTTCTACTTCCCTCCCGGCGGACAATACCTCCTCAAATAGTCCGTAAACAGCTTTCGCAAATGCGCAGTCGTCCCTTCCCCTTCAGAAATCGAATGTGAGCGGTTGGGATACGCCATCAACTGAAACAACTTTCCGTGCTTGACCAATTCATTGACCAACATGTCCGAATTGGCATAGTGGACATTGTCGTCACCCGTGCCGTGGATATACAAGAGGTTTCCCTTTAGGTGTTTGGCATGGTAAATCGGCGAACCCACGACAAAATCCTCCAAATTCTCCTGCGGCAAACCCATATACCGCTCTTGGTAGATGTTGTCGTAAGTCAATTGGTTGGCGACGGCGGCAATGGAAATCCCCGTCTTGTAGATCTCAGGGTATTGGAACATCAGGTTCAGGGTCGCGGTGCCTCCTCCGCTCCAACCCCAAACCGCCACCCGCTCGGAATCGACAAAATCCCATTGGACAATTTGCTTCGCCGCTTCGGCCTGATCGGAAATATTCAGCCGACCGATCTTCCTGTAAATGCTTTTCCGCCAGGCGCGACCCTTTGGCGCGGGTGTGCCGCGGTTGTCGATACTCATGTAGATATATCCGTCCTGGGACATGTCCCCCTCGTACAGGCGGTTCCTGCCGACTCCAAACACATCCTTTACGTTGGCGCCCCATGGTTCGGTGTAGACAAAAAATACAAGCGGATATTTCTTTTTCGGATCAAAACCCTTGGGCTTCAGCATCCATCCGTCCATTTCAGTGCCGTCAGCGGTTTTGATTTTGAAAAATTCCAGGCTGGAATCGTACCTACTGGTCGGAATTTTGGATGCTATGTCCTCGGATTTGTCCAAAGGCTGGTGTTTAGGGAGGCTGAGCCACTCGGAAACAGGTCTCGTGTGATGGTTTTGGAAAATATGAAAGCCATACTTTCCATTGGTTGAAATCGCATATTCATGCGTGCCCTCCAATCCGGCCGGGGTCACTTTTTCCGCTTTTCCCTTTCCGTCCAAACGCGTTTTGTAGAGGTATTTCTGGGTCGCATTGTACGGCGAAGCGTGGAAATACACCAAGTTTTCCTTTTCATTGAAATGGAGAAGATTGATCACGTCAAAGTCGCCCGCAGTGACCAGCGTTTCCTTGCCATCCAAGCCAATCCGGTACAGGTGCCTCCAACCGTCTTTCTCACTCATCCACAGGAACTCCTTGCCGTCATTGATCCATTGGAAAGTATGGCGGTAGGTCAGCGCATACACATCCTCCCAACTCGACAGCACATCGATCCATGCTTCGTCCTGCTCTTCAAACACCAAGCGGGAGGTGTTTTGAACCACATTCAATGCCAGGATTTTGCTGTGGTTTTGCTTGCGATTGAGTTGCTGTACCAGCAATTGCTCGGGCGAATGCCATTCCATCCTCGGCAAATAATGTTGCTGCGGATCTCCGGGGATATTCAGCCAGGTGAGTTTGTTTCCCGCCAACTCGATCACCCCAATGCGTGCGGGAGATGGAGATTCGCCCACTTTTGGATACTCGACAGGCACGATTTGGGAATAGACCGAATCAATATTGTTGATCATGTAAAAGTCTCTGATCTTGCTTGCGTCGATTTGCCAAAAGGAAATCCGCTTGCCGTCGGGGCTCCACTGGAAACCATCCCGGCAGGCAAATTCTTCCTCATAGGCCCAATCAAAAGTGCCATTGATCAGCCTTCGGTTACCATCCCGGGTGAGTTGGGTGATTTGACCGCTGTTTAAATCCTCGACATACAGGTTGAATTCTGAGACATAAGCAGCCTTTCCGCCATCCGGGGACAGCTTCGCAAAGCGCAGGGAAGACTCGGGCAATCCTTTCCCGATTTGTTTCAATTCCTTAGACGCCAAATCCAAGACCCAATAATCTCCCTGCGTATCCAAGCGCCATACCCTTTTGGTGTTGGTGTAGATCAGGATCTTTTTGTTGTCTCGGGAAAATGTAAAATCCCGTACCTGGAGCGCATTTTGTCCCGCAGGAGTCAAATCCTTCTCCCCTAGGATGATTTCCCGCTCTTGGCTTGGCAGCGTATAGCGGACAAGCTGGTTTTCCTCCAATTGGAAATAGGAATTTCCATCAGGACCCCAATGGATATTTTGGGCGATGGCGCGGCTCAGCACGAGCAACAAAACTACTGCAATGAGCAAGCTTCGGGAGAGTATTTGGCGTAACTTCATAGGCTGGAAAATAAGCTAATTTTATGGATTTGGCCAACAAACCACTCAAATTGGCAGATCAGGCAGGGAAAAAATCCCGAAGTAAGACTTTCTCACCGCCTTTTCTTTTACTTTCATCAGCCGCCTCCATAAACGCGTAGATTTCCAAGGTTTCTGCGTCGTCCACGGGTGATTTCCCAGTCTTGAAAAACTCCGCAATCTTGAGGACCAACGGTTCATAACCTTCATAACTCCCCAAAACAAGATTCCCTTCCGACCCAAAAGCAATGCCCCCGTAATCGTGTTTACCGGATCGCATGCCACGAAATGTTCCAATCCTCCCATCTGTCCAAGTCCCTACAACGACTTCTTGGTCAGCGGCACTGAATCTCGTGACGGACTCACAGCCGGGCCCCATCACCGTGAAAAGAATCTCCACGCCATGGATTCCATACCAAAACAGGTCCGTATGCCCAGTCTCCAAGGTGGCTGGACTAAAGGCATCACAGGCCAAAACCTTTCCGACCTTGCCTTCATTCCTGGCCGCCTGCGCATTGCGTAAGTAGCGCAGTGAGGACGCTGAAAAAATCGGCACCCCGGCACTTCTGGCTTCCTGGTAAATCCTCAAAGTATCCGCAAGATTTGCAGCCACAGGCTTGTCAATAAAGAAAGGCTTTTTGGCGCGAATGACCTCTCGGGCTTGTTCCAATCGGGGTTTTCCATCATTGGTCTCCAAGAGGACTACATCCACGGCATCCAACAGCGCTTCGATGGAATCCACAATCCTGACTCCCAATTCCTGGACTTGTTGGGTGTATTCAGGAATACGCTTATAGCTCGACTCGATATCCCTGCTCCCATAAGGATAAGCCGCCACTACCTGAAACCCCGTGAGTTCTGCCTTCGGATTGGGTGCATTGAAAAGCTTGGTGAATGCTGGGGAATGTGAGGTATCCAAGCCGATTATCCCGATTTTGATGGTTGTTTCTTTTGGCTTTGCGGAAAGATTAAACGGCATAGTACCGAGGCCCGTGGCCACTCCCAAAGCCACCGAACTTTGAACAAATTTCCTTCTATTTAATTTCATAAAACACTGAATTATAATATTTTAAAATCATTGTACTTAAGTATATACTTATATGATTACACCTTGAAGAAAATCCGCTTTCGATAGAGAAAATACAAAAACAACCAAACCAAAAGCAGTGCTCCTAAGCTTTCAAAAACTGGAAACCAATCCTCTCCCGCCGGCCGGTAAAGCCCTTCAAAAAGCAGTCTCGAAGTATATCTGAAATTCACAAACCTGTAAATCATGTAAATCGTCAAGCTGTTCATGCCCACGACTACGAAGAAAAAAGACCATTTGCGAAAGTGGAGCATATCAATCAGCCAATAAAATCCTGCCAATGCAATAAAGGCCATCCCGGCATTGAGAAGTATAAAGGAACTGGTCCACATGCGCTTAAAGATTGGGAAATGAAGATTCCAGACCAAAGCCAATCCGATACAAAACATGCCGAACAAGATCATTTGCATGACTTTTTTTCGCTCAGACAGTTGGGCATTTCGGAGAATTTCCCCTGCATGCGCCCCCAACACCGTCAAACATATCGCCGGGAAGGTGGTCAGTATGCCCAATTCATCAAAACTTCCCTGCAACAATCTGCCAGGGAGAAAGGTCCGATCAATCCAACCGGCCAAATTGCCTTCAAAACTCAGATTTCCTGCGCCAAAACCCGGCACAGGAATCAGGAATACTGCGGCATAGTAGGCAATAAGGACCAGCCCTACAATGCCCAAGCGCTGCCTAGCTGGGAAATTCAGAAACAAGAAAACCGTCACAAATCCCGCAATACCGATTCGTCCCAAGACACTTCCCAACCTGATTTGCTCCCAATCGAAAAACGGGAAAGGGGCGTTTTTGTCCAGCATTCCCAATCCTATCAGCAGCAAAGTCCGTAAGAGCGCTTTTCTGTAAATTTCCCTTTTGGATACGTTTTCGGCCAGGGATTTTCCGAGGGAAAACGGAATAGAAACCCCCGCGACAAACAGAAATAGTGGAAAAATAAAATCATAAAACGTAAATCCAATCCACTCCGGATGCTCAAATTGCCTGGCCAAAACGTCTACCCAGGCAAAAGATGTCTTTCCTTCAAAACTCCTGAAAAAGGCATCTGCACCGCAAATCATCAACATATCAAATCCCCTCAAGGCATCGATCGAGACCAGGCGCTTGGAGGGGTGTTTGAGAAGGATTTCCATGGACTCAGAGTTTGGGTTCCCAACCGGGCTGATATTCCCTTCCCCAAAGTTTCATCGCTGCTGCATCCCGCTCTATCCTTCCGGTTTGGGTATTGATATCCAATGCTCTCCCCGTACGGTAGGAGATATTGCCCAAATGGCAAAGGAGCACACTCTTTTTGATTTCTGGATAGGGTGAAATCAGACTTTTCCCATTATCGATGGCATCGATGAAATTTTGGAAATGGTCCACATCCATGTCAAATCCCGCTCCCTGCTGATTCAGAAGGATGTTGCTCGTGGGTTCTGCGGATTTGACGAGTGTGTTGCCGTTGTCAAAGATTTTGTAGGAATTGTTCAGCAATTCCATTGTCCCATTTTCTCCATGGAAAGAGACACCGGAACCCATTCCATTGATGTCCCGTGCATTGCAGCTTCGCCCTTCCCAGAGGATGGTTTTGCCGCCTTCAAACTGATAGCTCGCGATTTGGGTATCGGGTGTCTCCCAATCATCTTCAAACTGGTACCGACCACCGCTGGAATACACGCTTTTTGGATAATCCACCTGCAGACCCCACCTTGCCAAATCCAGAAAATGCACCCCGTTGTTGACGATTTCTCCCGTGCCCCAGTGCCAGAACCAGTGCCAATTGTAGTGGATCAAATTGTCACGGAAATCCGTTCTCGGTGCAGGACCTTGCCACAGCTCGAAATCCAACCATTCGGGTGTCGGGCTGAGCTTTCCATGTCCGATGGATTTACGTGTATTGGTATACCATGCCCGCGCATAATAAACCCTTCCAATCGCCCCTGAGTGGAGTTCCTGCATGGCTTCTTGGACCCTCGGCCAAGACCTGCGTTGGTTGCCCATTTGCACCACCTTTCCATATTTTTTCGTGGCATCCACAAGCAATTCAGCCTCCGCGGGGTTATGGGACCCAGGTTTTTCGAGATACACATGCTTTCCGGCCTGCATGGCCAATAGTGCTGCCGGCGTATGCCAATGGTCCGGCATGGCAATCGACACCGCATCCAATGTAGGGTCTTCCAATGCCTTTCGAAAATCCTTGATTCCTAGGGGCGCCTTTACGCTTCCTGATTTAACAGCCAAATCAATCCCATTGGCCAAGGCCTTGGCATCCACATCGCAGACGTAGGCGATGGTTACGTTGGGAATCTTGGCCAAAGCCTGAATATGCTGTAATCCACGGCTGTTGACCCCAATCACCGCTATCCGATAGTTGGCTTTCACAGGATAGGAAGACAGGATATTGAAAGAAAACGCGGGACTCAGTGCCCCCAGACCCAGGGCCCCTGTCCCAAGGGCTTTGATGATTTCTCTACGTTTCGATGAATGACTCATAGTTTAAGGGTTTGGGTTTGATGAAAATACTTCCTTTCCGTTTTTGAATGTTTTATGAAGCTTTAGGTTTGATGCGGCATCGACTTCCATGATTATTGAATCGGAGTCAATGGTTGGCGTCCAGTTTTCTAAGCCCTTTTCAAAAAGACTTCTTGGCCGAATCGAAGCCATTTCCCAAGCCTCCGACAAAGTCGCCAGGTTATTTTTGAGCAAAAAACCAAGGCCTTGCAAAAGCGAACCTGCAGAACCGGCCAATACTTGGGGATTGTCTCGGAGATGCAGCTTTCCTTCGGTATTTAAAGTGACCTTTCCGCCCACAGGCGTGTCGTATTCTCCCGCCGGAAGTCCGGCTAAGGCCACAGCGTCGCTGACCAAAAAAAGCTTCTTCCCTTTCACTTTTTTGAAAACCTGAATCACCTCCCGCGGCAGATGGAATCCGTCCGCGATGATACTTGCCCACAGCCTATCCTCCGCCAATTGGGACCATAGGTAGTTGGGATGCCGGGGAAGCATGGCATGGGCACCATTTCCCAAATGTGTGGACATCCGTGCACCTGCATCCAATGCTTTTTCAATCTGGGCATGGGATGCTTTGGTATGTCCAATCGCCACCAACACGCCGGAATCGACACATTTTTTGATGAACGCCGGGGCATTTTCCCATTCGGGCGAAAGCGTCACCAACCTGATTTCACCATGCGCAGCCTCCTGCCAAGACTGGAAAAGTTCCCAATCAGGCGCTTGCACAAATTCCCGGAAATGCGCTCCTCTTGGACCATCTTCAGGCGAGATGAACGGCCCTTCCAAGTGTATTCCAGGAATGCATTTTCTTGCCTTGGGATCGTCTTCCAATAAATTCCAAATTTGGGTAACCAATTGATGGATTCGATCCGGACTATTTGTGATGATCGTTGGAAAGTGGGAAGTGACCCCTCGCTGCAGCAGCTTTTCCGTTATCCCGCCGAGGGACCGAAAATCCGCCTGTACTTCATTGTAGTCAAAGCCGCCGAAGCCATTGACCTGTAAATCGTAGAATCCAGGGCCCAAAAGCAATGTTGAATCTTCATGGGTGGAAATAGCCTGAAGCTTCCTGATCTCTCCTTTATCCAGGAAAAGTTCATACACCTGATTATCAAAGGGATTTTTGGCTATGAGCTTTTCCATGTACGGATTTGATGGCCTTTTACGGCATAGAAAACCAGATACAAATAGCAAGGAAACAATACCCAATAGGCCGTTCTTTCTGAATAGATATCGGCAAAATGCCCATATATCATGGGCATAATTGCATTTCCGCAAAGTCCCATGATCATGATGGAGGCGCCGAGTTTGGTAAACCTACCCAAACCATCCAAGGCCAAAGGCCAAATACCCGCCCAAACCAAGGAATTGGCCAATCCGAGCAAAACCACAAAAAGAATGGAAATGTCCATCTCCATCCCCCAGAATTGGATCGGTCCGCTGCCGTACACAATCAATAAGGTCAAACAACTTCCCAAGAGGGTACATATCCTAAGTATGTTGACCTGAGAGATAACTTTGGGGATCATGGATATCCCGATCAAATAGCCCAAAATGGTGAATGCCAGCGTGAACGATGGAAGCACTTTGGCATCCAAGAGACTGATTCCAAAGGAATTGGCGTAGGGAATGACCGTATCGATCGCAATCACCTGTGTCCCCACGTGAAGAAAAATGGCAAAAGCCCCCAATATCAGGTGGGGAAATTGAAGAATGGAATGCTTACCCGAATTTGCCTCAGCCAGGGCTTCGGATTCATGTTCGGTGTCGATTTCCGGCAAAGGTGAAAACCTGACAAAAATCCCAAGACCCAACAAGACCACGCCAACCACCGCATAAGGCACCATGACCCGTCGGATCAATTCCCCCAAAGCGGCATCTTTTGCCTCAGGGCCCATCTGGTCCAATTGCTGAAACAACTCACTGTCCCCTACCTTCAGCACGACTGCTGCAAACAGCAGCGGTGCCAAAATTCCCGCACCTTTGTTGAAAATGCCCATGATGCTGATCCGCTGCGCGGCACGTTCCTTTGGACCCAAGACGGTGACATAGGGATTTGCAGCGGTTTGCAGGACTGCCAAGCCCGTACCCAGGGTAAACAAACCCAACAAAAACAACTCATAGGTCCGCACCATCGCGGCTGGTACAAAAAGGAAAGCACCCAAGGACATGGCAAAAAAACCATACATCATCCCCTTCTTAAAACCTACGGCCCGCAGCAAATAGGAAGAAGGGACCGACATCACCAAATAGGAGATGTAAAAGGCAAACGCCACCAAATAGGAGTCAAAATTGCTGAGGGTAAAGGCGATTTTGAAATAGGGAATCAGGATGGCATTGACCCAAGAGACAAATCCAAAAATGAAAAACAATATTCCGATGATCCCGATGGAAATCCAGGTGTCCCGAGAACTGAGTTGGTCCGCCCGGACCGCGGAAGTGGTGGATGGCATAGGCTGGCTTTGGGTTCGATCACAGGGAAATCAAGCTTCGGTTTCCTGTCTCTTGAAATACCTGATTTTATCCCAATCCTCCAATGATTTTCAGACTAGCGGCCGGAAAGCAGGGATGAAGACGAAGAATCCAAAAAAATCCGACAATCCCTATGATTTTGCAAGATGGATGCGGGATGCATGGGGCTAATTTCCCCTTCCAAACATGCTTTGACTGCTTGGGCTTTTCGGAGATCCGGCACCGAACAGATGATATTTTTGGATCCCATGATCTGCTGTATGGACATGGAAATGGCCCGCTTGGGCACGGAAGCCAAATCCGGGAACCAGCCTTCCCCAAGTTGCTGCATGCGGCAGGCTTCATCCAATTCGACTATGATGTAGGGTTCTTTGGTGTGAAAATCAGCCGGTGGATCATTGAAGGCCAAATGTCCATTTTCTCCAATACCAACAAAGGCCACGTCGATTGGATGTTTTTCAATAATCCCTGATAGGCGCTTGCATTCCTTTTCGGGATTATGCTCCCCATCGATCAGGTGATAGGCTTTCAAGTTTACTTGATCAAAGAATCGTTCATTCAGGTACTTCCTGAAGCTCGCCCGATGGGTGATTGGAATTCCGATATATTCATCCAAATGAAACACGGTGACTCTGCTCCAGTCTACCTGTTTTTCCTGCAAAAGCTGTTTCAAGGTTTCAAACTGACTGGTGCCTGTGGCCAGGATGATGTTTGCAAATCCTTGGCTTTGGATGGCACTACGAATCAGTTGGGCGCCGATTTTCCCGGCCTGATGACCTAACGCGATGGGATCTGAGAAAACGGAAATTTCCATAGTCTTATGCTAGTTCTTCCAAGCGATAGGTAAAGTCACTCTGCAAGTCTTCGTGCAGCGTAGCGATCAGCTTTGTGGCTTTGCCGACCTGTACTTGGTAAAGGTTTGTAATCACGGGATGCCGGAATTGCATATACCCATATTTCCGGAGCATTTCGCAGAAGTACAGGATCAGCTCGGCTTGGTCAGCCTTGTTCTTGCCCAATTTGAGTGATTTGTTGAGTTTGCGGCGGATGGCTTGGGCGGATTTTTTGGCAAGGTGGTAATTCTTGGTGTTGGCGGATTGAAAAGCCTCATCCAAATCTTCCTTGACGGTGTCTACAAAAAGACTGGGCATATCGCGCTCATTGAGCTTGAAGTAGAGAAAGGCTTTGTTATCGCGGCTGAACTTGGCCAAATCCGTGATGATGTCCACCAATTCCTTTTCGGTCAAGTAGCTGAGGTCTTTTTTGAGTTGGGCCAAACTTGGGATTTCCATCGAACGAGGATTTTGATACCAAATAAATAAAAAACCAAGCCAATTCCTCTTGATACCGTCGTTCCCAGGCCAAAAAATGGCCCTTATTGCTATCAATTCTTGAAATGCATATTTATCTGTTATTTTTTTTCTTATCAAAAAAAGTAAACTATCCACGTAATTATCAGGGACAAGAAAGTCCGATCCTGTCAGCCCGCAAGGCCCTGGCCGGCCCGGCGGACTTCCATTCCCCGCTTACGCTTATCAAGTACTTTGTGCAGATCAATGCTCGAAAATGGACTTTCCGCTTGCTCAAATTCGGAAACATAGGCTTGCAGAGAAACCACCCCGGAGCGGGTGGAAATCTCAATAGCCCGGGTAATGAGCTTCTATTCTCCTTTTCTGTGGGAAATTCCTTATGCACCGCAACCCGGGGGAAAAGGTGTAAGCGATCTTTTGGATTTTTTGGGGCGGGAAATTTAAGATTGGATCTGGGTTATCTCCAAAAACCGGGAATAGATGTAGGGGATTGTTTTCATCATTTTCAACGCAGGTGATTTAACCTAAAGTTTTCCCCCTGTTACTTTTTTCTTGACAAAAAAGTAACCAAAAAGTCAAGAAAGTCCGATCCTATCAGCCCGCAAGGCCCTGGCCGGCCCGCCGGACTTCCATTCCCCGCGCGCGGTCTAAAAAGTTGTCTCTTTCAGATTTAGATCCGGGCCTAATCCCGCAGCGAAGGGTGAAGCCCTTCGCGCATCGGCGCGTCTCCCCCTCCCTCCCCATGGTCTGTGTCCGCAAAGACCATCCATTACGTCAAAGTTCTGCGTTCGGAAACGCAGGAAAACAGGATCGCTTGAAAATCTTCAAATGGCTTTTGGAACAGCTGATTTCCATATCCTCGCCCTACCACTCAAAAACTTTCCCTTGGAACAATCTATGGACTGATTTAGTATCGCAGGGCTAATGCTATCCTCATGAGACGACTGTATTTCCTTTCCGCTCTTTCCTTACTTGCCACCGCCACTTGGGCCCAGGACAGGGTCAGCGGCAAGCACTTTGCCACCAGATCTGAAGTTATCGCACAAAACGGCATGGCTGCAACAGCCCAGCCCTTAGCAACGCAGGTAGCATTGGATATTTTGAAAAAAGGAGGTACCGCAATGGATGCTGCCATCGCTGCCAACGCCATGCTGGGCTTGGTCGAACCCAATGGATGCGGAATCGGCGGCGATGTTTTTGCCATCATTTGGGATGCCAAAACCCAAAAACTCTATGGCTTTAATGGAAGCGGTCGGGCACCTGAGTTGCTGACAATGGAGGTTTTCAAAGAAAAAGGCCTGAATTATGTGCCCCTGTTGGGGCCCCTGCCCGTCTCCGTGCCGGGTTGCGTGGACGGTTGGTTTGAGATGCACAAGCGCTTTGGGAAACTCTCGATGCAGGAAATCCTTCAACCTTCCATCGACTATGCCAACAAGGGCTTCCCCATTACCGAGGTGATCGCCTGGCAAATGAACGGTGCCTATCCCGAGATGCAGGAAATCCCCGGTTTCCGAAAAACATACATGCCCAATGGCAAAAACACGCCGAGAAAAGGAGAAGTCTTCAAGAATCCCGACCTAGGCAGAACCTATTCCCTCATCGCCAAAGATGGCCGTGCGGCTTTTTATGAAGGAGAAATCGCCCAAACCATCGACCGCTTTATGAAGGAAAACGGGGGTTATCTCCGTTATGAAGACCTGAAAAAACATACCTCCGAATGGGTCGAACCCGTCAGTACCAACTATCGGGGTTACGATGTATGGGAACTGCCACCCAACGGGCAGGGAATCGCCGTCCTCCAAATGCTCAATATTCTCGAAGGCTACGACATCAAATCCATGGGCTTTGGCAGTGCGGAATACCTGCACGTGCTGACTGAAGCCAAGAAGTTGGCTTTCGAAGACCGGGCCAAGTTCTATGCCGACCCTGCTTTCAACCAAATACCCGTACAAAAGCTGATTTCAAAGGAATATGCTACCGAGCGCCGCAAACTTATCGACCCCAACAAGGCGGCGATGGCCTACCCTGCCGGGGAAATCGAAAAAGGAAACACGACTTATCTCACCGTGGCGGACAAAGACGGCAATATGGTCTCCTTTATCCAAAGTATTTACGATGAGTTTGGGTCGGGCATGGTGCCGGACGGCTTGGGCTTTGTACTGCAAAACCGCGGACAACAGTTCAATGTCCAGGATCCAAACCATTGGAATTCCCTGGCAAAGGGTAAACGGCCTTTTCATACGATCATCCCGGCCTTTATCACCAAAGATGGGAAGCCATACATCAGCTTCGGTCTGATGGGCGGCTCGGTACAGCCGCAGGGGCATACGCAAATAGTAGTCAATTTGATTGATTTTGGCATGAACCTGCAGGAAGCAGGCGATGCCCCGAGGATGCGGCACAATGGTTCCTCCGAACCCACGGGGTCCAAAATGAGCAACGGAGGTTCGCTGAATCTGGAAAGCGGCTTCTCCTACGAAGTCATCCGCCAGCTCGAAGAAATGGGCCATCGGGTGGAGTTTAGCGTGGGTCCCTTCGGCGGGTATCAGGCCATCATGTATGACCCGGTAAACAAAGTCTACATCGGTGCCTCGGAATCCAGAAAAGACGGACAGGCCGCAGGGTATTGAGAACGTCCGCGCGTGTTTTTGGCTAGATACATCAACATCGCACACCATGGTCTGAGTCATCACATACCATTTTCAACATAGCGATCCTGTATTCGGAAACGCTGGATAGCCGGGTATCGACCACCTCACCCCGACCCTCTCCTCAAGGAGAGGGAGAATACCGCACGATAAGGTCTCATTTTCAGCCTAAGGACACGTAGCCCCAACGGGGCGCCATCCCAAAGCGAAGGGTGTAGCCCTTCGCCCATGCGGAGCCGATTTCCCTCAAGCCCCGAAGGGGCGGCATCCTACATTTACAATATGAAAAAACCTCCTGCGGTCGGAAACGCAGGATAGCGAGGTTGCGGGAGTCACTTTCTTACCACATAGTCCACAGAGCTCACATAGTTTGTTGTCGATTAGATGCTATGTTCCTATGTGAGCTATGTTGTTAAAAATACAATTTCCCCATGGTTTGTGTTATCACAGACCATTCATTAAAACACCATGGCACAATGCGCCACAGGCGCAGATAACAGACAGTCCGACGGTGCAACCTTCGGACAAGGGGAATAGATTCCTCGTGCCTCGGAATGACAAAGTGAGGCCCTTTCCCAATCAAACCATTCAATAAAACACGACCACAGCATGTGCCACAGGCGCAGCTACCAGACAGTCCGACGGTATCGTGGAGAAACGTCTCCGCAATTCAGGAGATGCTTCCCTCCGCAAGCTACGGTTCAGCATGACGGGACGCGGCTGTCCTTGCCTTTCTGTAAATGCCAAATTTTACAATCTCGTAACAACAAAGAAAATACCTGCCTCTTTCCGGAACCTCAGCGCGTAGCTTGGACCTCGAAAAAGGCAGGTATGTTTTCCTTTCAGTTTAATATACCCTAGGCCTACTCATTGGCCTTCCAATCCGGCCATCTTCCCGGGGTATAGGGGGCCTTGTTGATCTCCAACTCTTTTTCCAAAGCTTCAATCGATGTATGCATGGACCTCAATTCCGTCAACCATGCGCTGAACTGCTTGGCGGCCAGGTCATAGGATTCTTGGTACAGTTTGGGAACGGGTGCCGTCGAATTCCAAATGGCATATTCAATACCGCCTACCCTGTCATTGATGGAAGGAAGGGTTTCGAACTCCCTGCGTGCTGCCGATTGGTCACCATATAATTTTATCCGCATCGACACCATCTGTTGCTGTAAATCATAGGCGCGCTTCGTATAAGCCTGCAGCGGTGCCGGCATGTCCAAAAGCGCCAAGTTGATATTTCTCAAGCGTTGATCCATGTTATTGAACAAATCGTTGGCGGCACTGACGGCCTTGCGTATGTCTGTCACTTTCTGGTAGAAAGCCGTGTTCGCTGCCATATCGGTCGGTAGGCTGCCTTGTTCGAGCAACTTGCAGCTGAAGTTCACCGGACCGGCCAACTCGCTCACCACTCCATCCACTACGGAAGAAAGCGTCACCGAATACTGTCCAGGCATCACCAAGGCACCCGTCTCAGCACCCCCAAACAACTGGTCAGGCGCAGGCGTATAGCGGTTATTGACCGGTGCAGGAGATCCGTACCGGAAATCCCAGCTGATTCGGTTCAGTCCCTGGTTGGCCGGGGCCTTGATATGGCGAATCACCTGGCCTTTTCCATCCTTGATCGTAAACAACAGGTATGGGTCGGGCTGGTTGTCTTCTTTCCTCAAACTATCCATCGGAGGATAGTAGACCGGTTGTTGCTTTTCAAATTTGGCTTGCTCCTCCTCCTGGCGTTTATCCTTCATGGTTTTGATATCCTCCTTGAGGTAGTAGGAAAACACGGCGCCAGGTTTCGGATTGGGCGTGGAGAAGTAGTTGCTTCCCAAATGTCCCTTGTCCCGCAAGCCCAAAGGAAAACGCTCGATGTACATCAGACTTTCCTTTACCGGAAAAATGATGGCCGTCTTGGCAAGATCTTCACTTCTAAAGTTCCGCAGGAGTGCGTAATCATCCAAGATGTAGAATCCCCTTCCGAAGGTAGCCAACACCAGGTCATTTTCCCTGCGCTGGATTTCGATATCCCGCACCGCAATCGTAGGCAATCCACTTTTCAACTGGATCCAATTTGTGCCTCCGGTATTGGAGAAAAACAATCCAAACTCCGTACCCACAAACAACAGGTTGGGGTCGACGTGATCTTCCGCAATGGAATACACACTGCCGCGGACGGGCAAGTCCGAATGGATCGGCTTCCATGTCTTGCCCATATCGCTGGTTTTCAAGACATAGGGTTTGAAGTCTCCATACCTGTGGTGATTGAAGCAAACATAGGCCACGTTCTTATCATGAAGCGAAGCGATGATTTGGTGTACGTAACTCATGGCAGGAACTCCCGGCAGGTTATCGAATTTCGTCCATGTCCCACCTCCATCCGTGGTGAGGTGAATCAAGCCATCGTCGGTCCCAACCCAAAGGAGTTTCTCATCGAGCTTGGATTCCGCGATCGTGGTGGTCTGTCCAAAGATGTCGGTGCTTTGGTTTTTGGCGATGGCATCCACAGACCAGATTTTGCCCATCACTTCAAATTTGTTGCGGTCAACCTGCCGGCTCAAATCCGGGCTGATCACTTTCCAGGAATCGCCGCGGTCATCTGTCCGGAAGACTTTGTTGGCGCCAAAGTACAGGCGGGTGTTGCTGTGTTGGCTGATTAGGAGCGGCGCGTCCCAGTTCCAGCGGTAAGGCGCATCCCCTTCTTTCTCGATGGGTCTGATGGGCAGATACTCTCCGCTTTTCCGATCAAAGCGATTCAATCCACCATATTGGCTCTGTGCATAGATGATATTTGGGTTGGACTGGTCCACCTGGGTTTCAAATCCGTCACCCAAGGATGTCACGTACCAATCCGCATTGACGATGCCATTGGCGGAAGTACTGCGGCTGGGACCACCCAAGCTCAAGTTATCCTGGGTGCCACCATGAACCCCGTAAAAGGGATAATCATTGTCTGTCGATACCTTGTAGAACTGGGTCACGGGCAGATTGGCCTTGAAGTCGTATGTGTTGGCAAAATCCCAAGTCTCATAGATGCCCCCGTCACAGCCGACCAAGAGGTGGTTGGTATCGTTGGGGTCTATCCAAATACAATGGTTGTCGATGTGCTTGTTGATTTCGCCGAGGTTTTGGACCGTCTTGCCGCCGTCGTGGCTCACCTTGTAATAGGTATCGGTGATGAAAATCCGGTCCACGTTTTTTGGATCACAGGTAACCTCTTGGTAATAGTTGCCCGAGGTGAAGAAGGAACTGCGTTTTTCCCAGCTTGCACCCTGGTTGGCACTGCGGTAGATTCCCCCCTTGTCTCCATCCCCTTCCACCACGGCGTACAATACATCCGGGTTTACCGGGCTGATGGCCAAGCCGATCCGTCCGAGTTCCCCGCCCGGCAATCCGCCCTCCAGTTTTTTCCAGGTGGTGCCCCCATCCGTGGTTTTGTACAGCGCTGATTCCGGACCGCCGCCGATGTAGGTGAAGACTTTGCGCATGCGCTGATGAAAAGCGGCATACAATACATCCGGATTGCGCGGGTCCATCACAAGGTCATTCACACCCGTGAAGGCGCTCACGGATTTGACGAGGGTCCAGGAAGCACCACCATCGGTCGATTTGTAGACACCCCGATCGCCGCCCTCGCTCCAGACCGGCCCATAAGCGCCGACATAGATGATGTTGGGATTACTGGGGTGTACAATGATGGATGAAATGTGCTCCGAGTTTTTCAAGCCCATGTTTTTCCAAGTCTTGCCCCCGTCCTCGCTTTTGTAGACGCCATCACCGTAGGACACGGATCTCTGGTTGTTGTTTTCACCACTGCCCACCCAGACGACGCTCGGGTTCGAGGGGTCAAGTGTCACACATCCAATGGAGTAGGATCCCTGGGCATCAAAAATCGGGGTGTAGGTAACCCCCCGGTTGGTGGTTTTCCACACACCGCCCGAGGCAGTGGCGACATAATATTCACTGTGGTTGTTGGGGTTTACCGCAAAATCAGAAACCCGCCCGGAAGTGACCGCCGGACCGATCGATCGAAACCGCAGGCTTGAAAATGTGGATGAAGTTAAACCCGAAGTTTGGGTGGCTGCCGCGGCAGGCTGCTTCTTTTGTGCCCAAACCAGTGCCGGAAAAATCAGGCAGAGCGCTAGAGATGTAATTTTCAACAAGGAGTGCATAGGTTGATGTTGTGTTATGAGAACAATATACCACAAAACTGATGATTTGTGAATAGGATTTCCCTTTTCAGGGTTTCAGTCTCAGTAGTCTCGGTCGATGGGGGTTATTTGATGTAGTCAGGCCCTTGGTGTGGGCGTTGATGAATGATGGATGGTGATCCCACACTAATCCCTACTTGTGGGGAAATGTAAAATGATGAATGATGAATTACCACCTCACCCCGACCCTCTCCTCGAGGAGAGGGAGAATTGTAGGCGGAGGGTATTGGGTGCAGAACAAGGTTCGCAGCCACAGCGTGGCGTTTTGATTGTAGAAATGGGTTTTGGTTGTGCATCACGAGCCTCAGAGAGGCGATCTTATTGGATTTTTCAAATTGGATTGTTGTTAGCCTTCGTCAATGTTGGATTTAAATTCTATTTGTCTCCTTCCCCTGTCACTTTTTTCTTGACAAAAAAGTAACCAAAAAGTCAAGAAAGTCCGATCCTATCAGCCCGCAAGGCCCTGGCCGGCCCGGCGGACTTTCATTCCCCGCGCGCGACCGAACCAGGTGCTTTGTGCGGTTTGAGGAATTGACCACCTCACCCCGCCCCTCTCCTGGAGGAGAGGGAGAATTGTAGGCGGAGGGTATCGGGTGCAGAACAAGGTTCGCAGCCACAGCGTGGCGTTTTGATTGTAGCAAAGAGAATTCGATTGGGATCACGAGCCTCGGAGAGGCGATTTTGTGAGCGATTTTAACAGGAGCGTTATAGGCCTCGTCAATCCCCGGCTGGGTCGGATTTGCAATCCGGCCCTCCTATCCCTGCCAATTTGTAATTGGCTTACTACCATTACTCACTCTCTGAGCTGGATTGGATTACCATTCTTTATTTCTCTTGTCACTTTTTTTCTTGTCAAAAACCTGTCTGCCGACAGGCAGGAAGTAACCAATCCCGATATTCTTATGGATTAAACAACGGGTTTGATATAGGATTTTTCATATTTTCGGTCTTCCCTTATCAGAGCGAATATCCGGTTGATTATTTTGGCTCTGACTGCATTTAGGACCGTCATTTTGTTCTTACCCTCAGCTACTTTCCTTTCAAAATAGTCCCTGAGTTCCCCCTTCATCCTGATCGCGGATAGTGCCGCCATATGGAAGAGGGTCTTTAGGTCCTTGTTGGCCCGGTTCGAGACCTTGCGCCTGGATCTCTGGCTGGTTCCCGATTCGAAGGAAAACGGGGCAACGCCCACGTGGCATGAAAACT
>NZ_JAKEVZ010000053.1:0-504 GCF_021491425.1 Mariniradius sediminis | reverse complement strand
TGTGCGAGTCTTTGAAAAAGTGGCTGTTGTGCTGTATCAACCGGTTTTCCAAGTCCATCGTTTGGCCAATGTAGTAGCTACCTGTTGATGGGGAGTAGAGTATGTAGACAAAATGGGTCTCCATAGGCTGAAAATGAAAAAGGCAACATCTCTGCTGCCCTTTTGAGCCCCCTGCCGGGATCGTCCCGTCCCGATATTCTTATGGATTAAACAACGGGTTGATATAGGATTTTTCATATTTTCGGTCTTCCCTTATCAGAGCGAATATCCGGTTGATTATTTTGGCTCTGACTGCATTTAGGACCGTCATTTTGTTCTTGCCTTCAGCTACTTTCCTTTCAAAATAGTCCCTGAGTTCCCCCTTCATCCTGATCGCAGATAGTGCCGCCATATGGAAGAGGGTCTTTAGGTCCTTGTTGGCCCGGTTCGAGACCTTGCGCCTGGATCTCTGGCTGGTTCCCGATTCGAAGGAAAACGGGGCAACGCCCACGTGGCATGAAAACT
>NZ_JAKEVZ010000052.1:0-563 GCF_021491425.1 Mariniradius sediminis | reverse complement strand
CCAGGCATCCCCCGTGCGCCCTTCTCTACTTGCTTCGCGCCGTGCCCCCTTTTGCCGGGCACGGCGCCCGACGGGACCCCAACCCGCGGATCGCTCCGCGGCAAGGGGCCCGCCGCATATTCGGTTTTAGCACGTCAATGAACTTCCTGAACTCATTTGTTCAGCTTGGGTGGAGGATAACGGATTCGAACCGTTGACCCCCTGCGTGCAAGGCAGGTGCTCTAGCCAGCTGAGCTAATCCCCCGTTTTTACTTCAATTATTCAATTATTTAAAGCACAATTGAAGATCAATTTTTTTGGTAGTGCATATACCGTTTGTATAGGCACAAACAACTCAAGTTAATGTGGGCTTGCGTGGACTCGAACCACGGACCTCTACATTATCAGTGTAGCGCTCTAACCACCTGAGCTACAAGCCCGATAATTAAAGTGAGAAGATGGAACGGCGCCGGCGGCGGCCCGTCCAGAAAGGAGGTGTTCCAGCCGCACCTTCCGGTACGGCTACCTTGTTACGACTTAGCCCCAGTCACCGGTTTTACCCTGAACGGCTCCTCGACGGTTAC
>NZ_JAKEVZ010000051.1:0-563 GCF_021491425.1 Mariniradius sediminis | reverse complement strand
CTGAGCAACCATACGCATTACAGCCCCACGGACCCCGATGCCAGGATCAGCACCAAGCCGGGGAAGGCCCGTCAGCTGAACTACTGCGGACAGGTGGCGGTCGACGATGCCCACCACGTCATCACCGGGGCCTGTGCAAGCACGGCGGGAAGCAGGGACAGCGAAAACCTGCCAGAGATCCTGGACCAGACATTGGACAACCTCGAAGGATTGGGTATGGGAATCGACCAGGTCACCGCGGATGCGGGCTATAGCAGCGGCAAGGCACTCCGGTACTGCGAGGAACGGGGCATAGACGCCTACATCCCCAACTTCGGGCAGTACAAGCCCGAGCGGGAGGGCTTCAGCTACCATGCCGACAGCGACGAATACCGCTGCGAGAAACCCGGCGGCAAAGGCGCAGTCCTGACCTTCAAGGGCATCAAGACCGACAGCAAGGGCTACGACAAAAAGAGCTACAGGAGTTCGGAGACGGTCTGCGGGAGCTGCCCGCTACGGGAGAAGTGCTGCGGCAAGGCGACCAGGTTCAAGAAACTGGAGGAGAGCATCGACAAGCCCTACTA
>NZ_JAKEVZ010000050.1:0-698 GCF_021491425.1 Mariniradius sediminis | reverse complement strand
TGTCCTGAACTACACAATTGTAGTGACCAACACGGGCAATGTAACCCTGCCCAACGTCGTGGTCGTCGATCCTTTGACAGGTTTGAACCAGACCATTGCTTCGCTCGCTCCAACGGCTTCGCAAAGCTTCAACACATCTTACACAATCGTCCAATCTGACTTGGACAACGGTTCGGTCGCCAACACAGCTTCGGCTTCTTCGGGATCGGTATCCGTTTCCGACCAGGTAACCGTCAATGCGGTACAATCGCCTGCTTTAAGTATCCAGAAAACAGTCGCGGAGGGCAGCTTCGACGCAGTGGGAGACGTGTTGAATTATACTATTGTGGTGACCAACACGGGCAACGTGACTTTGTCGAATGTTGTCGTGGTCGATCCGCTGACAGGGCTCAACCAGACCATCGCTTCGCTGGCACCTACGGCTTCGCAAAGCTTCAATACTTCTTATACCATCGTCCAGTCTGACTTGGACAACGGTTCGGTTGGCAACACGGCTTCCGCCTCTTCGGGCTCTGTATCCGTTTCCGACCAGGTAACCGTCAACGCGGTACAATCGCCTGCCCTATCCATGGACAAGTCGGTGGCTGAAAGCAGCTTCGACGCAGTGGGAGACGTGTTGAATTATACTATTGTCGTCACCAACACGGGCAATACAACACTTTCCAACGTCGTGGTTGTCGATCCGCTGACAGGGCTCA
>NZ_JAKEVZ010000049.1:0-952 GCF_021491425.1 Mariniradius sediminis | reverse complement strand
CACAGATTTCGCAGATGATCACAGATAAATGAGTTATTCCTAGGTTATACCTTCGGATTGCTGAACCATTCGTTTCCAACGAACAGCATCAAACCCTCAAGCCAAAGATTCCCATCTGTGGAAATCTGCGTCATCTGTGGTAAAAATAAATAAAGCACAGATTTCGCAGATGAACACAGATAAATTTCGCTGTCGAGATGAGATTTCGTCAATAGCCGTGTTTAGTCGACTAAAATTGAATAAGTAAAATTTCGTGTTTTACCTTTAGTCTAAATGGAAAACACGAACATTTTAACAAAAGCAATAATTGGCAAGGCCTTTCGAGTATCGAATACTTTGGGACCGGGATTCATGGAAAAGGTTTATGAAAATGCCTTGGTCTATGAACTAAGAAAAAGCGGTTTCTTGGTCTATCAACAATATGAGTTAAAAGTCTATTATGAACACGTTGAAGTTGGGACATTTTTTGCTGACATGGTTGTCGAAAACAAAGTTTTAGTAGAACTGAAAGCTGTAAAGGACTTGGAGGATATACATCTAGCTCAAGTGCTTCATTACCTAAAGGCATGCAAATTTCAACTCGGTTTACTTATCAATTTTGGGACGCCCGCTATTCAGATCAAAAGGATCGCGAATGGATTTTTGGTCGATTCAAACACAAAAAGATAGTCATCTGTGGTTCAAAAATGATGGACCACAGATTTCACAGATGAACACAGATAAAAGAGTTATTCCAAGGTTATACGTTCGGATTCATGAGTCATTTGTTTACAAGGAACTGAATCAAATCCCTCAAGCCGAAGATTCCCATCTGTGGAAATCTGCGTCATCTGTGGTTCAAAAATGATGGACCACAGATTTCACAGATGAACACAGATAAAAGAGTTATTCCAAGGTTATACGTTCGGATTCATGAGTCATTTGTTTACAAGGAACTGAATCAAATCCCTCA